>DATKWE010000023.1:0-67386 GCA_035529735.1 Desulfobacterales bacterium | reverse complement strand
ACAAAAATATTTCAAAAACCGTAAGCTTCAAGTTGTTGTGGATTTGAGTATGTCTGGATCGCGTACCAGCAACTTCATACCGTCTTTTTTATATGGCGGGTCGTCCGCTGTGGAATCGGCTGTTCGTGAAATGATGGGTGCGAAGGTGTGGGTTGCCGACTCCATTCAGTGGATATGATATCCCATGGTGGGGGTGCTTTGAATAAAAGAATAGCCCTCATGTACGCCCTCATTCCCATGGCCGAAAGACCACCATTGAGGACGTTCGACCTGGGTGATGGGGGTACTTAAAGGGAAAGATCCATTGAACCATTGGAATTTACTCGATTTCTTTTTTTGCAGATGCACAATATGTTGTAATTTAATTTAATAAACTACAATATGTTCTAATTCAATAGAATTATATATAAATTACATATAATTTTACTTGACATTATAAAATCGCAAAATTATGAATAAATATAAATTATACGGGTTTTGATATACTAATATTTAAACAGCAGCAGTGAACGCGCCAAACCTGCAGCAAGACTTCGGTGAACGCCGTCGAGTCGCTGCAAAGTTCGGCGTGAACGTTTAATCCGATAGTCAATAACCTCATTATCGCAGGTCGATACCATGGAAGAAAAGACTGTCATGAACAATTCCGCTGGATGGGGATCTGAATCAAGAAACGTATTGAACAAATACTACAGCGTACAGTTCCACTTGAATGGTATGGATGCGGCATACCTATTCAAGTTGCGAGACATTCCCTTAAACGGGCTGTGTATTCTGGTAAAAGAAGATTCCCCGGTACTCAAAGAACTGGAAGTCGGTGATATATTGAACATGGGATACAATCTGCCGGAATCGCCGGATTCTCCCAAACATTTGAGGACTCGGGTCACCTCAAAAAGCGCATACGATCGCTTTACAGGTCATTCCCTCGTCGGATTGTCTATTCTCGAGCAGGATGGGCATTTGTGATGTATCGAAAACCAGGGCAAAAAAATATCCGCGGGCTTTCGATACCTATCTGATAAGTTTTAAACGATGGCTTCTCTGGTGTACGTGCATCTTATTCTTCGGTCGTCTGCATAAAAATGCAAAAAATGATGTGCACCGAGTCTAATAACGGCATATAGGGAAGCCTTATATTTGAACATATTTAACCGGTTCGGACGACTCCGCACCCCATCGGGTTGATGGCTCTCCGAACCGGATGATGTCTTGAAACAAAAGAGGCTTTCAAGGCGGACAGAGCAGGGTCAGCAATGACCCTGCTTTTTTTTGATCGGGCCTTGGGCAACCGAAAGGTACAATCCTTAAGGTCGAATCCAGCAACGGTTGGATTTTTGATAGCTTCAGGGAGTTTCAATGGGCAGCTATGTAAACGACGTAACAATCAGTATGATGTATATTTCATATTATTTCTTTTTATTTCTCTTCTAAATAAGTAAACTACTTGAATTCCAAGAAAAAAACTTCACAAAATAATTTGTGCATGATATTTGCATATATTAATTCCAGAGGTACAATAGAGGAGAATTTTAATGACGAATTGGATTTTTTTTGCAATTAGCTTGGTTTGGATCGGAATTGGCGCTTGGGCGAGTATTTATTCGGATGAATCTCGAATGACTCGGCTGTTGGGGGTCATTACGTTAATACTCGGCATGGAAGTTTTATCTTACACATTTTAAAATAAAAACCGCCCAAAGAGTTTTTTTTCTTCTAAGCCTTTTTCTTGGATATGCTTGACTTGCCGGAAGACAGAACTTTCTCTCCCTCACCGGCTTCCGCCTTGACACGTCTAACATGTTGTGACAGAAATACCATCACAAGTTCCGCTCCGCCGGCTTACGAGTACAACATGGAATCGGATGATTCGGTGTCTAATCGGATCACTGCCAGAGTGTTTTCGTGAGCTTCGAAAAAGAACGCCGCTACACCGAAATGAACATATAACTTGAGCGCGTCGACTTGTTCCCGGGTTTTTTGATAGCCATTGGAACTGTTCTTTTCCTACGGTTGCTTTGGCACTAACGCAACGCATCAGTAAAGGCAATTTAGCAACCTCATGGCACTCGGATTTTCCTTCCTGTTTTCGGGAGTTGTTTTTGGCCTCAGCGCCGGGCTGTCCCCGGGACCTTTGCTGACATTGGTCATTTCCGAAACACTAAAACACGACGTAAAGGAAGGGATTAAAGTTTCCATTGCACCGGTCCTGACAGATCTCCCAATTGTAATGTTTACGATACTCGTTCTTTCCCGGCTATCCAACATGTTGCCGTTACTTGGAGTGGTTTCTTTACTGGGCAGCGCATTTCTGGTTTATCTGGGTTACGAGGGTATATCCTTCAAGGGCGTTGATATTGATGTGGAGCAAGCAAAGCCCCAATCGATTAGAAAAGGTGTCATCGCAAATTTTTTGAACCCGGCTCCCTATTTGTTCTGGTTTACCATTGGGGCACCTTTGGTGCTCAAAGCGTTCCATATCGGTATTTTCCCGGCATCTGCTTTTATACTGGGTTTTTACGTATTTCTTGTGGGTTCGAAAGTGTTGGTGGCTGTTGTGGTCGGAAAATCTCGGTTCTTTCTGAAAAGCAGAAATTACGTTTACACCATCAGATTATTGGGGATAATACTTCTGGTGTTTGCGGTTCTTTTTGCTAAAGACAGCTTGGAACTGTTAGGGGTTATCGGAAAGGCTGTTTAGTTTCCAACCATAAATGGCCCTTTTTGCCCGGCTCTGCGTTCTCCGCGGGTTTTTGGCTGCGGCATACAGGGAGTATGCCTCGCCATAAACCCTTGTGCGGCCTTGATCCGGACAAAAGATGCTCATTTATGAATAGGAAACGCACGGTGCCCATTTTACCATTGTGGATGGGCACTGTTTAGTTCGGAGTTCTTCCGAAAAAATTTCGTGACATATACCCGAAGACGTGGTAAGAGGTCATCCAGAATGAAAGGAAATCCAAGATGATGCAAGCTTCCATTTCCAGGGTCCAAAATGCATGCCGAGCGACCGGCGCTGCTGCGGCAGCCGCTGCCGGCGGGCCTGCGGTCCTGGAGGGGAGCAGATGATCTGATTTCCCTATAAAAAAACCGGGGCTGCAGGCAATCGACCGCAGCCCTTTTTAGTTTAGAGGGCTGCAAAGTAATCCGGCAGCCCTTTTTATTTGAAGAATAAGGAGGATTATCTCTCATGCGGACAGGAATCGTACACATTGGCGCAGAAGAACTGAATTATGAAATCCGAAATATCGTGCGGGTCGCCGATAAACTCCAAGAACTGGGAGTTTCCGTCTATCTGGAAAATATCGGCGATCCTGTGGCAAAAGGTGAAAAGATCCCCGATTGGATGAAAAAGATTGTTTCCCGGCTGGTTATGGAAGACGATAGCTACGGTTACTGTCCCACCCAAGGACTGCTCGAAACGCGCGAGTTTCTGGTTGCCATGAACAACGGCAACGGCCATTGCCGCATCACCCCGGACGACATCATTTTTTTTAACGGTCTTGGAGATGCCATTACCAAAACTTATGGATTTTTACGCCGTACCGCCCGTGTGATAACGCCGTCACCCACTTATACGACGCACTCTGCATGCGAAGCAGCCCACGCCGGTCTGCCGCCGGTCTCTTATCCTCTCGATCCGCACAACCACTGGTATCCGGACGTCCATGAACTGCGGCGACGGGTCAAGTATAATCCGGCCGTGGCCGGTATTTTACTGATCAACCCCGATAATCCGACAGGTGCTGTTTATCCGGCAGATCTGCTCAGGGAAATTGTTGATATTGCCTCAGAATTCAACCTTTTTATCATCGCCGATGAAATTTATCAGAATCTGGTTTTCAACGGCCAGAAGACCGAACCGCTGGCTGCGGTCATCGGTGAAGTTCCGGCTATTTCCATGAAGGGGATTTCCAAGGAACTCCCCTGGCCCGGTTCCCGGTGCGGTTGGATCGAAGTTTACAATGCTCAGAGAAAACCCGAGTTTGAAACGTATATCAAGAGCATTCTCAACGCCAAAATGGTTGAGGTCTGTTCAACAACCCTCCCCCAAAAGGCTCTTCCGCACATCCTGCAGCACCCCGAATATGCGGCTTACCTGGAAAAACGACGCCTGCGTTACGAAAGGTTCTCACAGATCGCCTTCGATCGGCTCAAAGATATCCCCGGTGTGCTGGCAAACCGGACCAACGGTGCGCTGTATATGAGTGTGGCTTTTGAAGACGGCCTCCTGAACCATCGGCAAACCCTGCCCATTTCCGATCCCTCCGTTGCTGAACTCGTGAAAACACTGACTTCCGGTCCGCCTATACATCCGGATAAGCGGTTTGTATATTACCTCCTGGCTGCCACTGGAATTTGTGTGGTTCCCCTGACGTCCTTTAACACGAACTTGCAGGGCTTTCGGGTCACCCTTTTAGAACCAAATGAGGATCGCTTTCGCACGATGATCGATACACTTGGAAAGGGAATCGATGACTATATTAAATCGGAAGAAAGCCAATCCGGATAGTTCGTGAAAACAGCCATTCCGAATTTCTCGAGTACAACACCATCCAAATCAGTACCTGAATCATTTAAGGATCATCTCCCGATTAGTTGTAGTTAATTAGAGTAAAATAAGTGAGTTATCTCCCAGATCCCAGAGGGTTCAAGGGGTCAAGGATTTGATGAATCAAGGTGGCAAGGGGTCGAGTGATCCTCCACAGAACAGGCGGATAAAAATGCTAAATAATTACAAAGATTTGAAAGCCTGGAAAAAGTCATACGAACTCTGTTTAGAGATGTATACAATAACAGCAGAATTCCCAAAGGAAGAAAGATAATTTTGAAAGGATTATAGGGGTCAAGGGGCCAAGGAATCGAGTGAAATACTTAAGAGCAGAAGGATAATGCTCTTACGGATGATACGGAGGAAGTTGAAAGTATGCTCAAAGCGCTGATAAAGTCTTTAGAAAACAAACCCTTGACCCCTTGAATCCTCGAACCCTCTTCTCCAACTAAATTGGAGAAGAACCTCATTTAATTTGTTGATATTTTGACAGACACATCGTAAGAAATACCTGACGAAAATCCAATAGATGCTGCCGGTAAAGACCTATGAAGAATCGGATAAATGAATTTATCGGTTTGACGGTCATCTTGCTTCTGTTTACAGCCTGCAATCCGTTCAGACCTCAGATAAGACAGTCGCCGGCCGGTGAACTTCCGGAAACTTTTTCTCTTTATTCCAAGGAAACCGAGCCGTTGGGGCGGTGGTGGGAAGAATTCCATGATTCCGAACTTACCGGACTGATCGAAGAAGCCTTGGCCGACAATTTGACCCTGAAAGAAGCCTGGTCGCGCCTCAATCAAGCGCGGTCATTGGCCGTTCAGGTCGGTGCGGCACTTTATCCGGACCTGACCGGCACCGCCGATGCTTTTTATGAGCGTCGAAGATCAGACAACGGATCTCAGAAAACCGAATCGAGCGATGACTATTCTCTGGGTCTTATCAGCAGCTATGAACTGGATCTCTGGGGACGGATCCGGTCCGATCGGGAAGCCGCCTTGCTGGATGTGACCGCCGCCCGGGAGGAAGTGAATACGGCGGCCATGACACTGGCGGCCGAGGTTGCCCGGCGCTGGACATTCATTATTTCCCAGCAGATGCAAAAACGGCTTTTGGAACATCAGCTTCGAGTCAACCTGACATACCTGGAGCTTATTGAGCTAAGATTTCGAATGTCTATGGTGTCGGCCCTTGATGTTTATCAACAAAAACAGTTTGTTGAAGACATCAGGGCTGAAATCCCACTGGTTGAGGCCGAAGAACAGGTGCTGAGACATGAACTGGCGCTTTTGCTGGGAAAATCGCCACAGGCTGAATTGAAAGTCGGCCGGGTCGGCTTGCCTGAACCGACCGAAATCCCGGCAACCGGACTGCCTGCCGATCTCCTCTCATCACGTCCGGATTTGCGAAGGGCCGGAATGCGTCTGAAGGCGGCAGAATGGCAAGTGGCGGCCGCTCGGGCAAATCGCCTGCCGGCAATCCGCCTGACTGCCGGAGCCCAATACGGGAAAGGCGATATGGACGTGCTTTTCGATAACTGGCTCCTCAACCTGGCGGGCAATTTGACGGCACCGATATTCGATGGAAATCGGCGGGCAGCGGAAGTGGACCGCAGGCAGGCGCTTGTGGATGAAAATTTGTCCGCATACCGACAAGCGGTTTTAACGGCCATAAAAGAAGTTGAAAATGCGCTCGTCAACGAGTCCAAGCAACGGGAACACATCAGAGGGCTCGAAAAGGTTGAGGCTGCAGCGCGCAAGGCCCTCGAGGAGGCAGGGGTTCGCTATCGTAACGGGCTTACCGATTACCTGCCGGTACTGACCCAATTATTGGCGGTTCAGCGGCTTGAGAGGGATTTAATCCGGCAGCGAACAAACCTTCTGAATGCACGCATCAGTCTCTATCGAGCCCTGGGCGGAACATGGACGGAATCGCTGACCCCTTGAGGAATAAAGTTTAAAAAACTAACAGGAATGAAAATGGGAGATAATAAGCAAAACAATATGTTGCCGGAGAAACAGCCGAACCCTGCCAGAAGTCCACGACCCATCATCAGAATTGTCCTATCCCTTGTTATACTCAGTGCCGGTATAGGTGCAGCATCTTACCTGAAAAACAGTGCGCCCCGAACCCGGAAACGACCGCCCGTTAAGCTGAGTCCGACTGTTCTGATTCAAACGGTAAAACCTTCCAGCTATCAGATTATCGTAACAGCCATGGGAACCGTTATTCCTGCCCGGGAAATGGTGCTAAAATCCCGTGTGTCCGGAGAAATTGTAGAGATTCATCCTGAATTCACGGAAGGCGGGTTTTTAAAAAAGGACATGAGAGTTATCCAGATCGATCCTCAAGATTACGAGCTGGCTCTGGCTCGAAAGCGAAGTACAGTGACCGATGCCGAGTTTGCCCTGAAACTGGAGTTGGGGCATCAAGTAGTGGCCAAGCGAGAATGGGAGCTTTTAAACCAGGGCAAACCGGCGCAGGATATGGAAAAGGAACTGGCGCTACGCCAGCCCCACCTAAACAAGGTCAGAGCAGATCTGTCGGCAGCAGAGGCCGAACTAAAAGCGGCAATGCTTGATCTTGAGCGAACCCATATCACGGTGCCTTTCAATGCCATGGTGCGTTCCAAGTCAGTGGATCGCGGCTCCCAGGTAACACTCCAGGAACCGCTGGCCGAACTGGTGGGCACCGATGCTTACAGAGTCCAGACATCCTTACCGGTGGATCGCCTCGAATGGATTGACGTTCCGGTTCAAGCCGGCGATTCCGGTTCCAAAGCCCGAATCATTTATGGCCGGGGTCATGAATGCAGCGGGACGGTTATCCGGTTGATGGGGGATCTGGCAACCGAAGGGCGAATGGCCCGGATCCTGGTGGAGGTTTCTGATCCGCTCGGCTTCAACTCTTCCAATCAGGATCGCACACCCCTTTTAATCGGCGAGTATGTCAGGGTAAAAATCCTGGGCCGCAGACTTGACAACGTATTTCAAATTCCGCGGTCGGCCTTGAAAGATAATTCAAGTATCTGGATCGTCGGTGAAAACCAAACATTGGAAATTCGAAAGGTACGTCCGGTCTGGCGTGATGCCGACGTCGTCCTGCTGCAAGACGGCCTGAAACCCGGAGAACAGTTGATCGTTTCGGATTTGCCTGCACCTGTGGAAGGAATGACAGTGCGAGTCGATACATTGAAATCTGAAATGAAGAGCGACCGACCTGTGAGAGAAAAAGCAGTAAAGGATGGAAATTCTTAGTATGAAAAGCCTTCCGCAAGATGATTCCAAAAAAAAAGGGCCCATTGCCTGGATGGCCGGTCATTCCGTGACAGCCAACCTTCTCATGCTGGTGCTCCTGGTGGGAGGATTCTTTTTGGGCTACCGCATCAAAAAGGAAGTCTTTCCTTACTTTGAACTGGATCTGGTCCAAATCACCGTTCCCTATCCCGGTGCCAGCCCCCAGGAAGTGGAGAGGGGTATCATATTTGCCATAGAGGAAGCCGTACAAGGCTTGGAAGGTGTCAATGAAGTCCGGGCATCTGCCAAAGAGGGTGTTGGTACGGTGACCGTAGAGATGATCGAAGGCGAAAATCTGCAAAAGCTGGGTCAGGACATCCAGAGTGAAGTGGATCGGATTACGTCTTTCCCCGAAGAAGCAGAAAAGCCACAGGTGGTGATTGTTTCCAGAAAGCGTTATGTGGTGTCACTGGCGCTTTACGGCGATCAAAGCGAGGGGGTTTTGCGTGAATATGCCGAGTATTTGCGGGATCGGTTACTTCAGGATCCGGATATCACCCAGGTTGAGCTGGTAGGGGTTCGAAATTATGAAATCAGCGTCGAAATCTCCCAGGACAAATTACGGACTTATAACCTTACTCTAGAGGAGATTGCCCAACGGATCGGCAGGACGTCCGTTGAGCTTCCCGGCGGCGCCGTAAAAACCCCCGGGGGCGACATCCTTGTCCGCGTTAAGGAGCGTAAGGATTACGGGCATGAATTCGGTAAGATTCCAATTATTACGGCCAACGACGGAACCCAGGTCCTGCTTGAAGATATCGCCGATATTAAGGACGGATTCGAAGAAACAGACAATGCCGCCACATACAACGGCAAGCCCACCGTGATGATCGATGTCTACCGGGTCGGTGATCAAACCCCGGTTTCGGTATCCAATGCCGCAAAACAGGTGGTAGAGGCGGTAAACCAGGAGCTGCCCCCAGGTTTGGCGGTTGTTCTTCGCAATGACCGGTCGGATGTCTATCGGCAGCGAATGGGGCTGTTGATCAAAAACGGATGTATGGGCCTGGGGCTGGTGTTTATCTTACTGGCATTGTTTCTGGAGATCCGGCTGGCTTTCTGGGTGGCGCTCGGTATTCCCATCTCTTTTCTGGGGTCCCTTTTAGTTTTGTCGGCCATGGGTGTCAGCATCAACATGGTCTCCATGTTTGCGTTTATTGTCACCCTCGGCATCGTGGTGGACGATGCCATCGTGGTTGGGGAAAACGTCTATCATCAGCACCAGAGCGGTATTTCCTGGTTCAACGCCGCCGTCTCAGGGACCAGAGAAATGGCCATGCCGGTGACTTTTAGCGTATTAACCAACATGGTGGCTTTTGTTCCCATGTTTTTCATTCCCGGAATTTTAGGAAAGGTTTTCAAGCAAATTCCAGTGGTCGTGATCAGTGTATTTGCGATTTCGCTGATCGAATGCTTTTTGATTCTTCCTGCCCATGTCGGCCATCAGAAACCGTTGCGTCAAGGGATTTTCGGCTGGATGCATGCTTGGCAGCAAAGATTCAGCAACGCCTTTGTCCGATTTGTTAATCGGAGATACGGTCCATTGTTGGGATTGGCCCTGCGCTGGCGATATGTGACGACATCTTTGGGTATTGCTGTTTTGCTGATTGTGGCCGGGTATGTGAAGAGCGGGCGTATGGGATTTGAGCTTTTTCCAAAGATCGAATCCGATTATGCCATGGTGACGGCCACACTGCCGTTCGGGACCGCCTTTCAAAAAACCGAAAAGGTGCAGCAGATGCTGGTCAAAGCGGCCCAGGAGGTTGTCGCTGAAAATGGTGGAAAAACACTCATGGAAGGAATTTTCGCCAATATCAATGATAACAAGGCCGAAGTCCGTATTTACCTGACGCCGCCGAACAAACGCCCGGTGTCGACGGCGCAAATAACGGAACGCTGGCGGGAACGGGTGGGGGTTATTCCAGGATTGGAATCAATTTTATTTGAATCCGATGCCGGTGGTCCCGGCCGCGGGGCCGCCATTACCGTAGAACTCAGTCACAAAGATATTGGCGTATTGGAAAAAGCCGCTGTTGAGGTTGCCGAGGCTCTAAGTTATTATCCGAATGCAAAAGATATCGATGATGGTTTTGCGCCCGGCAAACAACAGATCGATTTTCAGATCAAGCCGGAAGCCCGCAGTCTTGGATTAAGATCCAGGGAAGTGGCCAGACAGGTCCGGCATGCTTACTACGGTGCCGAGGCCCTGCGGCAGCAGCGGGGGCGCAATGAAGTCAAAGTCATGGTCAGACTCCCCAAGGACGAACGGATTTCCGAGTACAATCTTGAAGAAATGATATTGCGGACGCCGGCCGGTAATGAAATTCCATTGCGATCTGCCGTCACCATACACCGGGGGCGGGCCTATACCGATATCAATCGTCGGAACGGCCGCCGGATCGTAACGGTAGAAGCCGACGTTCGGCCCAGAAGCAAGGCGGGTATGGTTTTGCAGCCGCTTAAATCTGAAACCCTGCCGGCATTGCAAAACAAATATCCCGGCCTGACTTATAGTTTTGAGGGCCGGCAGGCCGACCGGCGGGAAAGCATGCAGAGCCTGATGCGAGGACTTTTGGTGGCACTTGTGGTTATTTTTGCCATGCTGGCCGTTCCACTGAACAGCTATATCCAGCCTTTGATCATTATGTCGGCCATTCCTTTCGGCATCGTAGGGGCAGTGATCGGGCATCTGATCATGGGCTACAGTCTGAGCGTGCTCAGTATGTTCGGCGTGGTGGCGCTTTCCGGGGTGGTGGTCAATGATTCGCTGGTGCTGATCGATTTTGCCAACCGCAAGGAGCGGGTCGGAATGAGCCGGCGCGACGCGGTTCATCAGGCCGGTATTCACCGTTTTCGGCCGATCATTTTGACAACCCTGACCACTTTCGGTGGCTTGTCGCCGATGATCTTTGAAACATCCCGCCAGGCCCGGTATTTGATTCCCATGGCCCTTTCTTTAGGATACGGCATTCTGTTCGCAACCGTGATTACGCTGGTTCTGGTGCCGTCTTTTTACCTTATTATTGAAGATATCCGTCAATTGTTCAGAATGAGATTCGTGCCCGACGGCAAGGTTTGAACTGGAACAACTCGCCCGGTTAAATTCTCCGGAGGAGGGCCGCAAAGCGGCATTTAACCGGGCGAGGGAATATTAAAATGGATTAATTTTCTTACATGCGCTGCGAAGCACTGCCGCAAGGCAGAACATTCCCCGCAGGGTGTTGGAACGCAGTGGAAATCCCACTTGCGGGACTTCGGGAGCTTCAATAGAAAAAAATGGAAGGATACGTGAAGAAATCAAAGCGGTCTATCATGCCAAAATCCGAGATTACGGTTTACGGCGCCCACTGGTGTCCGGATTGCCGGCAGAGCAAACAGTTTCTGGGCGAGCACCAGATCCCCTACAGCTGGATCGATATTGAAACGGACAAAGCGGCCGAAGAATTCGTGATGGAGACCAACAAGGGAAAGCGCATTATCCCCACCATTGTCTTTGCTGACGGGTCTTTTCTGGTGGAGCCCAGCAACGCCGAACTTGCGGCCAAACTGGGATTAAAGACCTCCGCCAGTCGCAGTCATTATGATTTGATCGTTCTGGGAGGTGGACCTGCGGGTTTAACCGCAGCGCTGTACACGGGGCGTGAATACATCGACACGCTGGTTATTGAACGTGCAGCCTTCGGCGGACAAGCTGCCGGCACGGAAAAGCTGGATAACATGCCCGGATTTCCGGACGGCGTGGCCGGTATCGAATTCTCCCGGCGATTACGTCTGCAAGCCGAACGATTCGGCGTCGAGTTGTTGCAGGCCCAAGAGGTCGTAGAACTCTACCAGCACCACAATTATCACTGTGTAAAAACCGGAGACGGCCAAACGTATAGCGCTCGGGCTGTGTTGATTACAACAGGAAGTCGTTATATGCGCCTGAACGTTCCCGGCGAAAATGAATATCTTGGCGCCGGGGTGCATTTTTGTGCTACGTGTGACGGCCCTTTTTACACCGGCGCGCAGGTTGCAGTCATCGGCGGCGGCAACAGTGCTGCCGAAGAGAGTTTGCTGTTAACCAAGTTTGCAGAACATGTGACCATACTGGTGCGAAGTGATCGATTCAAAGCCACCCAGATCATCCAGGACAGCGTTTTCAGCAACCCAAAAATTGATGTGCGATGGAATACGGACGTCAAAGCATTCGTGGGGGAGGATTTTAAACTTAAAAAACTTCGGCTGATAAACAATCAGACCGGTTCAGAAGACGAATTGCCGGTAAACGGTGCCTTTATCTTTATCGGACTGACCCCAAATACCGGATTTCTTAAAAGAAGCCAGGTTCGGCTGGATCGATGGGGCTTTGTGGTAACCGGCCACGACCTGCTGCATGGTGGTCAGCGGCCAAAGGGTTATGATGATCGAGACCCTCACATATTGGAGACGAGTATACCCGGGATTTTTGCTGCAGGGGACGTGCGAGACAAGAGCACCAAGCAAGTGGCAAGTGCCGCAGGTGAGGGGGCAAGTGCGGCTTTGATGATTCGAGAATTTTTAAAGACAATAAACCCTAATGTTTAACCCTGATTGATCGTAAACAATCGGGGAATTTTGTCATAATCTTTGGATGCAGCTTCCAATGCCTTTCAGAATGGCCCGTTATATGGGGAATAAACCAATAATAATATTTTTATTAATGCCGGCCCTGTTGTCTATCTATGTTAGGATAAATACCCGGTTTATGGACAAAAAGAATCGAAATGTCTAAGCAATATCCAGAATGCCCTTTGTACAATCACGATAACTGTAAAGAGCTTCATAACCGGAAAGTCTGTGCAATTATTCGGGAAGACAAAAAATGTCTCAGGAAATTTCCGAAGTCGAGGAAGAAGGCATCGGCGTTGCCCGAATATTCCATGAAAAAATAAAAAGACCTTAAAAATAGAATGTTCAAATGCCCAAAGAAAAAAGAAAAACCTCAATCATAGCGTTTGTTGTAAAATGGATCGTTTTAATCCTTTTTGCACTGTTTCTTGCGGCGTATACTTTCCGGCAGCTTTCCTGGAGTTGATGGTTCGAATGATCACCGAAAACAGATAACCTCCAATGGAGTTTTGACGCCATTGGGGTCGTGGGTGGTAAACAACGCCTCCATCCATGTTAGGGTAAATCGAAACAAACGATCAGGTAATCTCTGTTCTCCTTTCCAGGTATTGTACAAACATGGAGAGGGAAAAGGTCAAAATAAGATATAAAATTGCACAAACAAACCAGAGTTCAAACGGTTGAAGGCTGGTGGTAATAACTTCGCGTGTTGCCTTGGTCAGTTCCCGGATCGCAATAATACCAAGCAAAGATGAATCTTTTATGAGGCTGATGAATTGACCGGCAAGGGGGGGAAGGATTCTTCGCAGGGCCTGAGGCAGAATAATATACCGCATAGACTGAATATAGGTCATGCCCAAAGATTGGGCGGCTTCAGTTTGACCGAAATGAATGGATTGGATGCCGGCCCGTACCATTTCCGCAACATACGCCCCTGTAAAAAAGGCAAGGGCTGCGACCCCGAACCACAGTGGAGGAATCTGAGCGATTCCCTGTATGGCGAGGACATTATTGATCAGGGTCCCCAAAACAAAATACCAGATAAAGATTTGTACCAGCAGAGGAGAACCTCGGATAAACTCAATATAGGTGATTGCAGACCATTTTAATGCAGGGTTGGAGGATATGCGTGCAATGCCGGTGAACAGACCAATGAAAATTCCAAAAACAATCGCTATTACGCTGACCTTTAAGGTCAGCCACAGCCCTTCCATTAAAATACCAATACGCCACTTTTTATACGTGGCCAGTATATCCCCCGGAGAGATAAGATCGCCTTCAAATACACGAATATCCGAAGTCGGAACGGTATAGGATTTGGTTTCATCATCTCCGGTTACGCGGATAACGGCTTTTTCGTCTTTTAATTGGATAGATTCTATTTCTCCCGCTATATCCGCTTTGATTTCAACGATATCATGATATACAAAATATTGGGGAATTCTATACCATCTCCATACATAGTCGATTTTAAGCGCAGAATAATAAAGAGATGAAGTAATTCCCAAGACGATCAGAATAAAGACACATACCCAGAGATAATAGGCGTTGCTTTTTTTAAACGGTCTCGGAATTGACGAAAAATTCATCTGTTCACCTCATGAATTCTGGATAGTGTCAGGCTTGATGGGTTAATTTTTTTCCCGTTGATCAAAGATGATATCGGATGATCAGCCGGCGTTCAATGGGAATATATTTTTTGGAATTACGCTAAAGGCGCAGTATGGCGAGAGGTTAGCACATATAAGACGAGCATGTAAACTCCATATGAGAATTTAGGATCACAGGCAACTGTATTTTATAGAATCTGGCTTAAAAAAAGCTTGGTCCTTTCATGGGTGGGATTTGTGAAGAAATGCTCGGGTGTCCCGACTTCTACAACGGCGCCTTCATCCATGAAAACAACTCTATCCGCCACTTCTCTGGCGAATCCCATTTCATGGGAAACAACCACCATTGTCATACCTTCCCGGGCCAGATTTTTCATTACATCGAGAACTTCACCGACCATTTCAGGGTCGAGTGCCGAAGTCGGCTCGTCAAAGAGCATCACTTTAGGTTCCATGGCCAGGGCACGGGCGATGGCCACACGCTGCTGCTGTCCACCTGACAACTGGTCCGGATAAACATCGGCTTTGTCCAGAATGCCGACTTTTTCCAGCAGCTCCATGCCTTTCTTCTTGGCGTCTTCTTTAGATTTTTTCCGTACAACCATCGGCGCCAGGGTTACATTTTCAAGGACAGTTTTATGCGGAAACAGGTTGAAGGATTGAAACACCATGCCGACTTCAGCACGAACCTTGTTTATGTCGGTTTTGGGGTCGAGGATATCGATACCGTCAATAACGATACTCCCCTCATCTGCCACGTTCAGATAGTTCAGACATCTGATAAAGGTACTTTTGCCGGACCCGGATGGACCTAGCACCACGACGACTTCTCCTTTATCGACTTTAGCGGTTACATTAACCAGCGCCTTAACCTCCGTTGAATGACCTTTGAAGGTTTTGGAAATATTTTTAACATCGATCATACCGCAAATTGCCTCCTTTCAAGATACTGTAATAACATTGAAAGTGAAAATGTCAAAACAAGATACAACAGTGCACATACAAACCAGAGTTCAAAGGGTTGCAGGCTGGTTGTAACCACTTCACGGGTCGCCTTTGTCAACTCTCGAATTGCGATGATGCCCAGCAGCGAAGAATCTTTGATGAGGCTGATAAACTGACCGGCCAGGGGCGGCAGAATTCTTCGCAGGGCCTGTGGAAGAATAACATGCTGCATGGACTTAACGTAGGTCATGCCCAGCGATCGGGCCGCTTCGGTCTGTCCCCGATGAATGGACTGTATACCGGCCCTTACCATTTCCGCCACGTATGCGCCTGTAAAACAGGCAAGGGCTGCAACGCCGAACCAGAGTGCAGGAATCTGGTCAATCCCATGCGTGGCAAGGAGATTATTCAGTAATGTTCCAAGAACAAAATACCAGATAAAAATTTGTACCAGCAGGGGCGATCCGCGAATCAGCTCGATATATGTTATTGCGGACCATTTTAATGCGGGGTTGGAGGATATGCGTGCAATGCCGGTGAACAGACCGATGAGGATTCCGAAAACAATGGCGATGATACTGACCTTTAACGTAAGCCACAGACCTTGCATTAGGATGCCGACCCGCCACTTTTTATAAGCGGCCAGTCGGTCACCGTAATATATTTGATCACCTTCTTCTACCACTAAAGCGCTTGCCGGGACGGCATGCGATTCAACCCCTTCGAGGCCTTTTATCCGGACAACAGCTTCTTTGCCTTTCTTTGAGATGCTTTCAACTTCACCATCTGTTTCCGACGTTATTTCGACCTGTTCCTGATAGGCAAAGTATTTGGGAATTCGATACCATCGCCATGTATAGTCAATCTGTCGTGCAGAAAAATAAAGGGATAGGAGGATAGATATTATGATAAGAAAAAAAACGCCGACCCAGACATAATAGTAGTTTCTATCTTTTAGGCGATTTGCGAGTAACTGTGAACCCATCTGTCAACCTCATCTGTCCGTATTTAATGGTTAAGGCGCGTCGATTCAATTTATAAACCCCATTTGTCCGGAACGGATTTTTTGGGCGTACTTAAAAACAGGTCGGCAGGACCTGTAAAATAAGGTTCGGCCGGCCTGTTTCAGAATCGGTTGTTATAGGTCGAGTCTACTGAACATTTTTGATCCATTCCGTACTCTTAATCCACTTGTTGTAAATTCTGTCATACCGCCCATCGTTTTTGATCTGTCTTAAAAAGTTGTTCAGCCAGTTCATAAAATCGGGATCACCTTTTGTAACTGCCCATGCAAGGGGCTCAAAAGTAAACGGCTGGTCGAGGAAGACCAGCTTGCCTGCTCCCTGCTGGCCCATAAATACAACACAGTAGGGGAGGTCATACACAAACGCATCGGCTTTTCCGTTAACCACTTCAAGGGCTGCTTCCGGTTCGGTTTCAAAGGATTTGTACGTACATTTTGGAATGAGTCTTTTTACGGCCTGTTCTCCGGTGGTGCCGAGTTTTGATGTTACGATGAATTTGGAATCGTTCAGGTCTTTGTAGGATGTTATCTTGCCCGCATGTTTTTTGTTTAACAAGATGCTCTGTCCGACAATAATATACGGATCGGCAAAATTAATCTTGAGGTTCCTTTCCTGTGTTACGGTCATACCGCTCATGATAATATCAAATTTGTTTGTGATGAGAGAAGGAATGATGCCGTCCCATGCTGTATTGACGGGAACGAATTTGACGCCCATGGCCTTGGCCATCTCTTTTGCCATATCGATGTCAAAGCCGACGAATTGTCCTTTTTTGTTCGTCATTTCAAAGGGCATGTACCCGGCTTCAAAACCGACCCGTAGCTCACCTTTCTTTAGGATCGATTCCAGTGTCGATTTTTTGGCAAGCCCGATATCGGCGGCCAGTGCAGATGTGGAGAGACAAAAAAACATGACAAAGATCGCAGCAATTCCAAAAATAAAATTTTTTTTCATAATGCGTTCCTCCGTTGGTGTTTTTGGCTGTCAATTTAGCGGCCAAGATTGATGATTTTTCAAGTTTTGGTCAGTATGACTTTCCTTCTCTCAAAACTTCCCTGATTACCATACGGACATCACAGTCCGAACATTTGGGGATTTCTTCGGTAGACAGATAATGGATCTCGGTGCGCCGGCACTTGAGGCATATCAGTTCAACCGCGCCCGTTTCATGGGATTTCCGTTTTTGTTTTTCTCCGATCACCTTCGGCTTCTTTTTAACATCCATGGGTATCTTCCTTTTTCAAAGGGGAAAATGTTAAACACTATTTAAAAAAATGGCGGCGGTCGGTTTGAACTCGACACCTTCAGTCGAGTCGTTGAACATTTTTAATCCAGTCCGTACTTTTTATCCACCGATTGTAAATTCTGTCATACCGTCCATCGTTTTTGATCTGTCTTAAAAAGTTGTTGAGCCAGTTCAGGAAATCAGGGTCGGTTTTTCTCACAGCCCATGCGAGGGGTTCATAGGTAAACGGCGTGTCAAGAAAAAAAAGTTTGCCTTTCTCCTGCATGGCCATAACAACAGCACAAAAGGGCAGGTCATATACAAAAGCATCTGCTCTGCCGTTCAAAACCTCACTCACGGCTTCATTTTCAGTTTTAAAGGATTTGTAAGTACATTTTGGAATCAGGATTTTTACAGCCCCTTCACCGGTGGTGCTGGATTGGGAGGTTACAATGTATCGGGAATCGTTCAGGTCCTTGTAGGATTTTATTTTACCGGCATGTTTTTTATTTAACAGGATTGTCTGACCGACAATAATATACGGATCGGCAAAATTAATCTTGAGGTTTCTTTCCTGGGTTATGGTCATTCCGCTGATGATGATATCAAACTTCCCCGTTGTAAGAGACGGAATGATATCATCCCATGCCGTGTTAATCGGAACGAATTTGACGCCCAAAGCCTTGGCCATTTCTTTGGCCATATCGATATCAAATCCGACATATCGTCCCTTTTGATCGGTCATTTCAAAGGGCATGTAGCCCGAGTCGAATCCGACCCAAAGCTCACCTCTTTTGAGGATGGTTTCAAGGGTCGATTTTTTTGCGAGGTCAATATCCGCCCCGATGGCGGATGCACAGACCCAGCAGGATAACATAACAATTGCCAATGATATGCTGGGCAACCCTTTTTTCATTTTCAATCTTTCTTTAATTCCTGGCAGTATCGTGAAACCCTGATTGAGGGCATGATGGATGGATTTGTCAACGGTGCTTTGCTGCCCCTGTCATTCAAATTTTTAATAACAAGCAGGCTTAGAGAAATCAAGATTTTTTACAAAATCGTTTTTCACGTGAGCACCAGGGGAAACCGAATAATGTTGACACAACCATTTGAGAATAGATATTATCAGCCTGGAAAATAAAATGTGTTGTCCCTACGATAGAATAGAAAACTCCATAGCACAGGTTTTTTTTAAAGCGGCGAAGCCGCTTTAAATGGAATCTCGAAGCGATTGTTTAACTTCAATAATTGCCATTGGGGGAGAGGTGCGATGAAAGATATAGATCCCTTCAGCACTGAAGACCTGTTTAAAAATACCGAGGTTCAAAGAGCGATCAGCTGCATCAATCCGGAGCTGATCGAAAGAAGAGGATACGTCCCACCCAAATGCAAAATATTTGAAAGTGCCTATACTATTTTGGAAGATAACGATCGTTTTAAATTCACGATTGATCGGGAAGCAAGAAAACAGTTGCCGGGCATCATAAACAATAAGGTTCAGACGATTACAGGTCTGGATTCACCTGAAGAATCTTTCAAAGAAAGATACTGCAAAAAGCGCAACATCGGCATTGTATTTTCAGGGGGGCCTGCTCCTGGAGGGCATAACGTCATCGCAGGATTATATGATGCTGCCAAAAAGGCCAACCCTGAGACGATCCTCTACGGTTTCCTTCTCGGTCCGGACGGTATCGTTGAAAATGAAGCCATTGAGATCACCGGCAGCCTGGTCGACGCTTACAGAAACCTTGGCGGTTTTACCATGATCAAAACGGGCCGAACAAAAATAGACTCTTCACAGAAGATGGCCCTTTCAAAAGAGACCTGCAAAAGTCTGGGTCTGGACGCCCTTGTCATTGTCGGGGGGGACGATTCGAACACCAATGCGGCATTTCTTGCACAGGAAATGATCAAAGATGATATCCAGGTTATCGGCGTTCCCAAAACCATTGACGGGGATATACAGGTCAGAGACGCGGACGGGAATGTTTTATGCGCCATGTCGTTTGGATTTCATACCGCGGCCAGGGCATTTGCCGGTTCAATCAGCAATCTTTGCACAGACAGCAGTTCAGATGTAAAATATTGGCATATCTGCAAAGTTATGGGCAGAGTTGCCAGCCACCTGGCCCTTGAAGTTGCGCTGCAGACCCATGCCAATATGACGCTTATCGGTGAGGACCTTTGCGATTATATCGACACGAAGAGAATAGAGAACGCCATAGAAGCCGGGGATGTCGATTATAATGCATATGGCATGACCCTAAGACATCTGTCTCGTGTGATTTGTGACGGCATTGTTCAAAGGGCTGCGGTGGGTAAAAACTATGGTGTCGTCGTCATTCCAGAGGGGATTCTGGAATTTATCAATGAAATACAGATTTTTATCATAAAGCTAAATACAATTATAGCCGAGTATAACGAAACCCACGACACCGATTTCCATACGGATTTCCCCACCCTTGAGGACAAGCTGGAATATTTGCGGAGACTTGCCAGGCGTACAAGGGAAGACAGTTCTTTTTCCATATGGAATACCCGGGATGATGATCTGTTCAACGACATTCCTGAATTTTTCCAGGAAGGGCTTCTCATGGAAAGAGACAGTCACGGGAATTTTCAGTTTTCCCAGGTCAAGACAGAGGCGGTCCTCATGGGGCTGGTCAAAGACTATCTTAATATTTTAA
Source organism: Desulfobacterales bacterium (assembly GCA_035529735.1). Classification (GTDB taxonomy): domain Bacteria; phylum Desulfobacterota; class Desulfobacteria; order Desulfobacterales; family UBA11574; genus JAAXQD01. Next base: position 47,453 of record DATKWE010000023.1, on the reverse strand, counting down.
AGGAGAACGGAACGTATAAGATCGGAATAAAAAAAGCCTATTACCGGAAGATGCTGGAGAAAGGCGGACTCGACCCCAATTACTTTGGCCCGATTCTTTTCAAGAATTACAATGATGCCGAGTTCCTGTTGATTCGGTCTTCCATAATTTCCGTTAAAACGCTCAAACAGGCCCTCGAACAGGCGAATGTGATCTCGGAAGAAGAAGATGTTCCTTCTCCGATTGAAAAAATTTTTCACACATCCGTACCAAAGTTCAAAACACAGATTCATTTTTATGGTTATGACGGGAGAGGAAATGATCCAACCCGTTTTGACTGTAATTATACGTACAATTTGGGGATGACGGTTTTCAGCCTTATCGCCAATAGCGCAACGGGTCAGATGGCGGCCATAAGGAATTTAGAGAAGGATTTTTCGGCATGGGAACCCCTTGGAATTCCAATCGCTCCATTGATGCACCTTGAAGAGAGAAAGGGGAAGCTTGCCCTTGTTTTGGAAAAAAGTATCGTTGATGTCAATTCCGCTTCTTTCAGAATTGTCAAGAGGTTAAGAGAGAATTGGCTCGCTGCATTGCCGGGTGACGATAACTATAGAAGGCCGGGCCCCATACGGTTTTCCGGCAAAAGTGAAGAAGACAGGCCGATCACACTGGTATTGAATTCACTGGATAAATTCAGTCAGTAAATGGCTTTTACCGTTCCGGAAAGCCCATCGGAGGCGGATAAACCCTCTGCGGCGGACAAACCCTCCAGAGGCGGACAAGCCGATGATACCGCGTCTCTCCGATAAATCGGTATCCTCGCTCCTCGCGCATTCGGGGGTTTTATAAAGCTGCTGACTTTAAAAATTGACCAAAGGAAGATTCGATGAAAATTAATTCTTTAATGATTCCCGATCCGATTACGATCACCGAAAACGCCTCCATACAGGAGGCTATCGAGCTTATGAAGATTAACTCTATCCGGCACCTTCCTGTGGTTGCCAAGGGAGACAAACTGAAAGGGTTTATTACGCTTGCTGATTTAAAACAGGGCCTCATACCCTCCATGCTCGGTGACGTTTCCCTTAAAGATTTGATAATAAAGAATCCGATTGTCGTGAGGCCGGATGATGATATCGAGATTGCCGCTCAACTGATTTACAAACATAAAATCGGCGGGATGCCGGTGGTGCAAAACGACAAACTGGTGGGCATCATAACGGCAACGGATATTCTCCGGACATTTATTGATATGATGGGCTTTCTGACCGCAAGTTCACGGATCGATTTGGTCGTTGGTGATGAGCCGGGCGGCTTTAAAAACGTTTTGCAGATCATCAACGACAATGGAGGAGATATCATCAATGTCGGTATGACGGTCCAGGAGCCAAGCAAAAGAGTATATTACTTCCGCCTTTCACCCTGCGATACAAAGGTCATCAGGGAAGCTCTGGAGAAGGTTGGATATCAGGTTTTGGATACCACGGATTAAACCATAACGTTCCACAAACAAGAGAACGGGTATTTATCAAAAAGATAAGATGATTGCCCATGTGCTCACGTTTTGATCCACTGCTTTTAGCCGTGGTTTTAGTGTGCGAAACCGGAACGTTTTATGGGTTGCCGGAAAACGGCTGGTAATCACAGAGGGGTTCTTCAGCCAAAAAATCACCGGTCGCTTCATACGCCCTAGCCCTGCAGCCGCCGCACACCTTTCTGAATTCACATCTTCCGCATTTACCCTTTAGATTATTGAAATTGCGTAAAGATAAAAAGGTGTCTGAACCGTTCCAGATGTCTGCAAAAGATGTTTTCGTAATATCCCCGCAATTGACGTCGAGGAAGCCGCACGGCTGAACAATTCCCCGGTGAGAAATGAAACAAAATCCTGTACCGCCCAGACATCCTCGGGTGAGGGCATCCATCCCGTGTGTTTTGAACGTAACCGCTTTTCCTTCCTGCTTTGCCCGTTGCCTGAGGATGCGGTAGTAATGCGGCGCGCATGTGGCCTTGAGCTGCAAAGGGGACTTCTCCCTCTGGTCATAGAACCAGTTTAATGTGCGTTCATATTCTGCCGCGGTTATTTCCTGATCCACAATATATTTTCCGCGGCCGGTTGGAACCAAAAGAAAAATATGGTGGGCAACTGCGCCCAGTTTTATGGCCAGTTCCTGAATTTCAGGGATTTCCTTAAGATTTTTTTTTGTAATGGTTGTGTTGATTTGAAATTCTACCCCGGCTTCTTTTGCCAGTTTGATGCCGCGAAGTGCACCTTTAAATGCACCGTCTATCCCTCTGAATCTGTCATGGCTTTCTATGGTGGCACCATCCAGGCTGACGCTGATTCTTTGAATGCCGGAATCCGCCATTTGTTTGGCAAATTTTTCAGTAATCAGCGTGCCGTTGGGCGCCATGACCATCCTGAGCCCTTTTTTTGTGCCGTACCTTGCGATATCGAAAATATCCGGCCGCAAAAGGGGTTCTCCGCCGGTCAGAATAATTATCGGCTTTCCGACGTGTGAGATCTGATCCAGGAGGCGGAACGATGCATCGGTGTCGAGTTCCCCGCTGAACGGGCCGTGTGTGGCCGATGCACGGCAGTGCATACAGGCAAGGTTGCAGTTTCGCGTGGTTTCCCAGGCGACAAGGCGCAGCGCGGTCCCTTTTTTTTCACCGTGGGGGTGGGATCGAGGGGCCGATGTATTATACGTGTTTGTCATGGCATTACTGTGATGATAATGCTTGTGCAGCTTCAATGGCAAAATAGGTCAGAATCATATCGGCTCCGGCGCGCTTAATTGACGTAAGGACTTCCATCATCACTCGATGGCCGTCTATCCATCCCATTTTGTCGGCGGCCTTTATCATTGCAAACTCACCGCTGACATTATAAGCGGCCAAGGGAAGATCTATCTCTTCTCGGACCCGGCAGATAATGTCAAGATAAGGAAGCGCAGGCTTTACCATGATGATATCGGCCCCTTCTTCAATGTCCATGGTTACTTCCCGGATAGCTTCCAGCGCATTGGCAGGATCCATCTGATACGTCTGACGATCTCCAAACTTAGGCGGCGAGTCGGCAGCATCACGAAACGGTCCATAAAATCCGGAACAGTATTTGGCTGCATAAGACATTATGGGTATGTTGCTGAAAACGTTTTCATCCAGGATATTCCGAATCTCAGCCACACGGCCGTCCATCATATCCGAAGGTGCCACCATATCTGCACCGGCCTGAGCATGAGACAGGGCGGTTCTGGCAAGAAGATCGAGGGTGGCGTCGTTGTCGATGACCTGGCCCTCCACAATGCCGCAGTGGCCGTGATCCATGTACTGACACAGACAGACATCGGTGATAACGGCGAGGTCGGGTATCTTATCTTTTACGGCGCGTGTCGCTTTTTGAACAATGCCGTCTTTGGCGTAAGCCCGGGTTGCCAGGGGATCTTTCTTGTCGGGAAGTCCAAAAAGCATTATGGCAGGGATTCCGAGTTCGTATGCCTTTTTTGATGTTTTCACAAGATGATCTATGGACAACTGATAGTGGCCGGGCATCGAATCGATAGGGTTTTTGACCCCTTTACCGTGAACGGCAAAAAGTGGAAGTATAAGGTCGTCTACCGAAAGTTTCGTTTCACGAATCATACGACGGAACGCATCACTCTGCCGTAACCGCCTGGGTCTGTAATCTGGGAAAAGCATAACAACTCCTATTTCATCTTAGGTGTTTTGAGGATTAACTTGCCAAAGTTCGGTGGTGGGTTAAAAACTGAGTCTGACCCCAGAGGAATAGGCTCCGCCCCGATGAAATATGCGTTGCCCCAGAGGAATAGGCTTCGCATTCCACGGGGTAAACATTTCATTGGGCAGGCATTCCACCCCGGTACGATCTGCCAGACCTACGGGGCAGGCAGGTCAAGCGCAGAACGTGTGAAAAGGGGAAGCTTTGCATAGATCTCAACCTATTTCTTCGTCTGTCAGATAACACGCCGGATCCGGTGCCCACATATCACCGGTTACAGCCTCGGATCTAACCCTGAAATTGCCGGCGCAAATGTCCAGCCATCGGCATGTCTTGCACTTTCCTTTGGCGTACTTTTTCTTCTCTTTGAGTTTTTTCATCAGCGGATCAGAGGTGTCGGTCCAGATTTCAGAAAACGGCCGATTCCTGACATTGCCGAAACTGTAATGGCGCCAGAACTGGTCGGCATAGACCTCGCCGTCCCAGCTTACGCAGCCGATTCCTATTCCGGAACTGTTGCCCTGGTTCATTTCGAGAAGTTCGAGAACTTCCCGTGCACGTTCAGGATTTTCTCTGAGCAGCCGTAAATAAAGGTAGGGTCCATCCGCATGATTGTCAACGGTTAGAACCTCTTTGAGATCTCCCTTGTCATGGAGCTGTTTCGTAAGATCCAGGATAAGATCGACGGCTTTTCGGGATTCCTCATGGGAAAGATCTTCTTTTACAAGCTCTGATCCCCGACCGGCATATACCAGATGATAAAAGCATGCCCTTGGAATATCCATCTCTTCAAGGAGGTTGAATATTTCCGAAATCTGTCCGGCATTCGATTTGTTGATGGTAAAGCGTAGCCCAACTTTTATGCCGGCCTTTTTACAGTTTTCAATGCCTTCCAAAGCAGATCTGAAAGCCCCTTTGACCCCTCTGAACCGGTCATTGATCTCTTCCATTCCGTCAAGACTGATGCCGACATAGGAAAGGCCGATGTTCTTGAGTGTTCGAGCTGTTTGAGGTGTTATCAGTGTTCCGTTGGTCGATATAACAGCTCTCATGCCCTTTTTGACGGCATAGTCTGCAAGTTCCGGGAGGTCTTTTCGGACCAGAGGTTCACCGCCGGAAAACAATATTACCGGAACGCCAAATTCTGCGAGATCGTCGATTAAATTTTTTCCTTCGGTGGTTGAAAGCTCGTTGTCAAATGGGATGTTTTTGGCATGGGCATAGCAATGTACGCATTTTAAGTTGCATCGCCGGGTGATGTTCCAGACCACCACAGGCCGTTTGTCGATGGAAAACTGTAGAAGATGAGACGGTAATTTAGATGACATTCTTCCATAACGAAGGGCATCCGATGGCTCGACAGTTCCGCAGTACAATTTAGATATTCCGATCATATCGATATTTCCAGTTCAAGAATTGAAGATTAGGGGACACTTAACTTGTTCTGAATGAGACTGCTTATAAAAGATTCGGGATTCAATAGCGCATTCTTGGTTATGAAGAAACGATTTTTACCTGTTTTTTCTTGAACCAGTTTGAGTCCATATTCAAAATCTGTTGTCAGATGATCGTAAAATGCTTCAGGGTTGTAGGCGTAATTTTCAAACTGTTCAATAATGTAATCAATGGCATCATCTTCCATGACAATGTTGATGTCGTGATTTTTATAAAAGTATAATTCCATTTTCTTAATGTCATCATAAAAGGATTTGATCTTTTTGATGACCCTTTCAATATCCATGATGTGATTTGCGTAATATGAAGCCACCACCTCAATGCGCGAAGGTGTAAGCGTCAACGCGTATTTTTCGGATAGATTTTTCTTGTTTAGGTTTAAATACTGTTTAAGATATTCCTTTTCTTCAAGAAACAGTTTCTCATACGTTTCATTTAATTGGCCGTGATCTGACACTGCGAGTATTTTTTCAATAGACCTTTCGGGATCTTCAACCACAGAGCGGGTCACCGGAAATTTTTTGATGTTGCATGACGGAAATTTCTTTTCGAACACAAGCAGTGCCCCTTCAACTGCACTGACGAGCCCCCTTGCACCGGTATTTTCTTGAAAGGCCTTTTTCGCTAAAATTTTAAGGGCCGTGGCTTCAAATTTTATATCGATATCATACGCCGCAAAATCGAGTTTTTTGCCGAGAATTATCGGGTTGCTGGGGTTTTTCAGGATTTCGAAAAGGTCATCTTCGGTCAATTTTTCAAAGACAGCCCTCACCGGAAGCCGTCCCACAAATTCAGATTCAAATCCGAATTCTATGAGGTCTTCTGCCTTTGCCTGTTTAAGGATGTCCACATCATCCTGAGGGTTTTTAATGTGCGCGCCAAAGCCGATTTCCTGTGCGGCAACCCGTTTTTTAACAATTCGGGGCAAATCGCCAAAGGCTCCGCTCATAATAAACAGTATTTTGCTCGTATTGACAGTTCTTTTATCCCGTTTGCCTGTTTTACGAAACCGTTCGATCTCCTGAATCATGGAAATAGGATCATGGGGTACTTTTAAATCGACCTCGGTCTCTTCCATGGGTTTTAGCAGCGCGCGCTGGACGCCGGATCGGGAGACATCAACACCGATGATATTTCGGCCGGATGCAATTTTGTCGATTTCATCGATGTAGATGATACCATATTGAGCCAGTTTGATATCATCGTCTGCTTCCCTTACGAGGTCACGGACAAGATCTTCAACATCACCGCCCACATAACCGGTTTCGCTAAATTTGGTGGCGTCACCCTTGACAAAAGGGACATTGATTTTTTTGGCGATCAGCTTGATGATGTACGTTTTGCCAACACCGGTGGGGCCGAACATCAGTATATTGTTTTTGATGTGGCCGACCATGTCATTGGTCTCTTCAGAACCGCTTTCCGCTCGTTTTATTCGGTTGAAATGGGTACATATTTTTGTTGCCAGAATCGCTTTGGCGTTATCCTGCTTAACGATATACTGGTCGAGAAAGGAGATGAGTTCTTCGGGCTTTAAATTAAAATTAATCTTTTTTTCTTTTTTTTCAGATTTTTCGGCCGTTTCGGTGCTGACTTTCTGGGGTAAAACCACTGGCGTTATCATTTTAACGTTGCCGCCGAATTTTTTCGCCAGAAAATCGCCGATCTCCTTTTCGATTTCTTTAGGATCTGGAATTTTTTCACTACGTTCTTTCATTTTCGATAATATATCCACTTGGAAGGTTGATTTTTCTCGAGCCTTTAAATTCTCTTATATGTAAAAACTATAAGCACACCTTATGGAAAATGCAAGGTGGAAATGGTTTGTTGGGATCCCGGGTTTCTTGCGAGTTTGAGCGCCCGGGACTAAGGTATCGGCGGGGACGTCGTGGTATGGTACTGCGACGGTTTGACAACACCGTTCCTGTGTGACTGAAATTCGCCTTGGTGAAGAGAAAGAAATGCGATTCCGACTGGTTGAGCCCGAAGGGCGAGTTTAGGAATCGCCTGTGTGGAATATTGATTTTTTGTGGTATACAAATTCCGAGACACCGGGTTTCGGCGGCAGGCCCTAATATTCCTTTTTGGACCTTTCCAGATCCCTTTGTTCGTCACGCCGCCGGATGGTCTCCCGTTTATCATACTTGCGCTTGCCTTTGGCCAGGGCCAGGGTTAATTTGACCTTCCCGTTCTGGAAATAAATCTTCAAGGGAATGAGGGAGAGCCCCTTTTCATTGACTTTGCCGTATAGCTTTTTTATTTCATCCTTGTGCAAAAGGAGTTTTCTTTTTCTTAAAGGGTCGTGATTCCCATAAAAAGCAAAGGGATACGCACCGATATGGATCTGGTGAACAAACACCTCCCCCTTTTTTATTCTGGCATATGAATCTTTCAAATTAACGCGGCCCAGCCGAAGTGATTTAACTTCGGTTCCCAAAAGGACCATCCCAGCCTCGTAAGTATCTTCAATAAAATAGTTGTGTCTGGCTTTTCTGTTTTCAGTTAGAATTTTGATATGATTTGAGCTCAAACGTTTTTTCTCCTTGGTGAAAAATCGATCTTATACCCCAAACGAGCGAACGTCGAGGATGCCTTGGAAAATTAATGAAAACCATAATGATACCAAAGGAATAAAAGGAAGAGATTATGATTCGGCATAGCCTATTTCGAACAGTGTACTGCCGTAAGTTTGAAACACCAGTTCCAACACGCCCGTCTCGGTTGTCTCTTTTAGAGCGTCGTTGGTAAAGCGTTTGGCATCTTCGACATTGAGGGATCGAATAATCTTTTTAACTGCCGGTATTGACTGAGGATTCATGCTCAATCTTTTAATTCCCAATCCTAAGAGTATCGGTATGTTAACCGGGTCGCCTGCCATCTCTCCGCACATGAAAACTTTCACGTCGCTGTTCTTTGCGACATCGGCAACATGTTTGATCATCCGGATAATGGCTGGGTTGAGCGGCTGATACAGGTGGGCAACCTGTTTGTTGACCCTGTCCACTGCCAAGGTATACTGTATAAGGTCGTTGGTTCCGATACTGAAGAAATCGACTTCCTTTGCCATTACATCCGCCATGATCGCGGCCGAAGGGACTTCTATCATTATGCCGATCTCTATGTTCCCGTCAAAGGGTGTACCTTCTTTATCCAGAGAATCGGCGGCCTCAGCAAACATCTTTTTGGCCGCCAAGACTTCTTCTTGGCAGGATATCATCGGAAACAGAATTCTGATTTTGCCGAATGCAGAGGCCCTTAGTATGGCACGCAGCTGGGTTTTGAAAACTTCCGGTTTTTTTAAACAGTACCGTATTCCACGAAGTCCTAAAACAGGGTTCCTTTCTTCAGAATTAGTGGCGTAAGACACTGCTTTTTCGCCGCTGATGTCGAGGGTTCGAATCGTCACGGACTTTGGCATCATGACTTCAATGACATCCTTGTATTGGTCAAACAGCTGATCCTCACTGGGAAAATTGAATTGGCTTAAATATTGAAATTCAGTTCGGAAAAGTCCGATTCCGTCTCCACCATAGTTGATTACGGAAACAACCTCTTCAGGGAGTTCAATATTTCCCATAACCTCCAGTTTGAACCCATCGGTTGTTTCGGCCGGAAGGTGGCTGTCTCTGGTAATAACTGCTCGATATTCTTCGTATCTGGATTGACGTTCTTCGAACTCTATCAGGGTCTGATCCGTGGGGTTGACGATGACAATGCCGGAATTGCCGTCTACGATGATGATATCGTCGTTTTTGATTGTCCGGGTGGCATTGTCAAGGCCCTGAACAGCGGGAATTTCAAAGGTCCGGGCAATGATGCCCGTATGCGATGTCTTGCCGCCGAGATCGGTGACAAGCCCCTGTATCTTTTCCAGTTGTATCTGGCTGGTTTCTGCAGGCGAGATGTCTGTGGCAACCAGAATGACCCGTTTGTCGATAAGGGCGATATCTACCGTTTTTGCCCCGACAAGGTTCTGCATGATGCTCTCAGATACATGTACAAAGTCGGCCGCCCGCCCCTGTAAATAAGCATCCGTCATATTGTTAAACATGGATTTGACATTCGATACGACTTTCTTGAGCGCCCATTCAGCGTTTATCCGTTCTTTTTCTATGGTTTCTATCGTCTTGTCATAGAGCATCTTGTCCTTAAGCATGACCTTGTGGGTTTCAAGAATATAGGCGTGTTCGCGCAATCCTTCAGGCGTTGACTCAATGATTTCCTGCAGTTTATCCTTGGCATTTTTTACGGCAGATTTGAACCGTTTGATCTCGTTTTGCAAATCATCTTCACCGATGTGGTATTTATCAATAATATCAACGCCTTCCTTGCCAACCAGGTATGCCTTGCCGATGCAAATTCCCGGAGAAACACCAATACCGTGAAGGTGTATTTCCATTTTGTTGGTATCAAACATGCCGGGTTATTCTCCAAAGCCGCTTTCAATCAGCTGGGTGATATCGTTTAAAATATCAAGATCCGATTGGTCGTCAATTTTTAAAGTAATTTTTGATCCTTTGGCACAGGCCAGCGTAAGAATGTCGATGATGCTGGCGGCATCCACCTTTTCTCCGTCCTTTATGATCCACACTTTTGATTTTACGTTTTGGGCGAGTTTTGCTATCTGAGCTGCGGATCTTGCGTGAAGGCCAAGATCGTTTGTAATGGTAACACTCTTTGAAAGCCTGTTATCAGATTTGTTCATCGTACAAATTAGAAAAGAACGCCCCCTTAAGATTCATTAAAATTTTATCAACCGCCATGGTATTTGTCAATCTGTAATCATTGACAAAAGATTAAATAGCTGTTAGTGATTTTCTGACTATTAATTGCAAAAGTCTGAAATTGCAAGAAATTATTTTTTATTGTACTCGGGTATTAATTATAGCTTAGGGAGGGAGGACCCATGGCTGATAAAATATTGATTTTCGGCAAAGACACTTGACCCTATACCAATCAAGCTCGTGAAGCTTTTGCCAAGCAGGGCAGGGCGGTCGACTACTTTAGCGTTAAGACGGATCCTGGTCAAATGAAGACCATGCTGAAATATTCCGACGGTATACGCAAGGTTCCGGTCATTGTGGATCAGGATGATGTTACCATCGGATTTAACGGGGGGACGTGAGCAGTTTAGGCCTGTCGGCTGTATGTCGATATCAAAGTGAGTCGCGGATAAAAATGGAAAAACAGTTTGTTGTTGACGATTTAACGCTAGGGGAACCCTGGCGGCTTTTCAAGATCATGGGAGAGTTTGTTGAAGGGGTGGATACCCTCCATGATTTAGGGCCTGCCGTGAGCATCTTCGGTTCGGCAAGAATTAAACCGAATGATGCTGTTTATAAGAAAGCTCAAGAAATAGCGGAGCTTTTTGCAAAAAACGGCTTTTCTGTTATCACCGGCGGGGGCGGAGGTGTTATGGAAGCAGCCAACAAGGGTGCCGCAGATGCAGGGGGCACATCGGTTGGGCTGAATATTATTCTTCCGTTTGAGCAGGAACCGAATCCTTTTGCAAATGTTAAACTCGACTTTAAATACTTTTTTATCCGCAAAGTCATGTTCATCAAATATGCCAGTGCCTATATTATCCTTCCCGGTGGTTTCGGCACCCTGGATGAACTGTTTGAAGCGGTCACGCTGATTCAAACCCGTCGCATAAAGCCTTTTCCGTTAATTCTGGTGGGCTCGGAATACTGGGCAGGGCTTATCGACTGGATAAAAGACAAGTTGCTTGGTGAAAAACGGATATCTTCGGAAGATCTTGAAATTCTGCAGATCATGGATGACCCTGAAGAAATTGTCAAAGCCGTACAGAAAGTAATTATTTTGTAGGCGCCATTTCAAAACCTCCCATTCGTTGGTTTGAGCCTTTTGCAAAGCGCTAAGCTCGCTGTGATAAATTCTTAGAACTCGGGCGATTACCCTCAAACAGCACAAAATTTTATGCGACGCTTTGCTAAGCACTTTTCGGCAAAAGCGTCAAAAATCTCTCGCCGGAAGGTTTTGAAATGGCGCCGGGTGATTACCCAAAGACGCCTCCGTTTGGGGATGTTCAAAAATGCATCCCCATTTTTTATCCAAACTTCGGCAGATCGGAATCATGAATTGAAAAATTTATTTTCTGAATTCGTAGATTGAGCGGATTTTTACTTGAATAATTGAAAATATTTATATTATCTCTTGATTAAAAATGAATGATATTCAGAAAATAGGTTTTCGAAACTCTTTTTTGAGAATGAACACCTGTTAAATTTTTCGGAATTTCTATTCCGCTGTGGACGGAGGAGAACGAACGCCACCGGATAGGAATTTATTTTTTTCGATTGTATCAGTGAAGGTGAAAAATATTGGCAGCATCAGACGATCTAAAAGAAAATGACGTCCTGTTGGAACTCGAGGATGTCCATATGTTTTTCGGCAAAGTATGTGCCCTCGCCGGCGTTAAACTGAAAATAAGAAAAGGTGAGATACATTCTGTAATCGGGCCCAACGGCGCCGGCAAAACGGTGATGATGAATATTATCAACGGTCTTTATACCCCGCAACAGGGGAATATCTATTACAAACAAAAAAAAATCGACAAACTCAGGCCTTTTCAGCGTGCTGAATTGGGTATTGCGAGAACGTTTCAGAAAGTCGAGGTTTTCGGCGGTATGACGGTATTGGATAACATTCGTCTGGGACGACATATCCATTTAAAATCAGGCATTATCAGCGGATCCATATATGTCGGCAAAACCGCCCGGGAAGAGATCGAACACCGAAACTTTATTGAGGAAGAGATCATCGATCTCTTGGAGATTCAACATATCCGGCATAAACCTGTGGGGATGCTGCCGTATGGACTGCAGAAACGTGTGGAACTCGGCCGGGCACTGGCTCTGGACCCTGAACTATTAATTCTGGATGAACCACTGGCCGGACTCAATCTCGAAGAAGTGGAGGACATGGCCCGCTTTGTAATAGACATTAATGAAGAAGAACGCTGGAAAGTCACCTGTATTCTGGTAGAGCATGACATGGGTGTGGTTATGGATCTTTCCGATCATGTTTTTGTTCTCAATTTCGGCAACATGATTATCGACGGTACACCTGAGGAAGTCCAGAATCATCCTGAGGTGATTAAGGCCTACCTGGGTGATGAGGACCTCTATGCAACAAGAAGATAAAACAGATCAGAATAACAGCAAATACCATATTGAAGTTACAAAAGATCTGACCATCCCCAAATTATTTTATGAAAAAGCCACCGAATACGGAAAGGGCAGGGTGGTCATGCGGGAGAAGGAGTTTGGCATATGGCGGCCCATTACCTGGCATGATTATTTGGAAAATGTCAAATATTTGGCGCTGGGTCTCGTTCGTTTAGGCCTCGAAGAAGGGGACAAGGTCGCCATGATCGGGGACAATCGCCCGGAAGGTCTTTGGGCGGAAATGGCCGCGCTTTGTGCCAGAGGTGTGGGTGTATGGCTGTTCCAGGACTCCTTGATCGAGGAAGTCAAGTATATCATTGACCATTCAGACACCAAATTTATATTCGGTGAAGGTCAAGAGGAAGTAGACAAGGCCATCTCTATTTTTAATGAATGTCCCAGGCTGAAAAAGATTATCTGGGATGATCCAAAAGGGATGCGAAACTATAATGAAGACTATCTGATCAGCCTCACGGAAGTTCAGGAGCTGGGCCGGGAACTGGAACAACAACAGCCGCAGTTATTCAAAGAGATGATCGATAAAGGCCACGGAGACGAAGTAGCTCTACTGTTTTATACTTCCGGAACCACCTCACGCCCCAAAGGCGCACTCCTTTCCCACAATAACATGTTGACCATGGGCCAGCACCTCATGGCTGTGGATCCTTGCAGGCCTACGGATGATTATGTCTCTTATCTCCCCTTTGCCTGGATCGGAGAACAGATGATGTCGATCTCCTGCGGTCTACAGGTGGGATACACCATCAATTTCCCCGAGGCGTCTGAAACCGCTCAGGATAATATCAGAGAAATCGGCCCCCATGTGATGTTCGCCCCTCCGCGGATGTACGAGCAGATGACCCGGACAGTCCAGGTTAAGTATTTGGATTCCACCTGGATCAAACGGAAATGCTATGAGTTCTCCACCAAGATCGGTTATCATGTGGCAGATCTTAAGTTTCAGAAAAAAACCATACCTTGGTACTGGGCATTTTTGGGATGGTTGGCATCGATTACGGTCCAGAATAAAGTTAAAGATCATCTCGGTCTGTCTCGTGTCCGAAATGCCTATACCGGCGGGGCGGCCATGGGGCCGGACCACTTTCGTTTTTTTCATGCCCTTGGGGTCAATCTCAAACAGATTTACGGTCAGACCGAAGTCGCCGGAATTTCGGTGGTGCATCGCTCCGGAGACATAAAATTTGATACCGTGGGCCATCCGATCCCGGAAACGGAAATAAAGATCACCGAAGAAGGAGAGATTCTTACCCGAAGCCCGTCGGTTTTTCTGGGTTATTATAAAAACCCGGAAGCGGACAAAGAGACCCTGAAGGACGGGTGGTTGTACTCCGGTGACAAAGGGTTTATCGATGATGACGGTCACCTGGTTGTCTTTGATCGTACCAAGGACGTCTTTACCCTTAGAGACGGAAAACCTTTCTCTCCCCAGTATCTGGAAACCCGCATGAAATTCAGCCCATATGTGAGAGATTCATGGGTCATCGGAGACCAGCGGGAATATGTCACCGCAGTCATCTGTATCGATTACGCCGTGGCGGGCAAATGGGCGGATGAAAAAAAGATCAATTATACGAGCTATCAGGAACTATCCCAGATTCCCGACGTCTACAACCTGGTGGAAGCGCAGATACGTCAGGCCAACAATGATCTCCCGGAAGCCGCCAGAGTCAAAAAGTTCATCAACCTTTACAAGGAATTCGATGCAGATGATGATGAACTTACACGAACGCGCAAACTTCGGCGGGCTTTTGTTGAGAAAAGGTATCAGGAAATTGTGGACGCCCTCTATTCTGACGATGATAACGTGCATATCGATACCACGGTCAGGTATGAAGACGGGAGACAGGCACACATTAACATCGATCTTCACATTAGAAAGATAGAACCTTTGGACCATAACCCATAACATCGATGGAAAGGTAGAACAGAAAATGGAACTTTTTTTGATGACCGTTACCACGGGCATTATGGTTGGCGGCATCTATGCTCTGGTCGCCCTTGGATGGGTGTTGATATATAAATGTTCCGGTGTGCTGAATCTGGCCATGGGCGAACTGACGCTCATCGGGGCTTATGTTTCCTTAAGCTTTTATTCAATGGGCATTCCCTTTTTACTGTCACTTTTACTTTCCCTGATTGTAGGACTGGTTCTGGGGATACTGACCGAAAGGATTTTTCTGGACAAGCTCATCGGCCAACCCGTTCTAACGGTGATTATGGTAACCGTAGGTCTTTCATTTTTCTTTAAAGGAACGGTGGAATTTATATGGGGTACGGATACCCGTGTATTCGACCCACCGGTATTTTCAATGGAGCCGATTCACATAGGACCCGTCATTGTTGGTCAAGCGTATCTTTGGAGTTTTGTGGCCGCCATCATTCTTTTAATCATTTTTGTCTGCTTTTTTAAATATACCCGGTGGGGCCTTGCCATGCAGGCCACAGCCGACGATGAGATGGCCGCGCTCTCCCTTGGCGTGAGTGCCAGATTCGTCTATGCGGCAGCCTGGGCAATCGCTTTCATGGCGGCCGGTGTCGGCGGGACCCTTTTGGGTAACATCAACGGGCTCAACATATCCGTGGGGTACCTTGGTCTGTTGGTTCTCCCTGCGGTGGTGCTGGGGGGGCTAAATTCCGTACCCGGCGCTATTGTGGGTGGAATTACCATCGGCGTATTACAGAACCTCTGTGGGGCATATCTGGATAGATATTTCCCCGGCGGTGTAAAAGAGGTCGCCCCTTTTGCATTCATGGCGGTCTTCCTGCTCTTCAAACCCCATGGGTTATGGGGATGGGAGCGGATTGAACGCGTCTAACCGCGTTGCGAGTTTTGTGTCACGCGTTACGGGTTAAAAGGACTGTAACACAACCCGTAACCCGCAACTCGTAACCCAAAAACGGAGTTTTTTTATGTCAACAACCTGGCTTCCATGCGGTGTCTACCACCAAAATTATGTTCAGGATCATGCCTGGTGGCAGACGAAATTTATCAAAGCCAAAATGATACTGCTCTTAATCATCCTGTTTGTCATCATTCCTCTGGTGGCCGATTCTTATGTGCTCAGCATCCTAAATTTGGTTGGATATACCATCCTCGGTGCTATCGGCGTACAGCTTTTGATCGGCTTCTGCGGTCAGATAACCCTGGGTCATGCAGCATTTATCGCGGTGGGCGCATATACCAGCACCCTGCTTATCCTTGAGTTTCCCTGGCCGAAAATATTGATGGACTGGGGTCTTGCCTATCCTATCAGCATCCTCATTGCGGCAATTGTATCCGGCGCATGGAGTGTACTCTTTGGACTCCCTTGCGCCAGGGTCAAAGGATTTTATCTGATATTAACCACCATGGCCGCTCAGTTCATCACCGTAGATTTTATTATTACGGGATATGTGAGCCAGATCGGCGGACGGGGACAGGCCTTTTCTTTGCCTCCGGGGACCATCAAGGTCGGACCGTGGATTATCGACAGTGACCTTAAGGTCTATTTCATGATGCTTGTTTTGGTGATTGTTTGTGTCATCGGCGTGCTCAATCTGATTAGGTCCAGGGTGGGCCGGGCCTGGATTGCCATAAGGGACAATGACATTTCTGCGGAGGTCATGGGAATAAATGTTATCAAGTATAAACTTCTGGCCTTTTACGTGGCAGGGTTTATTGGGGGCGTTGCGGGGGCATTCTGGATCAGCAACCTTGCTGCCATAAGCCCCGAGCACTTTCCCTGGTTTTGGTCTCTGTGGCTGGTGGGTGTGATCCTCATCGGCGGGGTCGGTTCCATACACGGAACCATATTCGGGGCGGTGTTCATGGTCGTCGTCATGGAGATGTTGCAGCTGGCCGTCATACCGCTGGCCGATATCTATCCCAAGCTTTTGGTTGACTTCCTGTTTATCAAGGAGGCCGTTTTTGGTTTGGCCATCTGTGTGTTTATGATATTTGAACCCAACGGTTTGGCCTATCGGTGGTGGCAAATGAAAAACTATTTCAACCTGTGGCCGTTTTCATATTAAAATCGAGAAGGTACGTTGGGTGTTCGAGCACCTTACATTCAACTGTTTAACGATATGGACACCTTATTTGAGCGATTTTATATGAGCATGTCACCATTTGAAACGCTCGAATTGGATGAAAGAAAAAAAGGAGGTGGTAAAAAGGTAGACAGCGAATTGGTAAGGAACCCGGTGGAAATTTTACTCTCTTAAAAGGGGGAAAGAAATTATGTTTGGTAAAAATATGTGTTCAAAGATTTTCGTAGTCATATTTACTGTGGCTTTGGTTGTTGGATTTTCATCAATGGCCGGAGCTGCAAAAATTAATGTGGGCGCGCTCAATGACATGACCGGAGCGACCTCGGATGTGGGCAAAGATTATGCCCTGGGCATTGCGGAAGCAATCCATTATGTCAATGATAATGGCGGGGTCAACGGCAAGCAGATCAAGCTGTATCAGTTTGACTACGGCTATCGTGTCCCCGAGGCGCTGACCAAATACAAACTCTTCAAAAGGCTCGAATGCGTTGCCATTCTGGGCTGGGGGACCGGTGATACCGAGGCACTGTCGCCGACCATAACCAAGGATAAAATACCGTATGTGTCCGCATCCTATTCAGCGCATCTGACGGATCCTAAAAAGACCCCTTACAATCTTTTTTTTGCAACCGATTATTCAACCAACGCCAGGGCGGCAATCACAGCCTGGTTTGATAAAAAATGGCCCAAGCACAAAGATTTCGGAAAAAGAAAACCGCGGTTTCTCTGTTCTTACATGTTTGCTTCTCCTTATTGCAGTGCGCCGATCAAGGCCATAAAGGATCAGGCTGAGATTCTCGGTTTTGAAATCGGACCGGATCAGTCTGTTTCATTGTTTGCCATCGATACCAAAAGTCAGGTTCTGGCCATGAAAGATTTCAACCCGGATCTCGTCTGGCACGGGAACACCACCATGTCTGTGGCAGCCACGGTTCGTGATGCCTATGCTTTAAGTCTTGGAGCGGATCACATTGTCAATAACTGGGGGTTTGACGAGAATCTGCCCAGATTGGCAGGCAAGGCTTCCGAAGGGGTTATGGGCGTTGCAGTTTGTGCATTCTTCGGCGAAGATGTGCCGATGATGGACAAGGTGGTCGAGTATGCCAAAAAATACAATCCGGGCGTTCCTCTGGAAAAACGTCTCAATCATACGGTACAGGGATGGGGTGACGTACTCATCTTATGGGAAGCATTAAAACGTGCGGATAAAGCCGGAGGTTTAAGCGGTGAGAACATTCTGAAAAACGGTTTTGAAACCATGAAAAATTTTGACATCGGTCTGGGTGCAGCACCGGTTAACTTTACGGCAACAGATCATCGTGTCGCCGGAATTGTGCCGATTTATGAAATCAAAGACGGCAAATTCCAAATCGTTGAAAAAGTCGATTTGAAAAGTCGCTGGCCGAAGAAATGGGCCGACGAGTGGCTCGGATGGTAAGGAGGTCTTAAGGCTTTGTCGAACAAAGAGATAATATTACAGATCAACAATATTGAGGTCAAGTATCACGAGGTCATTCTGGTTATAAAGGGGGTCTCCATTGAAATTCCCAAAGGTGCCATTGTGGCCCTTCTGGGCGCCAATGGAGCCGGTAAGAGTACGACCCTAAAGGCCATTTCCGGACTCTTGCGACATGAGGACGGCGAGGTCACCGATGGGTCGATTGAATTCATGGGACAGCGGATCGATAAAACAGCCGCTGAAAAGATCGCCAAGATGGGCATCGTCCAGGTCATCGAGGGACGACGGGTATTCGAGCACCTCACCGTGGAGCAGAACCTGAAAGTGGGCGCTCATATGAGAAAATACGGTCGATCCATTCGGGACGGACTCGACATGGTGTACCATTATTTCCCGCGTCTTAAGGAAAAACGTAACGAGACCGCCGGGTTTATCAGCGGCGGAGAGCAGCAGATGACGGTGGTCGGGAGGGCCCTGATGACCAGTCCCAAACTGATCCTCCTGGATGAGCCCTCCATGGGCCTGGCCCCGCTTCTCATCCATGAAATTTTCAATATTATACAAAAACTCAACCAAGAAGAGGACATATCGATTCTTCTGGTGGAACAGAATGCCAAACTTGCCCTTAATGTTGCTCCTTATGCCTATGTGATGGAGAACGGCCGCATAGTCATGGACGACACCGCCGAAAAACTCCGAGAGAATCCAGATATCAAAGATTTCTATCTGGGACTGACCGATGTTGGGGGCCGTAAAAGTTTTCGGGATGTAAAACACTACAAGCGAAGAAAACGATGGCTTACCTAACCCTTTATATAAAATAGGGGAGGAATAAAATGCATAAAAGATCATTTATACTTACATGTTTGAGTGTTGTCGTCATCGCTGCCATGCTGTCGGGTTGCGCAGGAACGATGGTAACGCCCACGCAGCAGAATTTTAAGGCGCCGGTGGTTACCCTCGATTCGATGGAAGTTGCCCATGCTTTTGGATACTGGTATTTTTCAAATAAAGTTGAACCCACCAAGGGGAAACCGGACAACGTTGGCGCACCCCTTGACCTTGCGTTTATCTTTAACATTGAAAATCCCAATGAATATGCTGTAAAAATGGAGAACTTGAAGTTCACCGTAGCTTTTGAAGAGTTCGATCTTAATACGGTGGCTTCCACAGACACCATGTGGATCCCTGCCGGCAAGACCAACCAAGTCCGGGTGCATGCTCACTTTGATGTGAGACAGTCTTTGTTGAGTCTTCTGGTCACCGGCGGCTTTCAGTTGCAAGCCAAAGGAACCAACGCTTGGGATCAGCTTGAAAAATGGTGGACCGGAATTCCGGAATACGCTGTTCCCGTTCATGTAAAAGCCGGTGCTGCAGTTTTCGAAGCAGGCGGTATGACCCAGGTGATCACTTTCAAGGCGACATTTCCCTAATCATGTAACAGGTTGCGTATTCCAGCCACATACCGGTTGGCGTGCGTAACCTGTTTTAGTTCAATAGCGAAAATATCCGAGGTCTTTGATGGGTCTATACGATTTTACTTTTTATGATCTTATCGATAGAAACGCCGTATGTTTTGCTGACAGCGCTGCATGGTTCGAGGTCGACGACCACCGGACCATGACCTTCGTTCAGTATAAAGAGATGGTGGATCGCATGGCCTGCGGCCTGCAAAGATCCAATATTAAAAAAGGCGATCGCATCGGAGTTCTGGGGAAAAACAGTCGTGAGTATTTTATCCTTTATGGGGCCGCTGCTGCCTTGGGAGCAATCGTTTTGCCGGTTAACTGGCGACTATCAGCCGACGAGATCCATTTTAACCTGAATGATTGTGAGCCCGAAGCGCTGTTTGTCGATGCAACGTTCCAGACACTGACCCAGGACTTGAAAGACCGTCTTCCGACCATAAAAAAATACTATAATCTCCAACCCAAAAGCGGAGACTTTATCGCGGTTGATTCTTTAATGAATAATCCGGGCGACTTTGAAGCGGTAGATGTTTCCGACGATGACGGTCTGGTTCTGATTCATACCGCCGCTGTGGAAGGAAATCCCAGGGGTGCCTTGCTGAGCCATGGCAATCTCATGTGTGCCGGTCTCCATTTGAACCATTGCTTTAATCTGACACCCGAAGACGTTCATTTAAATCTTCTGCCCATGTTCCATGTCGGCGGTCTTTTCATGGCCTTGAACAGCTTTCAAGCAGGTGCTCTGAACGTAAACATGAGAAAATTTGAAGCTGAAAAGGCGGTTGAACTCATCGAAGAAAAAAAAGTTTCCATCTTTTTCGATTTTTCGCCGATACTCGCTTCCATCCTCGAGCAGCACGAAAAAACCGGTAAAGATATCAAAAGCCTCAGAGCGGTTATGGGGCTGGATGTTCCGGAGACCATCGAGAAATATCAACACCTTACCGGCGGCACGTTTTATACCATTTACGGACAAACGGAGACCACCGGTTTGGCCACCATGGGGCGTTACAACGACAGACCGGGATCGGCCGGGAAAACGATACCCCTTGGAAATGTGAGACTTGTCGATGATTATGATCGTCCGGTTCCAAACGGACAGGTGGGTGAAATCACCCTGAAGGGGCCTTTGGTCTTTAAAGGATACTGGAATCTTCCGGAAGATACCGCCCATACATTCCGAGAAGGGTGGCACCACACCGGAGATTTGGGCCGCTTTGATGCGGATGGTTTTCTCTGGTATTCAGGCCGTAAGGCGGAGAAGGAGCTTATAAAGCCGGGCGGAGAAAACGTCTATCCTGCAGAAGTCGAAAAAGTGATTCTACAGCATCCGGCCGTTGAAGGAGTGGTTGTCTTCGGGGTTCCCGATCCCAAATGGAAAGAGGGGATCAAGGCCGTCTGCCTGTTAAAAGCTGATGAAAGATTGGAGCCTCAAGATCTTATACGGTTTGTCGGCGGGCGTATCGCCAGTTTTAAAAAGCCCCAATACGTGGAGTTTGTCGCCGATATGCCGACCCGCGAAGACGGTTCGCCGGACCGGGAAAAAATAAAAGCGTTGTATGGCGGCACGCAGTAAATTTAATATTTATTGTTTTTTTATGAAGTTCAATTCCTTTCGATCGAGAATCTTCAAAAAATGTCCACTGACTCCATGAACCCAACGTCATGTTCAGACAACACCCGAATATCTGCATAAATTTTCGATGTATGGTTATTTTATTTCGCGCAGTTAGGGCATTTCCGAGTTAAAAGGATCCATATCCAATGAACAAAAAATGTTTAAATGAGAAACCTGCCTGCAAAAAATCTGTTGAAGGTATCGTAACTGCACGCAAATGTGATGCCTGCGGGCATCATGAAATAGGGATTACCGCCCAAAATGGAAGGTACATTCCACTCGAGCCGGGGATGAAGATCAGGATAATGGAGGAAAAGAGTGATTAGAAAAATCATTTCCGGCGGTCAAATCGGTGCAGACCAGGCTGCATTGGATGTTGCCATTAAACTGGGATTTCCCCATGGCGGGTGGATTCAGAAAGGCCGTAAAACCCAAAGCGGGATAGTGCCTGCAAAATATCAACTGAAAGAATTGCCCACCGCCGGCTATAAACAACGGATTGAACAGAATATTATCGATTCTGACGGGACGGTGATAATCTCCCATGGAGAACCGACCGGCGGTGCTGAATACAGCCGGAAGATGGCAGATAAACATCGCCGTCCGTGTCTGCACGTGGATTTAAAAGAAAGCTCAACGTTTGTCATCGCATCCAAGATAAACACTTGGGTCTTGGAAAACAACATCGAAGTTCTGAACGTGACGGGTTCAAGGGCCAGCGAAGATTCCACCATTTACAAAGACACCATGGACATTGTCGAAGGTTCAATATTACTGGGGTTGGTCAAAACTAAACCCGGTGAACCTTTGAGTGATGACGATCCATCGGATTATTATGACAAAGGCCTTATCCCTCCCAGAACCGTTGAGGAAGCTGTCGTAAAATTAATATCAGAAATGCACTTGCAAGATAGCGTGCAATTGGCAAATTTAAAAAGAGAGGAATTGGCCCAACTCGATGTGTCTTTAGGTCGATATATAAAAGACCAGTTGTTGCGAAACGGGGTTAATAGACTGTTGTTTGAATCTTGCATGACGGTTTCGGGCAACGACACGCTCAATGAGACCGATGCGTCCTGGGTGATTTTAGAAAAACTCTGGGAGAAATTAAAAGAAACCCATCGGTTGAGAATTTTAAAGTGAACGCACAATCCTCCCCGAATTCAGCCTTGCCGGCATTGTGGCGATCCTTTGTTTTGAGGCCTGACGAGATCACCCTGTCAACGGTTGATGCAGCGGTTTTTTAAAGGAAAAACAATCATGTCTTCACATAAACTTCGCGTGGATATGTTCGATCTGGTGTCTTCGATTGCCAGGATTGTCGATATGATGAGCCCGGCCGTGGGAAGTCATCATATGCAGGTCGCCTATTTGGCGTATCGATTGAGTGAAGAATTAAATTTGTCGGATGACGAAAGGTTCGAGCTGTTTATCGCCGGTGCGTTGCATGATATCGGCGCGTTCTCCCTGCAGGATCGACTCGATCTGCTGGAATTTGAGGATACAAAACCCGGGGAGCATTCCTTTGCCGGGAGCCTTATCCTTGAAACGTTTAAACCGTTTTCGCCGATTGCCCAACTGATAAAATTCCATCATGTACCCTGGGAAAATGGACGCGGAGCGACGCAAGCGGGTGAATCCGTCCCCATTGGAAGCCATATCATCCATCTGGCGGATCGTGTGGCGGTCAAAATATCGAGGAAGGCCCCGGTCCTGAGTCAAGTTCACGGAATTTGTGATGCAATTTCAGCGCGAAGCGGCGAAATATTCGTTCCTGAACATGTTGATGCACTATTGAAAATTGCCAAACGAGAGTATATCTGGCTGGATGTCGTATCTGATTCCATCGAGGTGATTTTAAGGCGAACTGTTTTGCATCAGAGAAGGGAACTTGCCATCGAAGAACTGGTGGATTTTTCTCGATTGATATGCCGGCTGATCGATTTCAAAAGCGAATTTACGGCGTCACATTCCAGTGGCGTCTCGGTCATAGCGGTTCAACTGGCCAAATTGGCGGGTTTTTCAAGGTATGAACGCAGGCTTATCGAAATCGCCGCGTATCTTCACGACCTCGGTAAGCTTGCCATCCCTTCTGAAATTCTCGAGAAACGGGATACGCTTACCGAGCATGAACGGTTCATCATGCGTTCCCATGTTTATTATACATTTCAAGCACTTGAACCGTTCGATATGCTCAGTGTCGTAAGTTCCTGGGGGTCTTTACATCAAGAGCGGCTCAATGGTACGGGTTATCCTTTCGGGCTTATGGCGGACGATCTGCCCCTCGGCTCCAGAATCATGGCCGTGGCCGATGTTTTTACGGCCTTGACGGAAGATCGACCCTATCGGAAAGGGATGACCCCGGAAAGCACCACAGCGGTTTTACAAGCGATGGTGGATGCGGACGAATTGGATAAAAACCTGGTGGATTTGGTTTTTAAACATTATGAAGCGATGAACGAAATGCGCGATACGGCCCAAAAGGAAGCAACACGCGAGTATCATGCGTTTCAGACCGTTCTCCTTCGCTGTGGAAAATAAATCCGTAAGACTTAAGGTAAAAACCATGAATCTGTTCAGCGGCATCGCATACAATTACAGGGGGCTCAAACTTGGGGTGAAAACGCCGGGGCTGCTGGTTCTGGGACTGGTCCGGATCCTGATAATCGTGGTGATTACCCTTGTCACGGCAACCCTTATCCTCGAGTACCATCAAGAAATTCTGAATTTAATATGGGGCCGACCGGACAGCGCATGGATTGTCTGGCTGTGGCGTCTTGTTTCATGGCTCGTGGCGTTGCTGCTCGTGGGGCTTTCGGCAGTGCTTTCCTTTCTCATCTCCCAATTTTTGTTCAGCGTGATCATCATGGATGCCATGTCCAGAATCACCGAACAGCGGTTAACCGGCGGGCAAAAAGAGTCCCGACACGTGCCATGGTTTAAGTATTTTTTCTTCCTGCTCAGACAGGAAATCCCCAGGGCTGTTATTCCGGTGATGATTTTGCTGCTGCTCATGATTCTTGGCTGGCTCACACCGCTGTCTCCTGTGCTGACCGTCATTTCATCCCTTGCGGCGGGAATTTTCCTGGCCTGGGACAATACGGATCTGGTTCCGGCAAGAAGACTTGAACCCTTTGGCAACCGGTTTAAATTTTTGCTCAGAAACTTTAACTTTCACCTCGGTTTCGGGCTGTGGTTTCTGATTCCGGGACTGAATATCATTTTTTTATCGTTTGCCCCGGTGGGGGCCACACTTTTTTATATCGAGCGCATTGACGGCAAAATTGAACCCTAATTGATCGTAAACAAACTGGGGCGGAAATCTCACGTTGCGGGGCTTCAGGGAGCTTCAATCCCCGAAGGGTGCGCAAAGCGCAATTCGACCGGGTGCGCTGTTGCAATTAAACCCGCCTTAAAGCTGCAACCCCAAATTGTAGGTTTCGTATTCGGTCGGTTCATCAATCAACGCTGCAAACGCTGCCTCGTTTTCGGCTCTGAGATCACTATTTTTCCATTGGTTCCAATGCGCTATTCTCTGCCACATGGATATCACCATCACATGGTTTGGACGATCGCAGCCGCTCAATGTTTCCGATGAAATGTAACCCTCCTGATCCATGGCATTGTACCGGGCCTTGATAAGGAGCTTAGAGACCTCATTCAACTTCCCGTCTTTTATTTTTCTCTTGATGAAAATTTTGACTGCCATAATGACCTCCTTTCGTTAGGTCGGTAAACACTTTAAAATTATAAAGTAAACCATATGAAATCAAAGCAAAACCTAATGAAATCTTAAGAGATCGAAAAGTGGAAAATGTTTTCAGTTTCTGATCGAGAATAGTCAGGTATCAAATCTAAACGAACATGATTGGCAGTTGAGAAAACCGAGTAAGAATATCCGGCGGAGGAGAATATCGATGCAACCTGAAACGGGATGAATTAGAGAACCGTAAGATCTCCTTAAGGGTATTAATTTTTATAATATAAAAAAAATGATTATGTCAAATTTTAAATATATTAAAAATTCTTATTTTTACTGGAATATGATATGGTTGAAGGGTCTATTTCAAACAATAAAATTCAGCGACAATAAAGGTCCAACCCATGATCATCCAAAGTGCGGCCGGACTCTTTGTTTTTTCAGGCATTGCCTGGTTGATCAGCGAAAACCGTACAAAGGTCAACGTTAAACGGGCAATCGCCGGCATTGGAATCCAACTGGCCATTGGAATCATTTTATTGAAATTACCGGTTTTCAGAAGTTTTTTTATATCTTTGAACCGCCTTGTCCTGTCACTTGAAGAATCGACGAAAGCCGGAACATCCATGGTATTCGGTTATCTTGGGGGCGGGAGTTTGCCGTTTGCTGAAAATTTTCCGGGTTCCAGTTTTATTTTAGCCTTCCAGGCCCTCCCGCTGATTCTTGTAATAAGTGCCCTTTCATCACTTTTATTTTACTGGAAAATCTTGCCCCTGGTGGTGAGGGCCTTTTCTTGGGCGTTGCGGAAAACCATGGGGTTGGGAGGGGCAGAAGGGCTCGGTGTTTCAGCCAACATATTTGTGGGGATGGTGGAATCCCCGCTCTTTATACGTCCGTATTTGAAGGCGATGACCCGAAGCGAAATATTTACCCTGATGACCACCGGTATGGCTACAATCGCCGGCACCGTCATGGTTCTGTATGCCAGTATTTTGAGCAAGACCATTCCCGATATTATGGGACACATTCTGACAGCTTCCATTATCAGTATTCCTGCCGCCATAACGATTTCAAAAATCATGATACCTGAAACCGGTGAACTTACATCCGGAGAATTAACACCTGCCGAACCGGCACTTAGCGCAATGGATGCTGTTACCAAAGGAACCATTCAAGGCGTTCAGCTTTTAATCAATATCATTGCAATGCTCATTGTTCTCGTCGCCCTGGTTCACTTTGTAAATTTAATGCTCGGTCTTTTTCCTGATTTCGGCGGCCGTCCGGTGAGTCTGCAGCGGGTTCTAGGGCTGGTCATGGCGCCGGTGGTCTGGTTTATGGGTATTCCCTGGGCAGAGGCGTTCACCGCCGGCGCGCTGATGGGAACCAAGACCATTCTGAACGAGTTTTTGGCGTATCTGGACCTGAGCCGGCTGGCGCCGGGAGCGCTGAACCCTAAAAGCATGTTGATTATGACGTATGCCATGTGCGGATTCGCCAACCCCGGCAGTCTGGGGATCATGATCGGAGGAATGGGTACAATGGCTCCGGAAAAACAGGATGAGATCGTTTCCTTGGGATTCCGCTCTATTATTGCGGGAACTCTGGCCACGTGTATGACCGGCGCAGTGGTCGGAATAATTGGATGAACTGCAACAGCGGGCCCGGTGGAATAGGCCCTGCAAATCAGGGCCGGCGCTGCAGAGATTGCCGAAGTCCTGCCCCAGGGTTGGCGGCCGTCGCCTTCTGCTTCACTTTAGAATTTTTAAACTTTGGGGGTAAGATTACCGCCCGTCTGATAATTTAAGAAAGAATGATAAAAAGAAACCCGTCATGACCAGTACCCCGGAGAGACGGATGCCCCAGGAGAAATAACCCTGGTCCGCAATAACGCCGATCAACGTCGGGACAACACCGGCACCTAAAACAAACGCGATGGGTATGGCTAAAGAGATGGCCACATTTCGGTTTTCAGGTGTACTTATCGATGACAGGGCGGCAAATCCGGAGGGGAAAAAGCATACCGCCAGCATGGGTTGAAGAAATACTAAAGTGGCAACCCAGCGCGTTGATACAATTCCCAGCAGCAGTATGAAAATTCCGGTAACAAAAAACACGCTCAGCATAACGCTTTTCGCTCCAAACCGGTCTGTTGCCCATCCGCCGATAAACGCCGTCCCTAACGTCGAAATGCGGGAAATGCCCACCAGGGTGTTGGCCCAATCTCGACTTACGCCGTGTTCGGTAACCAGGTATAACGGAAGCATGTTATAGATTCCCAACGTACTGGTAATGGCCAAACTGAATAGAAAAATCAAAATCCAGAAAGCCGGGATCTTGAGAATCGTCTGGATCGATGAAAAATTGGGTGCTTCTCCTGAGAAATCTCCGCCTTTTCCAAATCGGACATAGACAATTCCGATAATAACCGAACCGATTCCGACCCAAAATAAAATATTGCGCCAGACGAACCAATGGAGAAGTAATTCAGCCAGTAGCGGTGTTAAGACAAAGCTCAAATTCGGGGCAAGTTCATGAATGGCGATTGCTTTACCCCAGTGCCTGGGATTGACCAAAGATGTCACTGTTGTAAGCCCTGATGGAAGATACGTTCCGGCTGAAATCCCCAGCAGGAATATGGACACTCGCATGGCAAAGAGACTTCTGCTAAAAGAGATTAATGAAAGGGCAGCACCGACAGCTATCGCCGAGACAATGATGGTTTTTCTGTGGGTAATCCGAGAAGATATGTGCCCGGACCCTAACAAAGATATGAAGTACCCCATGGAAAGGAACAGAAAAAGCGAACCGGCATTACCATGGCTCAATCCCAAATCTTTTTCGATGTTAGGCAGTAATGGCGCCAAGATGAGTCGGGACGTAAAGTTTAACAAAAAGATGGAGGTTATCAGCAAAAGTGGTGTAAGTTGAGAGCGAAAAGTCCTCCCACCAGCCGTAGGGTCTTTGCCGACCCGGCTTGTTTCAACAGTATTCAATTTTTTTATTCCCAACCCGGATCCACTGGAAAAGCGCGCGGGGCATCTCCAAGGGTAAATACGAAATTCGAAATTAAAGCGTTTTAACATCCTATGACTGTTAACCGACTTTTTGCCCTGAAAAGAACAGAAATTAACCATGGGGGTCCAAAACGTGAAACCATATAGCGTTTGTTGGCAATTTTCAACAGATTCTTTAGTATATTGAATTCATTGAAAAGAATGGAAATTTCATCCAGCCCGTTAAAATGGAGTCTTTGATTTGAATGGACCGGGGCTTCCACCAAGGTCGGATTCAAGTTCCCGGTGGCGGTGTTGCGGATGGGTGCTCGCCGGTGGGCTTAAGGATAAATAGCGGTGAAGCTTAAAGGAAGACTTGCCCTTTTTAATGAACTCATGATACACTGATAAATTCAGCGACCATCAAATATGTTGAAAAGACACTTTTTTACCGCTATAAAAATGGATTCGGAAATATAAGGGTTCAAGATCTCAGACAAGCCCGTGTGAGTTTTTATCGAGCAGGGGGGAACATCCGATACATACCATAGAGAACCTTAAGGCTTGAAAACACCGTTTTGGGACAACCGGTGGCAGAATGGATGCAGAAACAGAAAAAAGATTATGATATAGATTATAACCAACTGAAAAAATTGGTACGCCTGGCAGGATTCGAACCTGCGGCCTACGGATTAGAAGTCCGTTGCTCTATCCAGCTGAGCTACAGGCGCGCGAAAAAATAAAAACCCAAAATTAACACATGCCCGTCGTTATGTCCATAAAAAATATGGGGATGTCCCATTGAAATATTAATATGAAAAAAACCACAACAAGAAAAAAAGGCCCCAAGAAAAAAACGGATCTCATCGAGGCTAAAAAAGATACCGGCGGTGGCGGAAAGGCCAAGGCCCCTTCCTCGGATACGGCCCTGGTTAAATTTGATCCGCTCCAAAGATATCTGGCTGAAATCAGTAAATACAAGCTCCTTACCCGAGAGCAGGAGATCGAACTCGGCAAAAAAGTTCAGGATGAGGGGGACAGCGAGGCTGCATACATTATGGTGACCGCCAACCTTAGACTTGTGGTAAAGATCGCCTTGGAGTTTCAGCGGGTCTGGATGCAGAATCTTTTAGATCTGATTCAGGAAGGCAATATCGGACTTATGCAGGCGGTTCAAAAATTTGATCCCTACAAGAATGTCAAGTTTTCATATTACGCCTCATTTTGGATAAAAGCCTATATACTCAAATTCATTATGGACAACTGGCGTCTCGTAAAAATCGGAACGACCCAGGGGCAGCGGAAACTGTTCTTTAAGCTAAAAAAGGAAAAGCAGAAACTGATTGACCAGGGGTTTGATCCGAAACCGAAGCTTCTTTCAGAGAGACTGGGCGTATCCGAACGCGAAATCATAGATATGGACCAGCGGCTAGACGGCTGGGACGTCTCTCTGGATGCGCCTTTAAAAGATGATTCAGATACGGAAAGAATAGATTTTATAAATACAGACGCCGAATCCACAGAAGATGTAGTGGCCAAGAAAGAGATTGAGGCTCTTCTTCATAATAAAGTTGAAGAGTTCAAAAAAACCATGACGCCAAGGGAGCTTGAAATATTCGAGCATCGAATTTTTGCCCACAGTCCTGCAACGTTGCAGGAGATCGGTGACCGCTACAACATATCAAGGGAACGTGTCCGTCAGGTTGAAAAAAACATTATCAAGAAGCTGAGAGACTTTTTTAAGCAGGAA
Source organism: Desulfobacterales bacterium (assembly GCA_035529735.1). Lineage (GTDB taxonomy): Bacteria > Desulfobacterota > Desulfobacteria > Desulfobacterales > UBA11574 > JAAXQD01. Next base: position 18,045 of record DATKWE010000023.1, on the reverse strand, counting down.
ATCCCCGATTTTGATTCTTACGATAATGTCAATGTCTCTGATTAAAGAGGAAGTATAAAAAAAATGAAGGACAGTTTTTTAAAATTGACCATCGTTGGTATGGTCATTTTAATTTTATCCGGTTGTATGCATTATATGAAGCCCGCAGAAACCTTCGATCAAGATCAAGGCGAGGCGGCGATAGATCCCGTTGAACATGAAAGCCCCTATTATTACTTCACAGAGGCACAGGTTCAGCAAAAAAAAGGCAACCTGGACAAGGCGATTGACTATCTGAACAGAGCGATTCAGGAAGACCCTGAATCATCCTATTTGCAATTAGAGTTGGCACTCTTGTATCTTCGGCTCAAGGACAATGAAAACGCTCTCAAAACTGTCGAAACGGTGATTGCAAAAGATCCCGACAACGTTCGTGCGCTGGTCATATCCGGAAGGTTGAATCAGGCGCTTAAACAGATTGATCCTGCTGAAAAAGCGTATAAAAAAGTGATTTCCCTGGATCCGAAACAGAAGGATGTCTATTTACTTTTGGGTGGCCTGTATATGCAGGAAAACAAACTGGATGAAGCATTAAGGATCTACCAACAACTTGTCCAGAACTTTCCGGGATCCTATGCGGGACATTTCTTCATTGGAAAAATTTATGCCGCCCAAGGGAACCTGAAAAGGGCGGAAAAAGAATTCAGACAAACCATAGAATTAAATTCCGATCTTGAGGAGCCGCGTTTTGAACTGCTGGATCTGTATAAAACAATGGGCAAAGACCGAGAAATTATACGGCTGTACCAGGAAATTATAGAAAAAGATCCACGAAATATAAGAGCGGCTATGGAATTGGGGTATTATTACCACCAGAAGGGGCGGTTGTCCCATGCAAAAGAAATTTTTAAGGATCTGGGAGCCAGAAGCGACACTGAAAAGGAAGTGATCAGAACGGTTGTTCAGAACTATTTGGAACCCAAGAAATATGGGGCGGCAGCGGTCATTCTTGAAGGCATGTTAAAGGGTTCTCCGGACAGCTCGGATCTTCATTATGTGGCCGGTGTTGCACTGGATGGGAAAAAAAATTGGGACAAGGCCATCGAGCATTTTAAAAAAGTGACCCCGGATTCCAACTTTTATCAGGAAGCCGCGGTTCGTATTGCATTTTTATACCAGGAACAGAAAAAAACTGAACACGCCATCGATTATTTAAACAGTGTCATTAAAATAGCCCCCGACAATCCGGAGCTGTTGCTTTATCTGGGTTCCCTTTATGAAGAAAACGAAGAATTTTCAAAAGCCGAAAATGTTCTTAAACAGGGACTTGAAATGGAGCCTGACAATACCCGATTTTATTTTCGTCTGGGTGTTGTATATGATAAATGGGGTCGGAAAGCGGATTCAATCAAAGCGATGGAAACGGTGATCAGGCTGGATCCGAAGGACGCCAATGCATTGAACTATCTCGGTTATACCTATGCAGATCTTGGAGAAAAACTGGATGAGGCTGAACGTCTTATTAAAGCGGCATTAGAAGAAAAACCGGATGACGGGTATATTACCGACAGCCTGGGCTGGGTATATTTTAAAAAAGGATTTTTCGAGAAAGCGGTGAAGTATTTGGAGAAGGCTGTCAGCCTGGTTCCCGATGATCCGATTATCCTCGAACATATGGGAGATGCATACCTTGAAATAAGCCATAAGGAAAAAGCGCTGGAATTCTACAAACGTTCGTTGTTGAACAAAAATAAAGACAAGGAGAATCTAGAAAAAAAGATCCAGGAATTAACCGGAAAATGAAATGCACGACCCGATACATCCAGCTTCCATCGATTCTTTTTATCGTCACTTTTTTTTTATCAGCCTGCACCATCCTTGCCCCAAGGGTTTCCGAAAGACCCAAGGACCCTATTGCACTCGAAGCGGAAAAGACCCTTTCGACGCTAAAGAATCAAAATCTTAAACTCAAGACCTTCAAAGGTGTGGGCAACATCAAATTCAGGGGAAGCAAAAAAAAAGACGTTGCCGGCCGTATCGCATGGGTCGCGTCAGCGCCTGACAGAATCCGGATCTCTTTAAGCAGCGTTTCAGGACAACCCATGATCAGTGTTGCCAGTGATGGTCAATGGCTCTATCTTATTTCCCATTCCAGTGGTGATTTTTATAAAAAACCTGCGACAGCTTCTTCCATGAAAAGACTTTTTACAATTCCCGTAAAAACTGAAGATATGGTCGATATTTTGGCCGGCCGTGTTCCGATCCATTCATATGATTCTGCGGTTTTAACGGACAATAGATCTCAAGTTTACAGCACTGAAGGTCATATGGTTTCGACCCGAAATGGCGGTGAAGGTTCGGGTCAAAACGGGTATGTTCTTGTGCTAAAAAAAAAATGGGGGGACATTCTCGAGAAGATATACCTTGATGAAAAGAAAAAAAATGTTCATAAGGTCGAAATGTTTGACGCAACCGGCACCCTTGCATATCGGGTTGAATTTGATGGAATGCGGGCGATAAACGGGTATCGGGTTCCATCTCGATTGCTGATTTCAAACAGCGATGGCTCGGGTTTTCAGCTCGATGTGGACCGATACTGGCCCGACGCGTCTGTCTCTCCGTCCGTGTTTGTTTTGACACCGCCGGAATAGCGCTTTGGCCCGGATTTTTCACGAAGAATTTATCCGGCCTTTATAATATTCGAAAATATAACCCTAATTGATCGTAAACGAAGATGGACCGCGCAAATGAGATGCGTTTTGCTGTAGAGAATACACTGGGGAAGTTGGCAAAATGGCTGCGCATTTTGGGCTTTGACACATTTTATAAACCCGATCTTTCAGCTGAAAAATTGATGGATATCGGAACAGGGCGCATCTTGCTCACTCGCACCGCGCGAATTCGGGACAGGAATACACCTCCAAAGCTTATCTTTATAACGTCGGACAACCCCTTTGAACAGCTTCGGGAGGTCATCGGAACACTGGGCATCGCACCGAAGGATGCACGGCCGTTTTCACGATGCGTCCGATGCAATACGATGATCCGGAAGGTGGATAAAGATTCCATACGCAAGAGGGTGCCCGACTATATCTGGGAAACTCATGACGCATTCCGTTCTTGCAGTCAATGTGGAAGAATATACTGGCCGGGGAGTCATACCCAACGAAGCCGCGATATCATAAAAAGACTGTTTAAATGACCCGGAGAAATTCTAAAAAAGTCATCGCTTTAGAGGCCCGCCTTAAAGACTGTAACAATGTTATTACGCTGGGAGTAAGACCGAATTTCAGTGATTACAGCCCTGAAGCGGCGGAAATGATCCGCAAGGCCCAAAAAATATACTATCCGACCACCTTTTATGCAGAACTTTTTGATGCCATGGGAAAAAAAACGTTTCCCAGTTATCACACCTACAAATGTGTTCAGGATAAGATCAAGCAGACGGCACTGTTTGATCTTCTTGAAATACCCCATCCCAAAACAAGGGTGTTTTATGGGAAACGGCAAAAAGGCATGATCGGCAATCATTTCCAGTTCCCTTTTATTGCCAAGATTCCCAGAGGATCGGCCATGGGAAGGGGAGTGTATCTTATCGAAAATCCGGACGATCTTCATCGTTATTGCAGCTTGCCCACCCCGGCATATATTCAGGCGTTTATACCGTCCGGCCGCGATGTTCGGGTGGTCGTAATCGGAGACGAAATTGCACATGCCTACTGGCGAATAGCGCCAGCGGGTGAATTTAGAAGCAATCTTGCTGTGGGTGGAACCGTTAGCCTGGACCCCATACCCCAATCCGTTCTCGATCTTGCCCTGTATACCGCCCGAAGATGTCAGTGGGACGATGTCGGTATCGATATCATCGAAAATGAGGGCCGACTCTATGTTCTTGAAGCCAATATGAAGTATGGCAAAGCAGGATTCAGAAGGGCGGGGATAGATTACCTGAGACTTATGGAGAGAATGATCGAAGATGGAAAAATTTAAAAACAAAAATCTAAACATGATCAGCAGGGCTATGACACAACGAGAAAGTGAAATATTGTCTCCCCTGGCCACCTTGAGTTCAACAGGGGTCCGGCGATCCCATGATGAGCGTCTTGCGGAAGGATACCGCCAGACATTCTCGGTGGATGCCGATCGGATACTGCATTCCCGGGCGTACACGAGATATATCGACAAAACCCAGGTCTTTTATCTGATTCGCCATGATCATATTACCCATCGTGTTCTCCACGTCCAGCTGGTGTCGAAAATTTCAAGGAGCATCGGCCGATACCTGGGGTTCAACGAAGATCTCATCGAAGCCATTGCGCTGGGACATGATATCGGCCATACACCATTCGGCCATGACGGCGAAAGATTTTTATCCGAACTTTGCAAATCCAACGGTATCGGTTATTTTGAGCACAATGTCCAGAGCGTACAGTTTTTAGACCGGGTGGAGCGCAAGGGCCGGGGATGGAATCTGTGCCTTCAGACACTCGACGGAATACTGTGCCATGACGGTGAAATTCATAATCAAGCGCTCAAGCCGGATCGGGAAAAAACATTTGAGACACTCGAAAGAGAAATGTCTGTTAAAAAATCCGATCCATCGACCAAACTCATCCCAATGACCATGGAAGGATGTGTGGTCCGTATGGCAGATACCATCGCCTACATCGGGCGTGACATAGAGGATGCCATCCGGCTCAATATGATCAAACGGTCCGATCTCCCCAAGGAGAGTGTGGATATCCTCGGAAATACCAACGGAACCATCGTGTATAACCTTGTGACCGATATTATCAACAACAGCTTTCAAAACGGGTTTATCGCGTTCAGCCGGGAAGTGTCCGATGTTTTAAAGCGATTGAAGGAATTCAACCTTGAGCATATTTATATGAATCCAAAAATAAAAAAACATTCGGGAACCATAAAAAAACTGTTTAAGATGCTGTTTGAAACCTATTTTGAAGATATTGAAACCGAAAATCGGTCATCGGTGATATTTACCGGATTTTTGGAGAATATGTCAGAAGATTACCTGGATAATTATCAAACAGAGGAAATCGTAAGGGATTTTATTGCCGGAATGACGGATCAGTATTTTTTAAGACAGTGTCCGGAAGATATGCGGCCTGAAATCAGGTTTTACTAACCTGAATATTTCATGTAAAAATATCTGGAATTAAAAAACACCCATGAAAAAACCCACTGTGCGAAATCCGGAACACACAACGCGTGAATACCAAAAAAGATATTACCGGAATCTGCTGTCCAGTAAAGACCGGGTCGCTTTCAGGGTGGCCGTCCAAGAAACAGACCTGTATGTACAGGCGTTAAAACCGCTTGAGGATATCACCCGGGAACTGATTCTAACGCATCGGGGATACATCGAGAAGTATATAAAAAAGCATCCTGAATTCCTTGATACCCTGAAGCCGTGGCGTGTTCATGGCCCGGCGCCGATCATCATTCAGGACATGGTGTTTGCTGGTCAAAAGGCCGGCGTCGGCCCCATGGCGGCGGTGGCCGGCGCAATTGCCGAACATGTGGGTGTCGATCTGTTGAAATATACCGATGAAGTGGTGGTGGAAAACGGGGGGGATATCTTTTTAAAGACCGACGATCCAGTGACCATGGGCATTTTTGCAGGCACATCTCCCTTGAGCATGCGCATGGGCCTCTGTATCAAATCCAAAGAAAAACCTGCAGCCGTATGCACGTCATCGGGTACGGTCGGTCATTCGCTAAGTTTGGGAAAGGCGGATGCGATCTGCGTGGTATCCGATTCCTGCCCCCTTGCGGATGCCGCGGCAACGTCCATCGGTAATCGCTTAAAATCCAAGGATTATATAGCGTCTGCCATTGATTTCGGCAAGAAGATAGACGGCGTTAATGGAATCGTTGTGATCATCGGTGAAGCGGTCGGGATGTGGGGTGATCTGGACGTCGTTTCCCTGAATCTGCCCTAATATTGAATCGTCGAAGATGCCGCAGAATTTTACAAAAACCGCTAAGACCACCTGAAGCCCTTAAATACAAAGTTTTAATACATCCAAGGGCTGTTTTTTATGCAATGTCGGGGGGTAGAAAAGGGTTGAGTTTTAGAATTAAAAAGGGTAGATAAAATGAATGTCGGGAATGCCTGTCAAAAATTGCCGATTGAAAAATATATCCCACTTTTTACAAATACATTATAAAATATCCGGGCTGATCAAGGTGTATATGAAATGAAAACCATGTGGGCTCCGTGGCGTATTGAATATATTCTGGCCGAGAAGGACGAAGGCTGTATTCTTTGCAAGGCGCTTTCAAATGAGGATAATCTGACTCTCTATAGGGGGAAGGAAACCATAGTGGTCATGAATAAATTTCCTTACATCAACGGTCATCTTCTGGTGTCTCCAATTCGACATATATCCACCCTGGACCAGCTGAGTAAAGGGGAAATGGGCACGCTGCTGGAAACCGTTGAAAAATCCGTAGGGGTTCTGAAAAGCGCAATGAACCCAGACGGTTTTAATGTGGGACTTAACTTGGGAAAAGTAGCCGGTGCCGGTGTTGAGGAACATCTTCATTTTCATGTGGTTCCCCGGTGGTTCGGCGATACCAATGCACTCACGGTTTTTTCCGATGTCCGGGTAATCCCGGAACATTTATTGACCACTTACAACAATTTAAAGCCATACTTTGATAAAATAGACATATAGGGCTGAAAATAAAGGAGAAAAAATGAAAAAATTTAAGATCGCTCTCGGAGTCATTATTGTCGGTTTTTTCGCAATTATTTTTCTTTCGAATAAAGATTATTTCATGGCCAAACAAGGCTTTAAAATCGATCTCCTGGTGGGTGAACCCTATCATCTAAAGGAACTGCCGAATTTATTCTTTTTTCTTATTTTCTTTCTTGTCGGGTTCCTGATCGCCTATTTTACCAGCCTTTTTGACCGGTTTAAATCAAAGAAAAAGATCAAAACGTTAAATACAGCAGCCACCGATCAGCTGAAAGAAATATCGGACCTTAAAAAAGAGATGGAATCCTTAAAGGGAACGGCTTACGGCTATTCTAAACCGCCCGAGGAACAGGATGCGGTGAGCACGTCATAACACGCGGGTCAGCCTTTAAAAAACCCAAATTAAACCATTCGGCCTCCGGCGATGAGCGCCGACAGTTCGGAGAAAATCAAAAATATTTGCCCCAAAGGCACCCAGACACAAAGGATATATGTATTATTTTTTCTTCCGGGCGGCAAAAACCGGTAGACCTGGAAATCACTGAATAACATCCATGGCAGCTTCCCAAGTTTCATGATCGTTTGAGTCGTATGCATCTTTCGAAAACAACCCCCATGATAAAACAGTATCTGTCCATCAAGGAAAGATATGCCGATGCGATACTTTTTTACAGGATGGGAGATTTTTATGAAATGTTCTTTGAAGATGCCGAAGTTGCCTCCCGGATCCTAGAAATCACTTTAACCTCCAGAAACAAGAAAGATAAATTCCCCATTCCCATGTGCGGTGTGCCGTATCGCGCCGTACAGGGATATATCGCCCGCCTGATCAACCAAGGTTACAAAGTCGCAATATGCGACCAAATCGAAGACCCTGCCCTGGCAAAAGGTCTGGTAAAAAGGGATGTTGTTCGTGTCATCACTCCGGGAATGATCCTTGACAATGAATTGTTGGATGAAAAATCAGACAATTATGTCCTCGCCGTCGCCTGTGAAAAAAATACTGTGGGGCTCAGCTATCTGGATATTTCAACCGGATCCTTTCGTGTGTCTGAATCTTCAGATTTGGATGCAGTGGTGGATGAGGCCCTTCGGATCTCACCCAGTGAAGTTCTTCTTCCGGAGTCATCAAAAAGCGACCGGTTTTTTTCAGCGATTATCAGCGCGTTGTCGGACAGACCCATTACTTTTATACCCGACAGAGCATTTGAATACAGCGGGGGACGTGAACGGCTGATGGATCAATTCAAAACCCTTTCCCTTGAAGGGTTCGGCTGTGAACATTTAAAAGCCGGTATTCGCGCCGCAGGCGCGCTCGTTTTTTACATAAGGGAGACCCAGAAACAAAAGATCGAACATTTATCAAAAATCGAAACATATTCCCTGGGCAATTCCCTTGTTATCGACGAAATTAGTTTCCGCAACCTTGAAATTATAAAAAATATCCGTACAGGTTCCAGACAGGGGACCCTCATCGGCGTCATGGATCGGACGGTTACGGCGATGGGGGGGAGGCTCCTGAAGCGGTGGATCAGATATCCGTTGATGGATATATCCGAGATACGGCTTCGGCAGGATGCAGTAGAAGAAACAAAGGACGATATACAGGTCCGGCGGGACATCAGAGATCACTTGAAATCGGTTTATGATCTGGAACGTCTCGGAAGTAAGATCGCCATGGGGCATTCAAATGCCAGAGATCTTGTTGCGCTGAAGCGTTCCTTGAACAGCCTTCCGGATATATGGACCTTGCTTTCGAAATTTAAAGCCGCCCTTTTCAACTCCCGTCAAAATATCGACGGCCTCAGCGAGTTGGCCGCCCTGATTGAAAAAGCCATCCGCGAAGATGCACCCCCGACCATCAATGAAGGCGGTATTATCAAAACCGGCTTCAACGCTCAACTGGATGAGCTGATTTTAATCAGTCGGGACGGGAAAAAATGGTTGGCCGAGCTCGAGGCCAGGGAAAAAGAAGCCACCGGGATAAACACCCTTAAAGTAAGGTACAATAAGGTTTTCGGTTATTTTATCGAAGTGCCGAAAACGCGTTCGAAAGCGGTTCCTGTGCATTATGTGGGTAAACAGACGCTGGTCAATGCAGAGCGTTACATCACGGACGAACTGAAAAATTTTGAAGTAAAGGTCCTGGGTGCAGAAGACCAAAGGGCTGCCCTTGAATACCAAGTATTCAACGAGATTAAAGATGCGGTTGTCAACCACAACACGGCCATTCAAGAGGTGGCGTATTTTTTGGCCAGACTCGACTGCCTGTTGAATCTGGCTGAGATCGCCGATCAAAACGATTACCGCAGGCCGGAATTTAATACCGAGGGCTTCATTCAGATAGAAGACGGCCGACACCCGGTGGTGGAGAAAATGATTACCGGTGAGCGTTTCGTGCCGAATACGATCCGGATGGACAATACAGAAAATCAGATACTCATCATTACCGGACCCAATATGGCGGGCAAATCGACGGTGCTGCGCCAGGTGGCCCTCATGGTCCTTATGGCCCAGATGGGCTCTTTTATTCCTGCCGCCAGGGCTTCCATCGGTACTACCGACAGAATATTTACACGTGTCGGGGCTCTGGACAACCTCTCCCAAGGCCAGAGCACATTTATGGTGGAAATGCAAGAAACCGCAAATATTTTAAACAGCGCAACGTCCCAGAGCCTCGTTATTATGGATGAGATCGGGCGAGGAACCAGTACCTTCGACGGCCTCAGTATTGCGTGGGCGGTTGCGGAATACCTCCATGATTTAAAGGCCGGCGGCGTTAAAACCCTTTTTGCGACGCATTATCATGAATTAACGGAACTGGCACGTTTGAAGGATCGGATCAAAAATTACAACATTGCGGTCAAGGAATGGAATGATGAAATCATTTTCTTGCGAAAACTGGTGGAGGGGGGCACCAATAGGAGTTATGGGATACAAGTCGCTCGGCTGGCGGGTGTTCCAAATACCGTGATCCAGCGGGCGAAAAAGATCCTGTACAATATTGAAAATGATGAACATGGCTTGAAAGCGCTGCCCGGCCTTTGTGATGGCGCAGATCTTTCGAAAAAAGGACATGTGCAGCTCAATCTTTTTTCAAAAATGGATCATTTTATCATTGAGAAACTTCAAAAACTGGACATTTCGAAAATGACACCTCTGGATGCTTTAAATTATCTGAACGAACTTCAGGAAAAGGCCAAAACCATTGTTAGTTGAAAGAATAAAATTAATTTTACCCTATATCCTGATCGGCTGTATACTTTCCATAACCGGACAGCCGGTGTCCTTTGCCGCCACTTCAAAAGACAAATACCACCAGGCTGAAGCCTGCTATAAAAAACTTCGCCACAGCCCCAAAAAGCAGAAATACCGGGAGAACTGGCTGCTCTGCATCGACAACTTCAAAGCGGTTTACCGGCATAACCCTTCAGGTTCGTGGGCCCCTGTAGGACTTTATATGGCCGGGGTTCTGTATGAAGAACTTTATCGGCGATCATTCAAAACGTCTGACAGAGAAAACGCTTTTGAGGTGTATGATCTTATTATAACCCGGTATCCAAGCAGCAAATACAGACAAAAAGCTGAAAATGCCATACGCCGGCACGCCTTGAAAAAGACCCCGAAAACGACACCCACAAAAGCCATGCCTGAAAAAAACAATGTCCGGTCTCCGGCGGACAGCATTGAAAAGGAAATAAAAAAATTATCTTCGACTCAAGACCCGGATACAAAGAAATCAAACCAGACTGAAGCCGGGAACGCCCAAATTGTCGGGCTGCGGTACTGGTCCAATCCGAACTACACCCGTGTCGTCATCGATGCAGACAATGAAGTGTCCTACGCCCACAGACTTCTTGAAAAAGACACATCTATCAACAAACCCAAACGTCTTTATGTCGATTTAAACAACAGCAGGCTGGGAAAAGACATCGAAAAACACATTCTCATCGATGACAATCTGCTCATGGATACGCGTGCCGGACAGTTCTCCTCGAATCAGGTTCGGGTGGTTGTCGATATCAAATCTTTTAAAACGTATAAAATTTTTTCCCTCAAGAACCCCTTCAGGATTGTCATCGATGTATGGGGAGAGGTTGAAAAACCCACTCCATCGGTGGTAAAAACGGATAAAAAAGGGGATAAGATTCCCGCCGGCGCTTTGGCCAAACAGCTTGCCCTGGGCGTAAAGCGCATTGTGATCGATCCGGGTCATGGGGGTCGGGATTATGGTGCGCCAGGCTATTTGAAAGGGGTTTATGAAAAAAATGTTTCCCTGAAAGTTGCCCGGCGCCTTGCAAATAAGATTCGCAATCAGCTGGACTGTGAGGTGATCATGACCCGCAACAGCGATCGCACCCTTTCGTTGGAGGAGCGAACCGCCATCGCAAATACAAAAAATGCGGATCTTTTTATTTCGATACACACCAATGCTTCCAGGGACCGGCGGGCCTTCGGCATCGAAACATTTTTCCTGAATCTGGCCACAGACAATGATGCCATCTTGGTGGCTGCCAGAGAAAATGCCACGTCCACCAAAAATATCAGCGACCTGCAGTCCATTTTAAGCGATCTCATGCAGAACTCAAAAATCAATGAATCGAGCCGCCTGGCGGTTCATGTTCAGGGATCCTTGAACCATCATTTGAGAAAGCACTACAACCGGATAAAGAGTAAGGGGGTAAAACAGGCGCCGTTCTATGTTCTTTTGGGCGCCCAGATGCCGGCCATACTCATAGAGACGGCTTTTATCAGCAATTCTATAGAATGCAAAAGACTTGTCAATGAAAAATATCAGGATCGAATGTGCGATGCCATCGTCAGAGGAATTCAGGCGTATGTCAGGGAAACAAATCCCACTGCATTCATGGAAGTTAACCCAAAAAAGGATTCGGGAAAATACGGAGGTTAAACTATGGCGTATAAAAACATTATTTTTAAAGTAGAAAAAGGGGTTGCAACGATTACGTTCAACAGGCCTGAAGTATTGAATGCATTGAATGAAGCATCGCTTCAAGAGTTGTCAAATGCCCTTGACGCGGTTGCTTCAGACGAAGATATCCGGGTCCTTGTCCTTACCGGCGCCGGAGAAAAATCTTTTGTTGCCGGTGCGGATATCACGGAATTTCTTAAATTCAACGTCCTTAAAGCTAAACTCTTTGCCGAAACGGGACATGGGCTGGTCAATAGACTCCAAGAATTGCCGATACCTGTTATCGCGGCGGTCAACGGCTTTGCTCTGGGGGGCGGATGTGAGATTGTCCTTGGATGTGATTTTATCTACGCCGCTGAAAACGCAATGTTCGGTCTGCCGGAAATTAATCTTGGCATTATTCCCGGCTTTGGCGGTACGCAGCGGTTGCCCAGATTAATCGGTAAGAACATGGCCAAAGAAATGATATTCACCGGGAAGATGATTTCTGCAGCCGAAGCCCATGCTGTCGGGTGGGTCAATACCGTGTGCCCTCAGGATGAGCTCATGGCCGAAGTCATGAAGACCGCAGCAACCATCGCGTCAAAGGGAAAGGCTTCACTGCGTGCAGCAAAACAGGCCATCAACAGCGGTATGGATGTAGACCTCAAGACCGGCTGCAGAATAGAAATCGATGCTTTCGCCATCTGCCTGTCGAGCCCCGACGCAAAGGAAGGAACATTGGCTTTTCTCGAAAAACGGAAAGCAAACTTCAAGGGGACTTTACAAGAATAAATCTTTTTTCTTGACATATTTTTATGATTCCATTATAGCACCCTTCAAGTAAATATGGATTTATAATATAAATCTTAAGGGCTTAATAAATGCGGTTTCGATTTTTCTACTTTGGTTTTTTTAGTTTTTTGGGTGGCTTCTTTTTTAGGAAGTCTATCCATGGGCTGGCAGGGTAGAAAACGACCAAGTTCTTTAAAAACCATGGGTAGACAGAAAAAAAATAAAACCCATGGTTTTCTTTTTAAAGGCTGTGGGTTTAAAACCCGCGGCCTTTTTTATTTTTAATTGTCATTCTGTTTGTAAGCATTTAAGGTATTATCCACAAAATTATCGTAAAAATAAAAACTTTTCTGAAAGGAGTTTTGGAATGATTCTCGACATCGGATTTGAAACCATGCCAAGAGAAGATCTCGAGGCCATCATACTGCGCCGGCTCAAAACCACAATTGATCGTGTTTATGCAAATGTCCCTTTTTACAGGAAAAAATTCGAAGAAAACAATCTCTCGCCCAATGACATCCGGTCGATAGAAGATTTAAAGCGGATTCCGTTTACCACAAAAGGGGATCTAAGGGATAATTATCCCTTTGGAATGTTTTCCGTTCCCATGGCGAATGTTGTCCGGATCCATGCTTCGTCCGGAACCACGGGCAAGCCGACCGTCGTGGGGTATACCGCAAGGGATGTGAACACCTGGGCCGAACTCATGGCCCGATCCCTGGCCGCAGGTGGCGCGACGCGTGAAGACATCATTCACAATGCATATGGATACGGGCTTTTTACCGGAGGACTGGGTATCCACTATGGCGCGGAAAAACTCGGTGCTTCCGTTATCCCGGTTTCAGGGGGAAATACCAAGAGACAAATTGTGATCATGAAGGATTTCGGTCCCACCATATTGACGGCAACCCCCTCATATGCGCTTCACCTCGCGGAAGTCGCCGAAGAAATGGGTGTTTCTTTTAAAGATTTAAAATTTAAATATGGAATATTCGGGGCCGAACCCTGGTCGGAAAAAATGCGCGAGGAGATCGAACGAAAATTGAATCTGATTGCCGTAGATATTTACGGCTTAAGCGAGGTGATCGGCCCGGGGGTTGCCATTGAGTGTCACGAAGCCAAGCGCGGACTGCACATCTTTGAAGATCATTTCATTCCTGAAATTATCGACCCTGCATCCGGAGAAGTTCTTCCATACGGTGAAACCGGTGAGCTTGTTTTTACCACCATCACCAAGGAAGCATTTCCCGTTATCCGTTACCGGACGCGGGACATAACCTCACTGAATCCCGAGCCGTGTATATGCGGCCGGACGCATATCCGAATGAATCGGGTGAGCGGCCGTACAGATGACATGCTGATCATCCGGGGCGTTAATGTATTTCCCTCTCAGATCGAAAGCGTCCTTATGGAAATGGATGCGGTTGAGCCGCATTACCAGCTTGTGGTTGACAGGGAGGACAATCTGGACACGATGACCGTGTTGCTGGAAGTCGGTGAAGGCATCTTTTCCGATGAAGTCAAACATCTACAGAATCGGGAAAGGACGATTGCAAAAAATATAAAAGATTATCTCGGTGTTTCAGCCAGAGTGAAACTGGTGGAACCCAAGACCATTGCCCGTAGCGAGGGCAAGGCTGTCCGGGTGATCGACAATCGCAAGATATAAATGACACGGGTCAGGGATCAGAGGTCAGGGGGCAGAGGACAGAAGATCAGAAGATCAGAAGGCAGGTGTCAAAGGGCAGACCAATGACCAATGACCAACGACCGATGACACAATAATAAGGAGGACAGATATGCGGGCGGAACAAATTTCAGTCTTTTTGGAAAACAAGTCGGGACGTTTGGCCGAAGTTACAGCCATTCTTGCAGAAGCCGGTGTAAATATCCGGGCGCTAGCCGTTGCAGACACATCTGATTTCGGCGTACTTCGTCTGATCGTAGATGATAATATAAAAGCGGTGGAGGCGCTTAAAAATCATGGGTTTACCGTAGGCAAAACCGATGTTGTGGCTGTAGAAGTAGAAGACAGGCCCGGGGGCCTTCACAGGATATTGGATATTTTGCACAAAGCCGAAATCAATGTGGAATACATGTATGCCTTTGTTCAGCACAGCGGAAAAAATGCGGTCATGATTTTCCGAATCGACAACATTGCTGACGCTGTTAAAATACTCGAAGAACACAAGGTAACGGTCATTGACGGAAATAAGGTATATACAATGTAGATGCTCGAAGATCTGCGGTTGCAAGACGATATCGCTATAAACTTGGGGTTGGAAGAGACTTTTATTAACGTTAAAATCAAAAGGAGAGGAAAATGACATTCAGAAAAATTGCTGTTCTGTCCACGATTTGTCTTTTCGCCATTGGACTGCTTGCCGGTCCGGCACTGGCCTTTAAAGGAGCCTACAAAGTGGGTGCCCTTTTTTCCGTTACCGGCAAATGGTCCTTTTTAGGAGACCCTGAAAAAAAGACTGCTGAAATGATGGTAGAGCAGATCAACAATGCCGGCGGCATTAACGGAAATAAACTGGAACTGATTGTTTATGATACTGAAGGAGATGCGACTAAAACAAACCTGGCCTTCAAAAAACTTATTACCCAGGATAAGGTCTGTGCGGTGATAGGCCCCTCTGGAAGCGGGACAACTATGGCGATCGTTCCTGTTGCCGAGAAGTACGAAGTACCGCTTGTCTCGTGTGCTGCCAGTTACAAGATTGTCCATGATGAAAAGACGGGTAAACCGTATAAGTGGGTTTTTAAGACCCCCCAGACAGATACCATGGCGGCAGAGGCGATTTACACGCATATGAAAAAACACGGTATCAGCAAAATCGCCATTATCAGTGTCACCTCCGGATTTGGCGCCAGCGGACGCAGTGAGCTCATCAGGCTTGCACCCACGTATGAGATGACCATCGTTGCAGATGAAAAGTATGGAGGGAAAGATAGCGATTTGACCGCCCAGTTGACCAAGATCAAGGGTACGGCACCCCAGGCCATTATCAACTGGTCTGTGGGTCCGACTCAGGTAGTGGTGCTTCGCAACTATAGAGATCTGGGAATGGTCAGCATTCCGTTTTATCAAAGCCATGGGTTTGGCAGTCGGAAGAACATCGAGTTGGCTGCCGGTGCGGCGGAAGGTGTTTTCTGTCCTCTGGGTTCATGTAACATTGCCGAACTTCTTCCGGAGAACGATCCTCAAAAAGCCGTGACCATGGCCTATAATAAAAATTATATGGCCAAATACAACGAACCGTTGTCCTCATTCGGCGGTCATGCATGGGATGCTCTGAACATGGTGGTAAAAGCGCTTGAGAATGTTGGTGACGACAAGGCAAAGATTCAAAGCTATCTTGAAAATCATATTAAGGGCTTTGTGGGGCAGCATGGTATTTTTAACTACTCTGCCGACGACCATAACGGCCTTACGAAAGATGCCTTTAATATGGTCGTTGTAAAAGATGGAGACTGGGCATTGGCAGACTGATTCCAGCGAACAGATTCGTTTGCCCGTGACGTTAGATAAAACGAAGCTCCCCGCAGCAAGCTGTGGGGAGCTTCGTTTAATGAAATACAATGGAAAAAATTACCCTCGCAGGACAGCTTTTTCAATATTTGATCACGGGGCTGACCGTCGGCAGTATTTATGCCATGGTGGCCGTCGGGTTTAATATTATCTATAATGTGACCGAGATCATCAATTTTGCCCAGGGCGAATTTGTGATGCTGGGCGGGTTGATCATGGTCTTTTTTCACGTTACCGTCGGGCTTCCCCTGATTCTGGCATTTCCGGCAACGGTTATCCTCGTTACCTTAGTGGGGATACTTCTGGACAGATTGGCCATCAACCCGATCCGGCAGCCCACGGTACTCACCCTGATTATTGCAACGATTGCCGCGTCCATTCTGCTCAAGGGAACGGCCATGTTCATCTGGGGCAAGGATCCTTATGATCTCTCTGCGTTTTCCGGACGGAGTCCCATCTCTGTTTTCGGCGCCGTGATTCAACCTCAGTATTTATGGGTGATCGGATTTTTAATCGTCATTGTTATTATTCTGTCCATCTTCTTTAATCGAACCATTATCGGAAAGGCAATGAGTGCCTGTGCGGACAATCCCGATGCAGCCAGCCTGGTCGGGATCAATGTCAAGCAGATGATATTGTTGTCCTTTGCGCTGTCCGCTGCGATCGGAGCGGTGGCCGGCATTACGGTGACACCCATTTCTCTGATGGAATACGACCGGGGAGCCATGCTGGCGGTGAAGGGATTCGGCGCCGCCGTTTTGGGCGGACTGGGCAGCTTTCCGGGCGCTATTTTAGGCGGTTTAATTATCGGCGCCATCGAATCGTTCGGCGCCGGGCTTATTTCTTCCGGGTACAAAGATGCCTTTGCATTGATTGTACTTTTAGTTGTGTTGTTTTTTAAACCCAGTGGAATTTTGGGCAGCATAGAGATCAGCAGGATCAAGAGGTTTTAGTCATGATACGAATCGGCAAACTTCCCATCGCCGTTTTTGCGCTATGTATCATCATTTTCCCATGGCTTGCTCGACAAATTACCGCCATAAGCCATTATACCGATATTATGGTTTTTGTGGGAATTTACTGCCTGATCACCATCGGTCTGAGTTTACTGATGGGCTATGCGGGACAGATATCCATCGGTCACGCGGCCTTTTACGGTATCGGCGCTTATGTTTCCGCCATTCTGACCACCCGCTACGGTCTCAATCCGTGGTTTTGCATGTTCATCGCCGTATTGATCACCGGCGGGATTGCGTTTCTGGTGGGAGCGCCGTCGCTTAAACTCAAGGGGCATTATCTAGCCATGGCAACACTGGCCTTTGGAGTTATCGTTTATATCATTTTCAATGAAGAGGCTGCCTGGACCGGCGGTCCGGACGGTATGTCCGGAATTCCCGGTTTAAGCTTGTTCGGGTTTGAATTCGATTCCATTGAAAGGTATTATTATCTGGTGTGGGGTTTTGTATTCTCTGCGTTTATCTTTACCGTCAATTTAATTCAATCCGGCACGGGGCGCGCTTTGAGGGCCATCCATGCGAGCGAACCGGCTGCCAATGCCATGGGCGTGGACATTTCCAGATTCAAGATACTGGTATTTGTCTACTCTGCAATTCTAGCATCTTTGGCGGGGAGCATCTATGCCCATTATCTCAATTTTATCAACCCGTCTACGTTTGACCTTTTCTTTTCAATCAAGCTTTTGATCATGATTGCTCTGGGCGGGATGTATAACATCTGGGGTGCCATCATCGGTGCCGGGCTTATCACCTTTTTGAGCTATGAATGGCTCCATTATTTTAAAGAATTCGAAGTCATCGTATATGGGGCTATCCTGCTTTTGGTCACCATTTTTCTGCCCAAAGGACTGGCGGGAGTGCCTGAAATTGCAAAAGGCTGGTTCAGGAGATAGATGACAGATGACGGTCGTTAACGGGGAAAATATCCTGGAGGTTCAGGGAGTGGCCGTGGTTTTTGGCGGATTAATGGCGCTCAGCAACCTCAGTTTCCAGGTTAAAAAGGGAATGATCAAGGCGGTTATCGGTCCCAACGGTGCCGGCAAAACAACACTGTTTAATGTCATTACCGGATCTTTTCCACCC
>DATKWE010000022.1:0-23717 GCA_035529735.1 Desulfobacterales bacterium | reverse complement strand
AAACTTCTTTTTTGCTTAATACTGCACAAATACATAACCGCCTTTTCCATTGGTGTCCTCATATAACGGCTCAGGCAGGTTTTCCTTCCATCGTTCATACTTCCTCGATTTTGCGATAAGCACCACGTGCCCTTTTTCGGCGTTTTTAGGGATGAAATCTCTAAATTGCGTTAGGTTCAGTGAGCGATATTTTGCGTCTTCATAGCCAAGCCCGTACGACACTTCACCGCCCCCTTCAAGGAGATAAACATCATTTCTCTTGTAAAACCAGCACACCGCGCTCATGGGATCTTCATCTGCCACCAGCAGGGTATCCGGCTGGATTCTGTGAGCGTGACGCATCAGGAATGCTCCCGGGGCCTTGTGCTCAATGGTGAGATCCGGCATCATAAAGTTGGAACCCAACAATATGAGTACCGGGGCACAGGCGACCCGCATGAGCTTTTTTTTAGGGTCCGAAGCCTTGACTGCAGAAATTAAGATAAAAGCAAACGCCATAAATCCAAAAACCCCGATGCCCCACTTCCATGTTTGAGAATAGGGTTTAAACCCCTTAAAACCGATGATCTGAACCATTATCAGAGCAATCGCCAGGATCACGGCCAGCAAAGCAAAAGATTTGGCACCCATAGAGAAACTTCTTCGGCCACCGGTTTCAAGATATTTATTGAGCCCGGTGGACATAAGCATGGCAAACGGAGGAAAACACGGCAGGATGTAAGTGAGAATTTTGCCCTTTGAAATGGAAAAAAACAAAAAAGGCAGGAGAAACCAGCATACTGCATAACGGTTTATGGAGGTCTTAACACCTGTTTTTCTCAACCCTAAAATCGCCGAAGGGAAGAGAAATGTCCATGGCAAGGCCGCTGCCGGGAATAAAAAAATATAATACCAGAACGACGCATGATGCTGTGCTCCGGAAGATAAAAACCGTTTGATATGTTCGTTCCATATAAAGAAATGCCAGAAATCAGGCGCCTTTAAGTGGATCATTACGGCCCAAGGTATTACAACCAGGACCGCAGCGGCAATCGGCAGCCAGGCAATGACAAATAGTTCCTTGAAGCGACCTTCCCAGATCATAAACGGAACGATGGCCACCACCGGAATTGCAAATGCAAGAAACCCTTTTGTAAGGAATGCCAGCCCGCCAAAAACACCGAACAGCAATAGAAACCCTTGCTTTTTTTTTGTGGAAGGATCGGCGTGATGGGCGAAAAAAAATGACGTCATGGAAACGGTGACAAACATGGCCAGCATACTGTCGAGGACACTGAAGGTTCCAACACCGTAAACTTCAAAAGACGTCAGTAATATCAATGCAGCGAGCGTTGCAGAGAAAATTTCACCTGTAAATCGGCGAACCAGTAAAAATATCATAAACGCCGAAATCCCTGTTGCCGCTGCCGAGGGGAAACGAACGGCAAAGGCATTTTCTCCAAACAGTTTGATGGACACGGCATTCATCCAGTAGCCCAGAACGGGTTTTTCAAAATATTTGAGCCCGTTCAGCGTCGGAACGATCCAATCGCCTGAGGCGACCATCTCACGAGGGATTTCGGCATAGCGCGATTCATCGGGAATGATCATCGGCCGAATCCCGAGCGGCAGGATGTAAAGCAATAAAAAAATGCCGATTACGGCGACGTAAGATTTTTTCATAAATTTATTCGTAGAAAATGATCCGGTTGATGGTTGTACGCATCAGCAGACGGGTCTATTTTGATCCTGAATGGAAATCCATCCGTCACGGCCGGGAACTTTACCCGATACCATCGAAGCGCCGTCGATGGCTGTTTTCTTCTGGAGAAAAGCGCCCAGAGGGGTAAAGGAGATTCCTTTTGACCGGGCCTTCTTTAAAAATTGATCGAACATCGATGCGCATGAGATTCCTTCGACTTCAGCGTGAATGGTCAAAACATTCAATTTTTCCGGCTTTATCAGCGACAGAATGTATTGGTTGTAATTGGCATCTGAAATCCCTTTATTTCCAACGACCTCGTCATAGGTCGGAAGTGTTACGGGAATCTGGGGCTGGGGCAACTTCTTCCCATGGACGATGGGATGGAAAATACTCCTGCCTCTGCAGTCGCTGTTGTAGATAAATGGGATTCTATTTTTTTCCATTAGAACGAGATCGGTACATTTCCATGCCGGCACCGCCGAACAGACCGGCGGCTTACCCAGGATGCTCGTAAGCTGATCAAACCCCTTACGCAAAGATTGCCGTATTGCATCCCGGTCCATGGTGTCGATATGTACCTGCCATGCATGATGATCCCAGGCATGCAAGCCGATCTCATGCCCTTCTTGTGCCGCTGAGATTATGATAGGGGCCAGCCTTTCACCGATGATCGGTCCCGGCCGGAACGTCCCTTTAAACAGGATATCCCAGCCATACAGGTTGGCCGCTTTTGTGCGCAGCATCTTAATAAAAAAGCCCGGACGGAGAAGACGCCATAGATGACGCCCCATATTATCCGGCCCTACGGAAAAAAAGAAGGAGGCATTCACGTTGTGCTTCGCAAGTATTTCGCAAAGATTCGGCACCCCGATTTTGGTGCCTCTGAAGGTATCAACATCAATACGCAAGCCGATTTTCATGGATTTTTTGTCTCAGGCTACAAATCATGCGACCGGCCAATTCCGCATTCTCCGGTTCTGACCGCTTCTTTTAGAAAGAAGTCGAGGGTTTCTTCAACCGATTGCTCGATATCGATCTTCGGCTCCCAGTTCAAAAGACGCCGGGCATTATCGATGCTCGGTTTTCTGTGCTGGACATCCTCATATCCGGACCCGTAAAAGGTTTTGCTTTCCACCTCGCGAATTCCGGCAAAAGGGGGAAATTTTTGGTGCAGCGGATGCTGATGAAATTTTTTTACTAAAACTTCAGCCAGTTCTTTGATGCTAGCCTCGTTATCGGGGCTACCGATATTGATGATCTTGCCGTCACAGCAGCCGTTTTGATTTTCAATAATTCTGTAAAGGCATTCAACACCGTCTTTGACATCGGTAAAGCAGCGTTTTTGGTTTCCACCGTCCACAAGCTGTATGGGCGTCCCTTCGGCCAGGTTTAATATCAACTGGGTGATGGCGCGGGAGCTGCCGATACGCGCGGATTCCAGGCTGTCAAGCCGTGGGCCGATCCAGTTAAAAGGCCGGAACAAAGTGAACTGTAAACCTTCTTGTTCGCCATAAGCCCAGATGACCCGGTCGAGCATCTGCTTGCAGCAGGAATAAATCCACCGTTGTTTTCGAATGGGTCCTAAAATTAACCGGGAGTCGTCCTCATTGAATTTCTGATCATCACACATGCCGTAGACTTCAGAGGTCGATGGGAATATGATGCGCTTGCCGTATTTGACACAGTATCGAACAACGCGAAGATTTTCTTCAAAATCGAGTTCAAAAACCTTTATCGGATTGCGGGTGTATTCAATCGGCGTTGCAATGGCAACCAGCGGGATCACCATATCACACTTTCTGACATGATATTCTATCCATTCGCGATGGATGGAAATATCACCTTCGGAAAAATGGAACCCGGACTGGTCCCGCAGCCTTTGAATCGAAGTTGATCCAAGATCCATTCCATGGACTTCATACTTTCCACTGTTCAGTAGCCTTTCACTGAGGTGGTTGCCGATAAATCCGTCAACCCCCAGTATCAAGACCTGTTTTTTTCTCACCATTTCAAGGCGACAGATTGAAGGTTCGCCAAATTTCATTCCGGGAACAAAATTCATTTCTTCGGCAAGCTGTCTTCCGCTCATAAATATGCCGTCTCCGGATTGACCGAAATCAACCTGTAAGGCTTTTTTACCGCAGGCAATCACAAAAGGATCCGCCGACAAAATCGTTCCCGGACGATCACCGATGTCATCCACCACGCTGACGGCCCAGAATATACATTTTCGATGGCCCATATAGCTGAACGCTCCGGGATAGGGACGGGATACGGATCTGACAAGATTTCTTATTTTATTTGCATCCTGACTCCAGTCAATTTTACCATCTTCCGGTCCCCGGGCACCAAAATATGTGGCCCGGGAATGATCTTGAGGGATTCGCGGAGCAGTCCCGTCAGGCAGCTGCGGCAGTATTCCATTCAACATATCGGCTGCAGCATTTGCGGCTTTATCGTGAAGCGTCCGGGCGGTATCCGTATCCGATATTGGAATTTTTTTCTGACAGACAATGTCCCCGTCATCGGCTCGAGGGGTCATGTAATGAAGAGTCACTCCGGTTTCGGTTTCGCCGTTGACCAGAACCCAGTTGATGGGACATCGTCCCCGGTATTTCGGCAGTAAGGAACCGTGCAGATTCAGACAGCCGGAGGGAGGAATATCCAGGATTTCCGAGCTGACCATATTGCGATAGTAAAATGAGAAAAGAATGTCCGGAGCAAATTTTTTAATTTTTTGTACCCATATGGGATGATTAATATCCTCTGGCGAAAATACGCGAATACCATGGCCTGAAGCAAGTTCGGCCACTGAGTTAAACCAGACATTTTCATTGGGGTTGTCCGGATGCGTAAAAACCGCTGCTATCTCAAATCCGTTCTGAAGCAATGCTTCGATTCCGATACATCCGATGTTGTGATAGGCCAATACGATCGCTTTCATATTTATCCTTCTATGTTTTTGTTGTTATTTTGCTTTCGCCGGCAACCCGTTGAACAAAAAACCGGGGACGGGCTCTTACATCATGATAAATCCTACCGATATACTCCCCGAGCAGTCCCATTCCGACAAACTGAGCACCCACAAAAATGAATAAAACGGCAAAAAGCGTAAAAACACCTTCAGCCGCCCATTCGGCGCCGTAAAGAACACGCATGATTAAAAGGAAAACACCGAAACCGATTCCTGCTAAAGAGACAATTCCGCCGAGTATACTCAGAAGACGCAGTGGAAAGGTTGTCATACTGGTCAATAGATCGAACTGCAGCATCACGAGTTTCATAAGGTTGTATTTCGATTCCCCCAGTTTGCGCG
Organism: Desulfobacterales bacterium; assembly: GCA_035529735.1. Lineage (GTDB taxonomy): Bacteria > Desulfobacterota > Desulfobacteria > Desulfobacterales > UBA11574 > JAAXQD01. The sequence goes on along the minus strand of DATKWE010000022.1, from coordinate 18,717 downwards.
CTTCATGTTCTACTTCTATCTCTATTGTCCTTCGGGCAAAACTGTTGGCGAGAATCGGAATAAACGTGCTTCGTTCATTGCACATCAGCATGGCGTCCACAATATGACGGTGATAGGCACGCAGCATGCACCCGTAGTCGTGCATCATTACACCGGTCGATTTCTGAACCCCTTTATTGATAATTGCGGAAGCCGCCCTTCTAAATAGGGTGTCCTCTCTGTGAACCCTCACGCTCCCCACCACGTCATAGCCTTTGTCGATACCGTCCGCCAGTCGTGGAATTTCTTCAGGCGGATTCTGCAAATCGGCGTCTAATGTGACAACAATATCACCTTTGGACTGTTCAAAACCGGCCATCACCGCGGCATGCTGACCGTAGTTCCGGTTTAAAAAAACCCCGACGATTTCACCGGGATTATTTCTAGCTTCGGCATCGATTTTTTCTACAGATCCATCCGAGCTTCCATCATCCACCAGAATAATTTCAAAGGGACGTTCTGTTTTTCGACAGGCCTGCAGGCAACGCCGTATAAGTTCATCAAGGGTTTCTTGTTCGTTAAACACCGGAATCACAACGGACAATGGTGCCAGATTGCTCATGATTTCAATATTTCCTTTATGGTATCGACAACGTCGTCGACGTCACCGTGTGTCATTTTCGGAAAAAGCGGCAACGAGCATATACGTTCTGAATTCCATTCGGTATTGGGCAGTCCGCCCGGGGGAGCTTTCATGGTTTCCCGGTAATATTTCTGCTGGTGTACGGCCCGGAAATGGAGGCCGGTGCCGATATTTCTCCGTTTAAGTTCTTCCATGAAATCGTTGCGGCTTAACTTCGATGTATGGGCATCCAGACGAATGATGAATAGATGCCATGAATGCTTATGCGGATAGGATGGAATGGCCAGGGGCCGGATTTCATCCATCTCTGCCAGCCGTTCTCGATAATGCATGGCCAGTTGGGTTCGTCTTGCATTAAAATCTTCAACCCTGGCCAGTTGCCGCATTCCAAGAACAGCCAGGATATCCGGCAAATTATATTTAAATCCCGGTTCCAGCACCTGGGCTTGGGGAGATCTTCCCTGGGTTTGACGGTCATAGGCATCGACACCCAACCCGTGAAATTTCAACCGGCGAATCCGGTCAACAAGATCGAGATTGTCGGAACAGAACATGCCGCCTTCTCCCGAGGTGATATTTTTAATGGGATGAAAGGAGAATATCGACGGTCCGTTTTTGCCGATTTTTTGACCCCGATACTCTGTGCCCAAGGCATGAGCGGCATCTTCTATGATGTGAAGATTCCGGCTTGCGGCAATTTTTCGAACAGGCGCCATATCCACCGGCGCACCGGCAAAATGAACCGGAACGATCAGTCGGGTCTTTTCTGAAAGGCGTTCCTGAATTAAATCCGCTGTGGTCATCAACGTATCCTTGTCAACATCCACAAAAACAGGCTTTGCACCGCTCAAAACGATAAGGTTCACCGTGGACACCCAGGTCATGGACGGGGTAATGACCTCATCACCGGGGCCAATGCCCAGAGCTTTGATAGCAAGATGCATTCCCGCGGTTGCCGAAGACAGGGCCACAGCTTGGTCACAGCCGGTATAATCGCAGAACTTTTCTTCAAATTGGGCATTCTTGGGACCGGTGGTAATCCATCCCGAGCGCAGCACCTCGCCGACGGCGGCAATATCCGCTTCATCAATGCTCGGCCGGGAAAACGGCAAAAATTCTTTTCGCATACATTCCTTCCTTATATCAGAACCCGTTTCCCTTTATACACATACGATACAAAATTATTTCTCGAGTTTCGATCCCTTTTATACAGCGAAAACTTTATCAGACATCGCTTGAGAAGGTTTTGTTTAAACGAATTCCGATGAAAATGACCCATCGCCATATATTTTCATGAAACCCGTTGATAAAATACTTTCATACAGCTTAAAACACTTAATTTCAACCTTCAAGTGTCTTTACCAAGATGATTTTAACGGTTGCAGATCGTTAGGGTTCATTGTACGTTGACTTCCATAAAAGTGTCACGGAAATCGAAGATGAAGCTGCACTATTAAAGAACGTAAACAAAACGATATTAACCGGATAGGAGGATTTTCGCCATGACTCAGCGGCCGATGCACATCGAAACCAAATTGATTCATGCCGGTGAACCGGAACCCCGGGTCGGCGGGGCTGTCACCCTGCCGATTTTCCAGTCATCTACCTTTCAATATACCGGTCAGGACAATTACGACGCGTTGAAATATATTCGCATGAACAACACCCCCAACCATGTTGCCCTGCATCAGAAGATTTCGGCACTGGAAAACGCTGAGGCCGGTCTGGTCACCGCCAGCGGTATGGCCGCCATCACAACGACGTTTTTGGCACTGCTGTCCCCTGGAGACCATTTTCTGGCCCAGGACTGCCTGTATGGCGGCACCCTCGATTTTATCAACTCGGATTTTCGTGCTTTAGGGGTATCCTTTGATTTCATCGATGGCAACAAAGCAGACACTTGGGAAAAACACTTAAAACCCAACACCCGAGCCATCTATGTGGAAACGATTACCAACCCGCTGATGGGGGTGGCCGATCTAAAAAGGGTGGTTGAGTTCGCCCAAGCCCATGGGCTGATCTCCATGATCGACAATACCTTTGCCAGCCCCATCAATTTCCGGCCGGCCGAGTGGAAATTTGATCTATCGCTGCACAGCTGCACCAAATATCTTAACGGCCATTCTGATATTGTGGCCGGCGCAGTGGTTGGGCGCGCAGACTTGATTCGAAAAATTGCTCACAAGCTCATTCACCTGGGCGGCACACTGGATCCCCACGCCTGTTTCCTTTTACATCGGGGGCTGAAAACACTGGCTGTACGGATGAAATATCAGAACGCGAGTGCACTTGAAATCGCAAAATTTCTATCGGCCCATCCAGCCGTGGAAACGGTCAATTATCCGGGATTGGAAACGTATGGAGGATACCTTGGCGCCCGGGAATTACTCGATGGTTTCAGCGGGATGTTAAGTTTTGAAATCAAGGGGGACGTGGCAACCGCCGATCGATTTATCGGCAACTCCCGCCTTTCCATCAGCGCACCGAGTCTCGGCGGGGTTGAAACGTTGATCACCCGGCCGGCAACCACTTCCCACTCCGGAATGTCGGCGGCAGACCGCAACGCCGCCGGGATTTCCGATCGCCTGATTCGCCTCTCTGTGGGACTGGAAGCCACCGAGGATCTGATCGAAGATTTCGATCAGGCGCTGCACGGCCTATAAAGAACCAACCGGACTCTTCGGAAGGTTTTGAAATGCCTTCTAAACATAGGCGATTGGCAGGTGATATGGTTTGCCTGTTTATTTATCCTTGAAAATTCCGCAGTGCTCTGGTGTTCTTTACGAAAATTCGGGTTATTGCTGTATTTCAAATGCCCTTTCACCATGCAGTGAGCTGTCCAGACCCTGCATCTCTTCTTCCTTTTCAACTCGAAGACCACCGGTAATAAACCGGGTGACATACACAACAATCACCGTCCCGACCGCTGTAAAAACTATTGTTGCCAAAATTGAAACGGCCTGAATCCAGAGCTGCTTGGGGTTGCCGTACAACACCCCTTTTGCCCCTTCCGTAATGGACGGGTTTGCAAAAATACCTGTGGCCAGCGCTCCCCACATACCGCAAATTCCATGGACACCGAATGCGTCGAGTGAATCATCATAACCGATCTTATTTTTTAGGACAGCGACACTGTAAAACCCGACAATTCCGGCCACGAGACCGATGATCAGCGATGCCTGAAGGTTTACATAGCCGGCCGCCGGCGTAATGGCGACCAGTCCTGAAACAACACCCGATGCGAGTCCCAGGACCGTCGGTTTTTTGTTGACCGCCCATTCGGCGAACATCCATGACAACCCCGCTGTGGCCGCAGAGGTATTGGTCACCAGGAACGCTGATCCGGCAACCCCGTCGGCTGCCAGCTCACTCCCGGCGTTAAACCCGAACCATCCGAACCACAGCAGCGCCGCTCCCAGGCTTGTCAGTGCGATACTCGACGGGAACATGGCTTCCTTGCCGAAACCGATCCGTTTGCCCAATATCAGGGCCAGTACAAGCCCGGCAACCCCCGCATTAATGTGGACCACCGTACCGCCTGCAAAATCAAGGGCGCCCATGTCGCCCATCCATCCGCCACCCCATACCCAGTGAGCCATTGGAGAATAAATGAAGGTAACCCAGAGAACGGTGAAAACAATCCAGGACGAAAACTTCATCCGGTCGACTACGGAACCTAAGACCAGGGCAACGGTAATGCAGGCAAAGGTCATCTGAAAAAGGACAAACACATACGTGGGGATCGTACCGGAAACGCTGCCCACATGGATGCCTGAAAGCAAGAAATGATTCAGTCCCCCTACGATACCGTACTGTGTGGAACCGAAAGCCAGGGTGTAGCCCCACATCATCCAGACGACACTTGAAAGGCAGTAAGCCACAAATGTCATTGCAAGGGTATTCAGAAGATTTTTATACCTCGACATACCGCCGTAAAAAAGTGCAAGACCGGCCGGCGTCATCACCATGACCAGCGCGGTGGAAACGAGGACCCACGCTGTATCTCCGGAATTAATAACACCTTCTCCTGCAAATACTGAAGACACCGGAAGAAAAAAGAAAATGGAAATAAAAATCATTTTTTTAAATTTCATCATACGCTCCCTGCACATTTATCGGTTCTGTTTCTTGCTGCATTCTGCCTTTAACTGAACCGCTTTAACGCAAAGGGTGTGCCACCCGAGTATTCCCTGACCATTCTTCTTGTGTAGCCCGTTGTAATCGCAGAGAAAAATTAAATATTACGGATCGTTTCTTTTGTTTGCGGAATGCTGTTTTGAAGCATTTTTACAACATTATTGTATTTAATCTAATCAAAATGAACAAATATGTAATTTATCGAGGGTTCAGCTTAAAGGGGGTATGACCATTTATAAGCATTGACTTTTGTGCTAAAAATAATGCATCTTTTCCCAAAAGAAGCGAAACATTAACGCTTGGGCCTTGAAAAGGCTTTTCAACAAGAGATTTAAAATGCTCAAACAGAAATGTTCACAGGCCATTTGGCAATGCAGCGCCCTGATCGTTCTTGCTTCTCTGCTGGCGTTTTCCATCAATTACTTGCGAAACGATCGTCTGCAGCTGTTCGGCAGCCGGTCCCCGGAAGCCCGGCTGATGGACCCCTCCGACAAACGGCTTGATATATCTTTGCATGAAGCAAAAAAGTTGTTTTTACAGCGGTCTGTTGTTTTCATCGACGCCCGTCCTCAGGACGATTATAAAAAGGGGCACATCAAAGGGGCACTGGGTCTCTCCTGGAAGGAGGTCGACCGGAACTTTATGCGGGTGACAGAGGATATTTCTCCGGATACACCGATCATTACCTATTGTGACGGAGAAACCTGCGAATTGAGCCACAACCTTGCAATCTTTCTGCTCGATATGGGCTTTAGCAATGTCAGAATACTGATAAATGGCTGGGCCCTTTGGAAAGAAGAAGATCTTCCCATAGAATCCGGCAAGGTTAACGACAGTTGAACATTTTCAATGGGCACCCCTAGTAGGGCCAATGGAAAAAATGGATAAAAAAAGAAATAATCTTTCCCGCTTTCTATACTATGGTGCACGATGGATTCTGGGAGGAGTATTTATATATGCCAGCTATGACAAGATCTTGCACCCGGCAGCATTTTCCAAAATCATCTATAACTATCAGATCCTGCCGGATGGTCTCATAAATTTAACGGCCCTTGTCCTGCCCATGCTTGAGCTTATAATGGGAATCTTTTTTTGGGTCGGGTTCTGGATGCCGGGTACGGTTATGCTGAGCAATATCCTGCTGGTATCGTATATGGGGGCATTGACGTTTAATCTGGCACGGGGCCTCGATATAAATTGCGGGTGTTTTTCCACGTCTTCGGGGAGTTCCATTAACATCGAAACTATTTTATGGGATGCAGCTTTTCTCGCACTTTCAGTCTACCTGACCGTTGCTGTTTTCGGGTCGGGAAACGGCAGTGTACCCAAGCAGGTCCATGGGTAGATTCCCAAAGGAACGGTCAAGACTTTTTCCACAGGATCATCCACCGAGACCTTGTCCGTACAGCGATATTCCATCGATAATTTTGTTTACCTGCGATACAGGCTCTCAAATACATTCCAGAAATCCGGAAACGATTTTTCAACGCACCGTTCATCCCGGATAACGATACCGGGGGTTTTTAGGCCGGCAAGTGCAAAACTCATGGCCATGCGATGATCCCCGTAGGTATCGATTTCAGCACCATGGGGGCGGCCGCCTTTGATTTCCATGCCGGTTTCGCCACAGCTTGCGTCAATACCGATTTTGGAAAGCTCTTTTACAACAGACCCCAAACGATCGCTCTCTTTGGCTTTCAGGTGCCCCACATTTTTGATAACCGTAGTTCCCTTTGCAAAGGCCGCGACAACGGCCAGCGTGGGAACCATATCCGGCATATCGGACATATCCGCCGTAATCGCCGAAAGGGGTCTGCCCGAGACGGTAATGCCGTCCGTCCCATGCTCGATGTTACACCCCATTTTTTCGAGAAGTTCGGTAAAACGGACATCTCCCTGCCGCGATTTTGTCGTGGTTCCCTTTACTTTGATATCCGAGCCGGATATTGCGGCAGCCGCCCAGAAATATCCGGCCTGTGAGCAGTCCGGTTCCACTTCATAGGATCCTGCCCTGTAGATCTGTCCCCCGGCGACACTGAAATATTCATAACCATCACGTTGGACCTCAACGCCGAGTTCTTCCATGACATCCACCGTCATATCCACATAGGGTCTGGATACGGGTCCTTCGATGACATTTATTTCAACCCCTTGTGTTGTGTAAGGCGCTATCAGAAGCAACGCAGAAAGAAACTGACTGCTGACACCACACTTCAGCGCAACACCGCCGCCCAAGATTCTACCCCCTTTGACTTCAACAGGAGGGCATCCATTGGCATTTACCGACCGTGCGTCCACCCCCATCTGGACAAGGCCGTCCAACAGATCCTGGATGGGCCGCTCTCCCATCCGCTGGGTCCCCGTAAGGGTATAAACCCCGTGTCCCAGAGCTGCCACGGCGGTTAAAAGGCGCACTGAAGTTCCGGAATTTCCAAGATAGACAGGATCGATACAAGGCTTCAACATCCCCTTTGAACCGTGCACCACAAAACGGTCATCCTTTATATGGATGTTTATACCCATCTGCCTTAAAGCACCCAGGGTGAGGAGTGTATCTTCGCTTTTAAGTCCGTTGTATATGGTGCAAATCCCGTCAGACAGGGCTGCAGATATGAGTATCCGGTGCGTATAGCTCTTTGAACCCGGAACAATGACTTCACTGTTATGAATTTTCTGCGATCTTATCTCAATCATCGAACTGCTGCCCGTTATTTTTCCGTGATAGACTCTTCTATCTTGATACCGAAGTGCCTTCCGCCCTCTTCCATGGCCACCAAAACCTTGTCGCCGGGAACAAGGCTCACAACCGACACTGCCTTGCCTTCGGGATCGGTCAGCCGGATGGTTTCTGCGTTTTGAACAATGGCTGCAATCTCTTTGCCGTCAAAGACTGCTTTTATAAGCATCAACGGACGTTTCTCTATCTTTAAACGCCCCACAATGCCGGTGGATGTATTCCCTTTAAAGTCAACGATCAACACCGGGTCTCCGGCCGAAAGCTCTGAAAGGTACCTCGTTTTCCCCCCTGGAATTCGGGTGTATGAATGCACCGGACCTGCATTAACCCTGAAAGGTCTTGGAGAGACATACGGATTGGAAATGCTTTCGGAATGAATTAAAAACAGAGCACTGCTGCTGTTTCCCACCAGCATCCCCTGGCCCATGCCCATGGATGTGCAGGTATCCACACAGACCCGGTCTCCCATTCCCACAGGTCTGACCTCAACGATCTCTGCAGTCTGAAGGGAAATTTTATCGCCTTCCGAACGAAGCCAGGAGAGCACCTTTTTCAGTTCCACCACATCGTCTGCGTGGAAAAGAACGTGCCCCACGCCTTTTTCGAGAATACCGAAAGCCGTCTGCGCCTCGTCGAGAGTCTTAACCTGGGCAATCACATCAGCGCCTTTGGCGATCAAATTCTCAAGGGGGATGATGGTCCAGTCACTGCATTGAAGAATGACACGTTTTGTCTGACTGAGTTTCGTAATTTCTTCTTCATCCTCGCCGCTTTTGATCTCGAAAAAGACCACATCTTTTCCCAGTTTTAAATCACCGTCTTCGGAAATGGTCTGGACCCTTCCCAGAGCTTTTACTTTTTCGGAAAATCCCTTTGGAACCACGATACCGTCTGCACCGCCTTCAAGTGCAGTGGTCACCATGTTCTTGTCCCAGGGATCCACCTTTACCCATATCTTTCGCATCGCATTGTTCCCCTTTTAAAACCTCGACCCGAACACTATCCCAGAATCTTCAGTGCATCTTCCACGCTGCTGTCATCATGGACGATGGCGGAGATCGCCCGTACCATGCGCGTCGGGTTTTCATGCTGAAACACATTCCTGCCGATGGAAACACCGGCACCGCCGGCGTCGATGGAACCTCTTACCATTTCGAGTATGTCCCGGTCGGAATCCATTTTAGGGCCGCCGGCAATCACCACGGGAATCGAACAACCGGACACAACTTCTTTAAACGTTTCCACAGAGCCGGTATATGAAACTTTTACAATATCCGCACCCATCTCATTTCCAACACGTGCAGCATGTTTTACCGCATTTACATCATACTCGTCCTTAATCTTTTCGCCTCTGGGATAGATCATTGCAAGCAACGGCATCCCCCATATACGGGCCTCATTGCTAACCTTCCCAAAATCATGCAACATCTCTTTTTCCTGTCCGTTCCCAAGATTTACGTGTATGGATACGGCATCTGCACCCAGCTTGATCGCCTCTTCCACGGTACATACAAGGGTTTTGACATTGGGATACGGCGAAAGACTGGTAGATGCAGACAGGTGGATGATCAGACCGATATCTTTACCCTTCCCGCGATGCCCTTCACCCACAAGGCCTTTGTGTTCCACAATGGCATTTGCGCCCCCTTCCGCCACTTTTTGGATGGCATCCTTCATATTCTTCAGGCCGTCGATAGGGCCCATTGAAATGCCGTGATCCATTGGAACAATTACGGTTCTCCCTGTATTCCGGTTTTTTATCCGCTCAATTCGGATATGTTTGCCTAAATACGTCATGTTGCAATCCTCCTTTGAAAACAAAAAAAGGCCGTGAAGTTTTTTCTCCACGGCCCTTAAAAACAAAAAACCGTGGGGTTTTCTGTCTACCCACGGTTATTTTCGCTTTGCAAGTTGTTCTTGTATCAGCGCACCCCAGGCAGACTGGTACTAAAAAAATACCAATAACAAAAATAACTGCCCGATATATTATGCACCATCTATTTTCCTTATTTTAAATAAATTCTTGCAACAATTATCTTATCCTTTTTTTCATGTCAAGACTTTTTTGTGTCCTGTTGCGCCGAAAAATGGGCGTCGCGTTTTTATATCGGAACCGCGGCTTTGTAAAAGGTGGCATTTCCTTCGATACAATACTTTTCTACAACTTCAGGGATAATAATCGATTTTCCCCGCTCAACGAAAACGTTATCATTTTTGCCAAGGTCCGTAATCGTTGCACTCCCGTCTGTGCAGAGGATGATTTCAACGCTCCTGCGGTCAGCGCTGTGATAGCCGATCTCTTCTTTTACAGAAATAACAGACAGGAAAAACTCTTCAGCAAGGCGTTCATATGCGCATTCACATTCGTCGATTTCAGCGGCTAAAAGGATATTTATTTCACGTTCTTCAAAATTAAGAACGTTCAACAGCTCCTGCACATCAATATACTTGGGGGTCAGCCCCCCCCTTAATACGTTGTCCGAGTTTGCCATGAGCTCTATTCCAACGCCATCCAGATAAGCGTGAAGTTCTCCGGACGGAAGAAACATGGCCTCACCGGGTTTTAGACAAACCAGGTTCAACATTATAGGGGAAAACACACCGATATCCTTCGGGTATTCCTTGTGAAGATTAATCATCCATTGATAAGCCGGGTCGTCATCTGCAAAATTTTGTACATTTTTAATGGCATCCGCGATGATTTCCGCCTGCTGCTTTCCATCCAGGGTCATCAGTGCCTGAAAAAAAATTTTTAGCCCCATGGAATCCGGCTGTTCACGAAGAAGATCGAGGGACGTTTTCAAACCCGGGGGGCAAATTTTGTCCATCAGAAAAAGGATGCCGGAAATTTTTCGAAACCCATTCAAAGCCCAGAAATCGGTCAGCGCGCAAATACACTCGGGTTTGTGGTTATCATCCTTGTAATTACGGTGGTATGCATCTAAAGGAATCCCGAGGCTGTTTTCCCTTTCAAAACCTTCTTTTGCCTGAATCAGGCTGGGATGGGCTTGAATGGACAGGGGTTTTGCCGCAGCCAGCACCTTAAAAAGGTACGGAAGCCTGTTATCAAATTTTTCAGCAACCTTTTCCCCAAGAAAATCCTGCGGATTTTTCGAGATCAATTCCAACAAGGAGCGCCACACACCATCACATTTTACCATAGAGGGCGCCTTGGGATGAGCGCCCATCCATAGCTCTGCCTGCGGCGTGCTTGCCGGAGCGTCATGGCCGAGAAGTTCGGGAATGGCGGTGTACGACCCCCATGCATATTCCTGAACGGTATTTTTCAGTAAACGGATACGGTCCATTATTCTGCCAATTCCAATTTCCCATGTAAAATCTGTTAAAAACCAAAAATATTCAATAAGAACCAACAGACTACAGATATCATACAATGCCATGATAGGGCAAATGTTCGTTTACTTCCGAATTTCAACTTGATATAGATACAACCATCGAGCCAAATTTGCACGAAAAGAGGTTTCCGTATGACACTTTTGGTCAACGAAATATTCTACAGCATTCAGGGCGAATCCATTTACAGCGGCCGTCCCTGTATATTTGTCAGGCTCACCGGATGCAATTTAAGATGCACATACTGCGATACCCGCTATGCCTATGAAGAAGGGGTAGAGATGGAAATTGCCGAAATCACCCGCCGTGTGGCCGCCTACAACTGCCGTCTGGTTGAAATTACCGGCGGAGAACCCCTGCTTCAAACCGAAACGCCGCTTTTAATTCTCAGGCTGCTTGAAAATGGATATGAAGTCTTGATGGAGACAAACGGAAGTCTCGATATCAGTAAAGTCGACGCAAGGTGTGTAAAAATCGTCGATATCAAATGCCCCTCAAGCGATGCGTCCGAAAAAAATGATCTGGAAAATTTAAAAAGATTAAATCCCAAAGACCAGATTAAATTTGTCATCGGAAACCGCACAGACTACGTGTATGCCCAAAAAACAATCGAGTTGAATCGTCCGGATTTTCCCGAAGATCACATTCTTTTTTCTCCGGTATCAGGGAAAATGCCGCCCGCAGACCTTGCAGAATGGATACTTGAGGACAACCTGAACGTCAGGCTGCATCTTCAAATACAAAAGATTATATGGCCTGACAGGGAAAAAGGCGTGTAAATATGAAGATACCAATATTTAATGGGTAAGAGGTTACGATGAAATCGGATAGTTTTTAACGTTTCCCGTGCTATTTAGATACCCATTCAGTATCACAAAATGTGAAATGTTATATTTGGTGGCCTCCACAATCTGGCTTTGTGATGCCTCAATTCTATCCCAAGAGCACCACATTGCCTTGATAATCGACCGGAATTATATCCATTTCAACGCGCTTTCCGGCAAGCCATAAGGCCGTCCCAGATGCTCCTCATGTATGGAACGTGCGGTCAAGGCAGTTGGCATCGTGTAGCCGGAAATCAGCTATTCCTAATAGCGCTGCATCAGCTTATAGATTGCATTTGTTCCAAAATCAATCGACTCAGCGGGAACACGCTCGTCTACCGAGTGGATCGTTTTTGCAAAATTAAAGCCTTTGGGGAGAGGCATCGGCAAAAAGCCGTAGGTCTGAATACCCAGGCGGGAAAAAAAACGTCCATCTGTGCATCCGCTCATAAGGAGAGGCACGGGTATGCACCCGGGATCGTCTTCGACCAGTATGGCGGACAGCGTTTCAAACAGTCCCATATCCGGTTCGACCGGACCTTCATCATAGCGGGCAACTTCAAATTCAACTTCGCTTCCGATGATTTTTCGAAGTTCTGCAAACATGTCCTCTGGACGATAACCCGGCAATAATCTTCCGTCTAACTCAACAGTTACTTCACTGGGTATTACGTTGATTTTATCGCTTCCGTGCAAGATGGTAGCACTTACCGTATTATGCAGCAGCGGGTCAAAAGTACGGCCCCGTTCGCCGAGAAGGTTTAATATCGTGTTTGTAAGCAGCGGGTTTGTCAGTTGTCTGATCATCAGGCCGGATATGCCGCCAAGCTCGGAAGCTATTGTAGTGAACATGAGACGGGCTACCGGTGTAATGTGAACAGGCAGGCGTTTTCTGTCAAGGTTTTGAAGGATTTGAGCAAGTTTTGCCATTGCCCCATCACGAACAGGCAGTGAACCATGTCCGCCCGGACCGCGAACGATTGCTTTCATCCAGCATGGATGCTTTTCCGCCACCATAATCGGGTAGAAGCGTTTGTTTCCGATATCCAATGAAAATCCACCGAACTCTCCGATGGCGTATTGAACGTTCTCAAAGAAATGCGGATGGTTGTCTACGAGATACTTGGCGCCCAAATCACCACCGGCTTCTTCATCGCTGACGATGGTTAAAATAATATCACCCGGCAGTTTCGCCCCTTCGGATTTTGCACGTAAAAATGCGGAAACCATCATGGCGACGCCGCCTTTCATATCCAGGGCGCCGCGTCCCCATATAAAGCCATCGACCAGTTTTCCTTCAAATGGGGGGTATTGCCATTTTTGTTTGTCTGTGGTTACAACATCGACATGTCCGTAAAGCAGAAGAGGGGCGGCATTACCCTGACCTGCCAATCGTGCGATCAGGTTGGGGCGTTTCGGTGTCTGAGCCGCAATGGTTGTTTCGATCCCCGCATCTTTTAGCAACTCACCGATAAACTGAATACATTCCGCTTCATTGCCGGGCGGATTCGTGGTGTTGAACTGAATGAGTTTTTGCAGGAGTTCTGACGGGCGCTGATGGATAGATGAATTATTTTTTGATTTCATAAGGCCGCTTTCGATTATCGACAGTTTCGAATAAAGTTCATGCCGGAATGGACGCGCTGCCCGGGTTTCTGTTTCGCGTCATCAATCTTTCAAACAGGTTTTTACATCCTATGGATTTGTTTTTGTTCCTAATCTCAGAATTTTTGTATTATAGTAAAAAGGATGAATTGTTCAACAAAATAATATTATAAGTAATAACTATTGCTTATATCAATCTGTCCAAGAAATCAATTGGTGTATGGTTACTATAATTTTCATATTTGATGGCTTCATAAAAAGTCCAAGTTAGCGCTGAAGCTTCACTTCGTGTCTGTGTTGCGGTTTATATGAGCTCCATACACAATCATAAACTTTCAATCTACCCGCTCTCAAAAAGCGAGTTCTTATCAATTCTGTTAGTTCGTTAGCATTATAGAGGCACTCACAACCCTCCCCATAAATGTCTCATTTCACCTTTTTATTTCAAAGAGAGAGAGCTTGCATAACCTATAGAATTTTTGGCGGCCAAGCCAAGACCATCCTTCAAAACGCTGCGCATCCTTATCTATAATATTTCGTTAAAAATCCACACAAAAAAAAAGTCTTTTAATTATGCATTATTAGTTGCAATTAAAGATGATATGTGTCATGCTTCCTTAAAAAATCAATGAATTAGAGGATGGCATGGGTTTTAAAAAAATGAGAAAGATGGACGACTGTAGACATAGGAGAATAATAGCATGTCAGACCAAGAAATTCGCATAGAGGTTCAGCCTCTAAAATTAAAGTTAAAATCAACTATCAGCCATGCAGGAGCAACCAGAAAAGAAGGGGAAAGCGTTTGGGTTAAGGCCGGAAGAAATGGAACGAGTGGTTTCGGCGAAGGCTGCCCCAGATCTTACGTGGCCGGGGATGATCTTGAGCAGAGTGTCCTATGGGCCCGAGAAAATTTTACGGTCGGAAAAGAGCATTTCAGTACATTTGAAGATGTAAAAAAATGGATAGCCAAAAACGGTAAAATAATTGATAGGTATCCATCGGCCTGGTGTGCAATAGAAACTGCACTGCTGGATCTTTTTGCGCAAGAAAAAAATTGTAGCGTTGAATCATTCATGGGATTAAATAACCAGGAGAACCGCGGGCTATACACCGCTGTGCTGGGAGATGATAAAAGATGGAAATTTATTCATCTGGCAGATCAATATCTTGTCCGCGGATTCTCCGATTTTAAAATCAAATTAAATGGCAGCCTGAAGGAAGATCAGGCCAAGCTAAAGATACTTCAGGATTTATGCAGGCAGCACAGAACTGAAGGGGTGCGGATACGTCTGGATGCCAATAATTTATGGAAGGGTTTTCCTGAAAAAGCTGTAGCGTATTTAAACGCATTGGGAGAACCCGTATTCGCTGTTGAAGAGCCCGTGGGCCCGCGAAATGTTGGAGACATTTGCAAGGTGAGCGCTGGTACGGGGTTACCCATTATACTGGATGAAAGCCTGTGCACAAGTGATGATTTATCGCTCTATGCAAACTTACCCTTCAAATTCATAGCGAATATAAAGGTATCACGGGTGGGTGGCCTTATCAGGGCCCTTAGACTTATTGAAAAACTAAAAGAGCTGGGGTGGCCGATCATAATTGGTTGTCATGTGGGCGAAACTTCGTTGTTAACACGTGCAGCCCTCATTGCTGGGAATGCGGCTGGAGAAAATCTGATTGCCCAGGAGGGGGCTTTTGGTGATTATTTGGTTGAGCGTGAGCCGGTGCATCCGATTCTAAAATTTGGCCGTAACGGAATATTGGATTTGAACCAACCATATTACTTGAAAACGGATCAGGGGCTTCAGGTAATACCAAAGGAAAACTGGAACACCGGATTCGGCTTGCAATGTCGAATGCCCTTTACACCCGACGATGGGCAACCGAACATTCTTGTTCTCGAAATGCCGGATCAGTATAGCATCCATTACCGCCTTTGGGGTAAAACAGAAGGTGATGATGCCTTGCTTGTATTGCATGGTGGGATGAGTCATTCAGGGTGGCAAGCGCCGCTGGCAAAAGAATTGCGGTTAATGTCGAATGATATATCAATTGTTGCTCCTGACCGAAGGGGTTGTGGATTAAATGAGGAACGTGGAGATTTTGGCTCCGTCCATTTAGTTGTAGAAGATGTGGTAAAGCACATTGAATTCTTGAAACGCACGTTTAAGCGCGTTCATCTTGTCGGATGGTGTCAGGGATGCCAGTTTGCTTCAATTGCAGCTGCCAAGCTTGGCAATCAACTCTCTTCCCTTCTTCTATTAACTCCAGGCTTTTTCTGGAACGAGCGTTTCAGGTCGGTCATCAGTGTGGCGGAAAGAATCATTCTGAATATGATCGCTGAATTCAAACTTAAACCGGATCGTGATCAAGCCTATGTTCCTATTCCGATGGAAGCTACAGATTTTACTTATGAAGAAAATTGGCTCGATTTTATTAAAAACGATAAACTCAAAACAACAATGGTTACCATGAAAACCGTAAACATCATGGACGAGATTCAAGAACTTTCTTGGGGCGCAATCCTTCAAACCCATCTTCCTACTTTAGCGATTCTGGCAGAAAATGATCGAATTGTTGATAATAACAAATTTCGGGAGTTTACTGCTCATATGTTTACTAAAGAGAGCCGAAACAGATTGGTCATGTTTGATAGCGGTCATGCCGTTCAGTTTGAAAGGCCAAGAGAACTTGCCGACCAAATTTTTAATTTTATTCAGAATTTGAACCGGTCTATATACGAACCAACAAATCGGGAGTTATTCGGTCTAACTTATTCTGCGGTGAACCGAAGGGCAAGTATTGTCAAGGCAGAAATATCGAAGCAATCTGAAATGAAGCGAAAATACAGCCTGATTAAGTCAACAATCAAGGTTTGAACCCAATTATTATAGGGAAGTCAATCATGAGATACACTCGATGGTGTGTTCCTGTAGCTCTGTTTATTATATTTATTTTTTTTAACACACAGATCACAAGCGGCCAAACTTCCCTTGATTCAATGCTTAAACCTTACCTCAGTCAATATGATTTGCCTGCCATAGCTGCAGCCGTAGTGAAGAGAGGTGAGATCGTCTCATCCGGTGCTGTTGGAACGCGCAAATTAGGCTCGACCATTCAAGTAACTATAAACGACCGCTTTCATTTAGGCTCCGATACGAAAGCGATGACCGCTTTGCTGGCGGCCATAATGGTTGAAGAAGGAAAACTTAAATGGCATTCAACCATAGCGGAGGTTTTCCCGGAAATTGCTGACAAAATGGATCCAAGAGTACGAAAAGTCACGCTTGAACAACTTCTTTCACATACAAGCGGCATGCCGGCTGACAACGAAGATTTTGTCAATCTGTTCAAAGCATCTTTCGATCAAGAAGGGAATCTTGATGAATTGCGATATTGGCTCGTTGAACAGTGGTGTAAGCGACCTTTAGCATCCGATTCGGGTACAAAATTTGCCTATTCCAATATGGGCTATACGATTGTAGGTGCTATGATTGAACGTGTTGGCGGAGAGACTTGGGACGAATTAATTACGAAACGTATTTTTATGGCTTTTGGATTAAAAACGGCGGGTCTTGGATGCCAGTCCTCGCTTGGTAAAATTGATGCACCTCTGGGTCATTCGGTCCGGAATGGTAAGGTGAAAGCTCATCTGGCAGGGCCGAATGGTGACAACCCTCCTATTATAGGCCCTGCCGGGATAGCACATATGTCAGTCCTTGATTTTGGTCGGTGGGCCGGATGGAACGCAGGTAATGGAAGTCGAGAGCCTTTTATAGTACGGCTTGAAACTATAGAAAAGCTTCATACACCGGTTATTACGCTGCCCCCAATGAAAGATGCGCCACCAGGCACACCCCCTCGCGGCAAGTATGCACTTGGCTGGGGGGTAGTAGATGTAGAATGGGCACCATACCCCCTTCACCATCATGCCGGCTCGAATGGAATGAACTTGACGCACATCTGGTTAGATAAAAAGCGTGACACAGCTATGGTCATCGTTACGAATATTGGCGGGAAGAAGGCCGATGAGGCATTGCGCAAGCTGGCCTCCGAATTATATAGGGGTGTGAAGTAGGATAAGTGAGATGCGCTGCTAAAAGGAATAATTATCTCCCGTCCTAGTTACTCAATGGTTTTTTCTTCTAATTCATAACCACATTCAGCAAGCCGGTCTCTGAGAATCTCTTTTAATCTATTGTCTTTATATTCAAAAAATTTCTTTTGTATATCCGGATAATCTGCGAGCGTACTTTTGAAGTTAAAAAAGGGTTTCTTTCGTTCAAGTGCATCAAACATTTGATTTCTTATTTCATCGGATTCCACTGATGCAGCAAAATCTTGCATTATTTCATAGCCCTCATGACTTGCAATGGGTTCAACGTGAAAATATCTATCTTCATTCTCCGCATCTTCATCACTGATATCCTCATCAACATCCGGCAATACAACTTCGCCTTTGAGCAAATCGATATAGCATGAACTCGCAAACCCGGAACTATCTTCCATGTAATACAAAATAGAATCTAGAAAGAGTTTGACATTTTTCATCTCTCATTGTCCTTTCAAGGTCCCACGTGACCTGCCGGTTAATAACATCTCAACTTGGCGCGACCTTTTACGCTAACCCCACAGTTTTCCCGGCCAGGTCAACGGGGGAATAGACAGCCCTGTTTTATCCGGGGATACAGTCTTCTTTAGAATTTCTCCATGGCTTCCCGCAATCGTTCACGCACCGCTTCCGAATACCAGCTTTCAATAAAATACCGCTCCTTCCCCGTTTCCCGTGCCAGCACCTCTGCCGCTGTTGTCTCGACACGATTCCGTTTGATCATTCCATATGCCGCTCCAGGCAAAGAACCCAACTTCCCGGCGTGTGCCAGAGCCTTATTCACAACCTCCTCCACGGGCAGGACTTCGTCCACCACGCCCATTTCCAGGGCCTCCGCAGGCGCATAAAAATCGCCGCCCTCCATCATCTTTCGGGCGTGCCGAACCCCTGCCAAAGCTTGCAGCACCCGGTCTGCCAAGTACGGCACCGGAACGCCCAGCTTAACCTCGTTCAGTCCCATCAGTTTCCGCCCTTCCGCAATGAACCGCCAGTCACAACAAAGCGCCAGTATGCACCCGCCGGCCAAGGCATGGCCGGTTATCGCCGCGACAGTCGGTTTGGACAGCGTGTACAGATCCATACAGACCCGGTTGAACACTCGAAAGAAGTCTCTGAAATCTTCCCTGTCCAGCGCATACAGATCGGGGATATCAAGCCCTATGGAGAAGAATTTCTCATTGGAACTTCCCAGCACAAGACCGCGTACAGTGGCGTCGCTTTCAACCCTCTGAAGAACCTCGCCCAGCTCCTGAACGAACTCCGAGTTCAATGCATTGGTGACGCCACGATTAAATTTAGCGAGCATCACACTCCCCCGACAATCGAC
>DATKWE010000021.1:0-3243 GCA_035529735.1 Desulfobacterales bacterium | reverse complement strand
AGACTCGGCAAGGTTCGACAACGGTCCGCTCCACCGGGCTTTAACCGTGTGCATGACGACAGAGAAAAGCAGGCCGCCCTGGGCGATGGCCGACCATAACAAAAAATTGATCAGATATGCCTGCCAGGCCCTTTCGGGGTGTCGGCCCATAAGCCCGACAATAAAGGCGCCCAGGCCGATAAGGATCAGAGACAGACAAATGAGAACCCACGGCTTTTTCTTTAAAACGGCTGTGTTGTTATGTAACGGCATATCGTTTATTTGGTTGTTAAAAACCTGGTCCTTTGGGCCAGGTCAGAGTTCTCCGGCTCTGCCTGAGAATCTTGTTGCCGGAATAATGGAGTGATGGAGTAATGGGATGAGGGGCCATGGGGGTCGCATCTTAATTATTAATTATTGACACTTTATTACCTATCCGATATCCTGTCATTATATTTTCCACCCGCTTTTAACTGCAGAATGATAACCAGGTTTTGAAAAATTTCGTATGGGTTTGAATTTATGGCACGCCCTTTGAGAGTGGAATATCCCGGCGCTTTTTATCATGTGATGCATCGCGGAAATGCCGGCGAAGACATCTTTATAAGCAGCAGGGACCGGGAAAGATTTTTAGAATATTTAGCCAATACTGTTGAACGCTATGAGATTAAAGTTCATACGTATTGTCTGATGAGCAACCACTACCATTTACTTGTCGAAACTCCCCACCCAAACTTAAGCCAGGCCATAAAATGGATCAATGTAAGCTATGCCGCCTATTTTAACCGTAAACGTCGAAGAACAGGCCATTTGTTTCAAGGACGGTTCAAATCCATTTTGGTCGATGCCGATGAATACTTAAAACACCTTTCGCGTTATATTCACCTTAATCCGCTGCGGGCGAAAATAGTGGAGGTATTGCCAGAATATAAATGGAGCAGTTACCTGGCTTTTGTCGGCAAGGTGAAAGTTCCTCAATGGCTCGAGACGGATTGGCTGCTATCTTTGTTTGGGAAAAAACGCAAATCAGCTGCCAGAAACTATCAGGCTTTCGTCGAAACCGTTGATAGTACCAACCTTGAAAATCCGGCCAAGGAATTGACGGCCGGGTTTATTTTGGGCGGCGCTGAATTTGTTGACTGGGTGAAGGAGACCTTTTTGGCTGCACGGTCGAAAGACAGGGAGATACCCCAGTTAACGCGTCTAAAACCACGATTAACTTCTGATGAGGTCGTTGCTGCGGTTTGTAACGAATTTAATTGGGACCGCCATCTTATTTTACAAAAAGGTCGCAAAAAAAATTTGGCGAGGGATGTGGCGATTTATCTGTGCCGCGATCTCACCGGAGAAAGCGGGGTCGAGCTGGGGCGGTACTTCGGCAAAATATCCGGAGCCGGCATAACGGTAAGGCACCATCACATTTTAAAAGAAATTCAAAACAACAGGCGATTGAAGGGCAAGATAAATCGGCTCAAAAAGCGAATAATTAATAATTAAGATTTATCCCGCCTGCCCCGCTGTGCCCTGTTCAATTCACGCAGTGAGGAGCGAAGCGGATTTAACCGGGGTAGGTAGTTTACTATCGTACTGGGGTTAAACGCTGTTGCCTTTATTTAACTGGGATGCGACCCCCATGTTTTTCTTCTTGTAAGATAGCTCAGCATGGTCAGACCCTCATTCCATCACTCCCCTTTAATACCGAGCTTGAGCATAAGCGGTTTCATGGTGATTCCTTGCACAACTAACGAGAAGAATACACAACCAAACCCTGCCAGCAACAACACCGGACGCCACGTTACCAGTAACCCTTCATTGGGTAGATTAAGCAGCAAAGCAATCGGTATCGAGCCCCTCAAACCGCCCCAGAATAGAATGTGGTTCCATCTCTTCGGTCGCTTAGCACCTGCCTGATTTAGCAACCAGTAGAAACTGTAAGAAACCGCTGCGCGTGCTATCAGCATCGCAGCAATGGCAACAAACACCGTCTTCCACATAATATTTGCCGGCACTTCGCGTAGCTCCAGGCCGATCAAGACAAACAGGAGCGAATTGATCAGGAAACCTATGGATTCAAAAAATATTTCAACCGTATTAGTAGTCTTTACACTCATCGAGAGTCTCCGGCCATAATTACCTATCATCAATCCGGCCATCACAGTTCCAATTACGCCAGAAAGGTGCATTACTTCCCCCAACCAGAATGACCCGTAAGCCAAAACAAGACAAAGCGCATTTTCCAGCAGATGATCCTCTATATAACGCATGATCTTAAAAACGATCCAGCCGAGTACTGCCCCCAGGAGTAGCCCCCCGACGGAAACCTTTACAAATTCATATGCTGCTTGGCCAAATCCAAATTCTTGCCCACTCAGCAAGGCCTTGAGCAGGATCGTGAATAACACTACTCCGGTTGCATCATTAAAGAGCGACTCTCCTTCCACTATTGTCTTTAGATCTTTAGGTGCCCCCACCTCCTTGAACAACGAGAGAACACTCACAGGATCTGTTGGTGATATCAAGGCACCAAAAAGTATCGCCACCATCATTGAACTGATACCACCCAACCATCCAACAAGTCCTCCCACTAACAGGGTTGATACAATAACGCCCGGCACTGCCAAACACACAATCGGCCAAAACTGCTCCAAAAGAGAGTTTAGGTTCATGTGAAACGCTCCTTGGAAAAGCAACGGTGGCAAAAAAACAAAAAATATCAGTTGATACCCAAATCCAGTCTTCTCAATTTCCGGGCCAATACCCAAGACACCTATCAACAGTCCTACCAAAGTCAGAAATATCGTATACGGTAAATGCGTTACCATCTTACTGACAATCGCTACCAAACACGCCAGCAACAACAGCCCGATATATATTCCAACCGCATGCTCAATCATTTTGATAATCCCCGCTTTATTTCTTTTCTTCAACGCAGGTAATATAGGCAATACGATCTGATGCATCTCGATGGTCTATTGCCGCCAGACCGGCATCTCCAGCCACTGCAAAAATCGATCTTATTACAGATATCGCTTAAAGGCCTTTGTCAAGTCAAGCAAATCTTAATTCTTTCGGCAATCGATCCCTGGGCGATCAGATCCATGATGGACAGCAACAGAAAGGGTTTGTGGGGTGCTTGATAGGTGGTCAGTTCAAACCACTTTTTACGGTCTTTGTAAGTCCGCAAGCGAGAAAAGCTTTTGAGGTATTTGGCAAGAGACATTCAATCTCCCGGCTATTAGAAGGCTTTCTTTATTTTATATTTTT
>DATKWE010000020.1:0-5139 GCA_035529735.1 Desulfobacterales bacterium | reverse complement strand
TTCCTTGACACCCGATGAGATCAAGGACCGAGCTTCAGCGACAATGTCTTCGGGAAAGCGGCTTCTCTGCTTTCCTCTGAGTTTTGGAAGAATACAATACGTACAGTGACGGTTGCACCCTTCCGCAATTTTAAGATACGCCATGTACGCGGAACTCCGAATTCTTAAAGATTCCTGATGGCGGAAGGTAACAGAATTCGGGTCCGGCAAACAGCAACTATCAGCATCCAGGGATCCGTTGGCCGCTTTTAAAATTTTATCAAAGGCACCGGTTCCCAAAAACACATCGACTTCCGGCAGGGATTCGATGATTTCCTCTCTAAACCGTTCGGGGAGGCATCCGGCAACGATGAGTCGATGGCAGACTCCGGCCTGTTTATATCTGGCCAGTTCAAGGATGGTGTCAATGGATTCGTTTACAGCGGATTCAATAAAACTACAAGTATTTACGACGATTATATCGGCCTTTTCCGGATGCGGGGTGTGGGCCCACCCCGCTTTGATGAGCCGGCCCATCATTATTTCGCTGTCAACAAGATTTTTTGCACAGCCCAAACTTACCAAGTGTAGTTTCATTATTGACCTTAAACGTCACAGAAAGTCATTAATCCGATTAAAAGCAAATAAAAAACCAAAAGGCTCCCGGATTTTTCGGCAGCCTTTATGGGGAAAGAGAATAAAAAGGGAAGCCTCTGATCTTTTTTTGTGCGCTTATATTCTGTTTTCAGCCTTTAAGCTTCCTGATTTCTTCGGTGACCAACGGTACGATTTCAAAGAGATCCCCTTCAATGCCGTAATCCGCCTTGGCGAATATGGGTGCTTCCGGGTCTTTGTTTATGGCGACGACCACCTTGGATGAAGACATCCCGGCAAAGTGCTGAATGGCTCCGGATATTCCGCAGGCGATATAGAGATTCGGAGAAACCACCTTCCCGGTCTGGCCTACCTGGTCTGATGAAGGCCGCCAGCCTTCATCGACGGCAGATCGTGACGCACCCACAGCGCCGTCGAGCAGTTCAGCCAGCGCTTCTATTACGGAAAAATCAGGGCCTCCCATTCCTCTTCCACCCGACACCACCGTGTCGGCCTCGGTAATTTCTTTTTTATCTGTATCGAGTCGTTTGTCTATAAACTGCAAAGCGGTTGTACCCGTGTCTACATCAATTTTTTGCAGGGTTCCAGCGCCGTCAGCGTTGGTAATGTCCAGGGCATTGGGCCGAAACGCCAGGATCTTCGGTGTTCCCTTGAGCTCGACATCCGCCAGGATTTTTCCGCCGTACATGTAACGGGTTGCGATAAGGCGGTTATCCTCAAAACGGATCGCCACACAATCCATGGCAAGGGGCGCATTCAGGCGTGCGCTCAAGCGTGCCGAAACATCCTTACCCAGTGTTGATGCACCCAGGATGATGACATCCGGCGTTTCTTGGTGGATAAAATCATATATCACGTTGGTGTAGGCATCTGTCAAAAATTCATAAAGCGCCGGGCTGTCTGCGACGACAATTCTGTCGGGTCCGTATGGTTTCAGTTCCTTGGAAATATTTTCAACGTCAGCTCCCAAAACCAAGGCGGTGAGTTCGGAACCCAGATGGTCGGCGATACGCCGTCCTTCACTCAATGCCTCGTAAGTCACTTTTCGAAAAACACCCTCTACCTGCTCCGCTATTGCCAACACACCTTTTGACATATTTATCTCCTTTACTACAGGACCTTTGCCTCTTCGTGTAAAATCCTGACCAGTTCGGCCGCCTTTGCCTGAGCAGAATCGCCCTGGATCATAATACCGCCTTTCCGGTCAGGGGGAGTTTTCATTGAAACAATCTTTGTCAGGGGTTCGCCCATGTGTTCAGAATCGAGTCCGATGTCTGCGACGTTTTTGACATCGATGGGTTTCTTTTTTGCTTTCATGATTCCCGGAAGAGATGCATACCGCGGTTCGTTCAGCCCCCGCTGGGTTGTAATTAGGGCCGGCAATTGCGTTTCTATGATTGCGGTTCCTCCGTCAATGGTTCTATGGCATCTGATCTTGGTGTCCGTAATCTCTTGTTTAATGACCATGGAAATATGCGGAATATCTAAAAACTCCGCTGTGGCCGGAGCCACTTGATAATTGTCGTCGTCAACCGCCCGCTGCCCGGCGATAATCAGGTCAAAAGGCGCTTCTTTTAACACTGCTGCAAGACTTCGTGCTGTTTTTAAACCGTCATTGCCTGCTGAAGCCGGATCGTTGATCAGAATCCCCTGGTCAGCCCCCATTGCCAGGGCGGTTCTTATGGCCTCGGCTGTTTTTTCCGACCCGACGGAGATGATCGTTACCGAACCTCCGTGAGCTTCTTTAATCCGCAGCGCTTCTTCGACTGCGAATTCATCATAGGGATTAATGACCCACTTGATGCCATCGGTCTTTACGGATACCCCGTCTTCGGCAATTCCGATGAGCGATTCTGTCGCAGGAACCTGTTTTAACAATACGGCAATCTCCACGCTTTTTCCCTTCCTTTCATGACCTGTATTCACGTCAATTTTTTAATATATTTTTTGACGGGCCAAGGCAGTATAAAGTCAATAAAAAGCACTGTAACTCCCTAAAAAAACAGAAATACACCTTTTAAAACAAAAAAAGTACCGTACTCGTCTTTTTATGTCAATAAAATTGTAGCGTCTTATAATTTAATCAAATATTTGTGACACGATCGGCCGGTGTATCGACCTTAATTCGCTTCACCCCGCCTGCCACTGCAAGGCACGGGCGGGAAGGTTGAAATTGGACTAATGGAAGATAAAAGTGATTGAATTTTGGGTTTGTTTGTATTCCGTCTCGTTGAAAAATATCATGATTCATGAGATAAACAAACCATCGTTATCCACACCATTTATAATCCATAGCAGTATCCGTACATTGCCCAATAGAAAATGAGGGGTTTTATGAAAAATGCCATTTTTACCGTTGTAATCATTTTTTCCGGTGCATTATATGCCTGCAGTTCCATACAGGAAGGTAAAGAACTCTTTGCGTCCAAGTGTGCCGGGTGCCATAAACTTGAACGGTCTTTAAAAGAGACCCGGAATCTGGCGGAATGGAGAAAGATAACCCAGAGGATGGCGGGGTACTCCGACGGCGGCATCACGGGCAAAGAGGCTGAAAAAATCGCTGAATACCTGGCCAAAAAATAGTTCAGTTTGAGGCCGTCATATAGGTTTTGAAGCCTTTGGAGTAATGGTCGGTAAGTTTGCCGTCATGGGTCCGGACCACAATCAAGCATTCGGTGTGGTCTATACTGTTGACCCGTTCAAGGCCTTTTTTATGACCCAAAACCGTTATCGCAGTTGCAAGTCCGTCGGCAAATGTACAGGTATCCGCCACAATGGAAACACTGACAACGCCGTTGCGGACCGGATATCCGTTTCTCGGGTCGAGAATATGGGAAAAGCGCTGCCCGCTCGCTTCGAAATAATTTCTGTAATCCCCGCTGGTTGCAAAGCCTTTGTCGTGGAGGTTCACAACTTTATAGACCTGATCAAACGGCGAACCGGTCTGGGGTGTGTTGATGCCGATTCTCCACGGTTTCCCGTCTTTTCGAAACCCTGCAGCAAACACTTCGCCGCCGATTTCCACCAGAAAATTCTTTATGCCATGGGATCTGATGACTGCCGCCACCTGATCGACGCCGTAGCCCTTTGCAATGGACGCAAGGTCCAGGGATAGGGAGGCCTTTTTTTTGATCAGACAATGATCGGATGAAATCTCGATGTGGTTGAATCCGATTTCCGGCAAAATCGCCGTTATTTCCGATGGTGCGGGAATCTTCTTATTATTTTCAGAATCGCCGAATCCCCAAAGGTTTTCCAGGGGTTTAACCGTGCCGTCCCAGGCGCCGCCGGTGAGTTCATATACGGTTTTGGCAACGGTCATGACATTGAAAAAATCATCCGAGATCTTAAATTTTTCGCCGGTGTTTTGATCTGCGTTGAACCGGCTGATCTCACTGTCTTTTCTAAAAGTCGACATGCTGTTGTTGATGGCTTCAAGGCGTTGGTCGATCTGATCTTTCAGGCCTTTGGTGCTGGAAAAGCATCCGGTCACCACGGTGATGTGGTAGGTGGTTCCCATGGTTTTTCCGGAGAAGGAGGCTTCTTTTTGAAGACTGCATCCCCCCAATAACAGAAAAAAGATCAAGAGGGTCGTTTGAAGGTATTTTGACGTTGAATCAAAAATAGATAGATTATTTACCATAATATTATTTCGTGCTTTCGTGATCACCAACAATTTTTTTTCTTAATTTTTAAATCAGGCAAGTAACATTTTTCCTAAAAAGTGTCCATTCTCAATACTAAAAAGGAAACTAAAAAGTGTTCATCCATGAATTTAAAATAAACATAATGGGGTTTCCGATTCAGAAATGAGCAGTTTTTGTTCTGATCAAGGCCGCCCCAGTTAAATATGCTTCGCATTTCACGGGGCAGGCACAAGGGTTTGCGTCTCCCGCATAGCGGGACAGGAAGGCGTACGTCTGTACGCCGCAGCCGGGAACCCGCGGAGAACGCCGATCAGGACAAAAAAGGCCATTTCCGGATCGGAAACTAGCAGATTCTCGGGAGTTGAGCACCCGTCAGCATATCGACGATTCGGGTTCCTCCGATTCGGGTTTTCATGATCACTCGGCCGGGATGATCGGACATCACTTCTCCTATAATGCGGGCATCTTTGCCCAATTCGTCTTCTTTAATCGCTGCCAGGACTTTTTCGGCATGCCGGGGATCGACAAACGCAATCAACTTGCCCTCGTTGGCAACGTACACGGGATCGAATCCCAAAAGTTCACAGATGCCTGCAACCGCATCTTTTAGCGGAATCTCTTCTTCGTAGATCTTGATCCCGACGCCGGATTTGCCGGCAATTTCGTTGAGAGCGGTACCGACGCCGCCCCGGGTGGGGTCCCGAAGCACATGGATGTCATTGGATACTGAAAGCATTCGTGACACCATATGGTTTAATGGTGCCGTATCGCTTTTAACCGGCGACTCGAACGTCATCCCTTCCCGCTGGGTCAACACCGCCATGCCGTGATCGGCGATGGTGCCGCTGAGGATGATTTTATCTCCGGGCCGGGCGTTACGGCTGGAAATATCCACACC
>DATKWE010000019.1:0-2781 GCA_035529735.1 Desulfobacterales bacterium | reverse complement strand
GACAATCAGATGCTGGCACAGATTCTATGGCACGACTACACGATTGCGGAAGTGAGCTGCCCAACAAAATATTTTCCTGAAGCTTCATCGATCAACCTGATTCGAAGTATTAAATATGGTTTCGGGTGTTTAATGACGGCTCTTTTATTTCGACTGGGAAAAATGAAAATCATAAGCTCAAAGTTATTTCCCAATTAAGAGAAATTTGAACAACAGTATTTGTCCTGGCAATTTTCTTGACACAAAAGTTCGTTTTTTTGTAATATAGTTTAGCCACTAAGACAGTAAGGCACGAAGAAGGGCCATAAACCCTTGTATGTTGCAAAAGTCGAAGATGCTGCAGATCCAAGCTCGCCCGCCAGCCAAGCCATCCCGGCATTCGCCTGAGGCGCAGCCGATGGCGGACGGGCAAGGCGAGGCGGCCTGGGGCGCCAAAGGTGAAGCCGTAGTAATTTACTGCGAACCTTTGGCAACACTGGTCGAAGATCCCGTGAATAGCGGGGAAATGCGGCATCCCCGGCTTTCCCATTGGGTAAATAACATGGCTGTTTTCACTATTTTCATGACGTCATTTAGGGTCAATTCCATCAAAGCAGAGAAAAAGTCTGGAAATACTGATCATTATAGTCTTTAAACTCATTTTGCCATGTTATTTATGCAACTATAGGGTAAAGTTTGTTTCTGTAATGAGTTACCAAACGAGGGTCAAAATATAACCCAATAACTCACGAGAATCCGTGCCTGCCCTATGAAATGTTTACCCCGTTCAATTTTTACCCTGTTAAATCTGAAAGCCATTTAATCAGGGCCAGAGGACCATTTAACCGGGACATTTTCTTTTTCTATTTCATCGGAATAATCTGCGTAATCTGTGGATTTAAAGAATTATGTCACATTTGATGGAAAAAAAATGGCTTGAAATGATTGAAGCCTTCTTGAAACTGACTCCTCAGGAGAGATCAGCAGAGGCAGAAAAACGCCTGGATGAGATCTTAGAGCGGATGGCACAAATCTATGATATTTCACCGGAAGAAGCATATGAAAAGCTTATTAAAAATAGTTACAGAATGCATTGATAGTTTTTCTGAACAGGCTAATGTTATACGGCTTGCCGCAATTGTGGGCGGAGAGGCAGTCATTATGCATGGTATACCCAGAACAACAATTGATGTTGACATACTCTTGTTTTGCGGAGACGAAAAAAAAGATATTGGTAATATAGGGAAGGTATTCGCGTCATTTTTAAAACAAGAACTTGGGGGGAAGTTTGAGGTTAAGAATTTTGAAGCATCGAAAGATCCGTCAGATCCCTTAAAACATGATTTGATAATCATAACCGATCTGGAAAAACGATTCAAAAAACTTGATATATTGATTGCAAATTATCAATGGGAGCTGGAAGGGTTAAAAAGTATGGATTCTCCTCATACAGGCCCTCTTTATCCATATCCAAAAGAATATTTGGTCGGCATGAAGTTAATGGCAGGTGGAGTCCAGGATGAAGAAGATATCAGAAATCTTTTTTTAGTAATGTCCGATTCAGAAAAGGAGGAAGCGTTGGGTATTGCACGGTTGATAAGGCGAGATAAGAATTTGACCAGAATTTTGTCTGAAGGACGTCGGCGATAAAATAGCGATAAAAACAGCATACTTCCGTTATTGAGGAAACAGGGTTAGATATGCTTTTGCTTTCGGCATAATCCAAATATTCTGAATATTCAATGATATCCGCTTGTTCGAAGATAAGTATCCAATGAAAATTGATGCACTTTTTTTGTGGCAACGAAAAGATAACAGACGGGCAGAAAGGGAAAGACATTGACTGATATCAAGATGAACAGCATAAAAGATGCCAAGAGATTATTTGACCCCACCCTCTTTTGGGATGCTGAGTCAGTAGATATAGAACAGCATGCTGACTATATCATTGCCAGGGTTCTGGATTTTGGGGATGAGAAAGACTTGAAGACACTCAGGGAAATATACGCGGATGAAAAATTAATTGGGGTTGTAAAAGAAAGAAGGGGACTGTTGAGCATGACCAGGCGTTTTTGGTCAGTATACTTTAATATCACACTTCCGGAGTTAAAAAATGATCAAGGACGTGCTTCCGCAGAAAGCCCTTATTAATGGGGTTGGGGATTGAAGATGGATAAGACAAAAATTTCAATAATTATCCCCGCATACAATGAAGCCCCAACCATCGGTGATCTTGTTCTTAAAACCAAAGAACTTTATCCTGACTTTGAAATTATCGTGATCAATGACGGGTCGGTTGATGACACGGCCGCCATCGCTAAAGATGCGGGGGCTTATGTTCACAGCCATCCTTATAATATCGGGAACGGCGCTGCCATAAAAAGCGGAATTAGAATCGCCGGCGGGGATATTCTGGTGTTTATGGACGGAGACAATCAGCATAATCCGGAAGATATCGTCAAGTTGCTGAGATATATACCCGATTATGATATGGTTGTCGGTTCCCGGTCAAACGGCGATCAGGCCTCATTGGGTCGTACTTTTGGCAACACGGCATACAACTGGCTGGCATCATACGTTGCAAAGTTTCCGATTTTCGACCTGACCTCAGGATTTAGGGCCATTAAAGCAGATATCGCCCAGGACTTTTTATATCTGCTGCCCAACACCTATTCCTATCCCACGACCCTGACATTGGGTGTTTTAAGGAGCGGAAGAAGCGTGAAATATATGCCCATCAATGTCCTAAAGCGTACAACCGGAAAAAGCAAGATTAGTCCGTTCAAAGACGGCGTGCGGTTT
>DATKWE010000018.1:0-3535 GCA_035529735.1 Desulfobacterales bacterium | reverse complement strand
CTTTGGATGTTTATTCGAACATATGTCTTGGAAATGGGAATGATGGCGGGATTTGACGGATTTATGATATCTTTATTCAATGCCGGAGGTTCCTTCATGAAGTACGCCAAGCTTCGAGAGTCCTTGATGCATGGTGATTACAATAACCGGTAGCAACTCTAAAAATCCTTTGTGCGTGTTGATCCGAAAGATAGAGCGAATTCCAACCCGTTATCCACGAACCTTGTCGGACTTGCTGTTACACAATGCTCAAAGATACGCTTTTTAGAACATACGCCTATGAATAAATAGATGCGCAAGAAAAATCAAAAACAAAATATTGAACTTTGCATATTTCAAAAAATTTAAGTTGAACCCGACGCCGGGATCGAGAAAAAAGGGGCATTAACCAAAGGTGTCAAAGCGTCTATGGTGGTTGACAATTACAAAGCAATAAGGGAATATCTGGCAAAGATACATTAAACAGAAGTCCTAAAAGGTATGAGAGGGGCAATATGCATTTGCGCAGACGTGTTCTGGTGACCGGCGGGGCCGGATTTCTCGGCTCCCATTTATGTGACCGTCTTCTCAGCAAGGGGTGCGACGTTTTATGTGTGGACAATTTCTATACCGGGAGCAAAAGAAACATCGCCCATTTAATCGGGAATCCCTATTTTGAACTGTGTCGGCATGATATTACGTTTCCCCTGTATGTTGAAGTCGACGAGATCTACAATTTAGCCTGTCCGGCATCCCCCATTCATTACCAGAACGATCCGGTTCAGACCACCAAGGTCAATGTTCACGGTTCCATCAATATGCTGGGACTGGCCAAGCGGATCAAGGCCAAAATTCTTCAGGCGTCTACCTCGGAGGTTTATGGAGACCCTTCTGTTCATCCCCAGCCTGAAACCTATCACGGAAACGTGAACTGCATCGGGCCACGTTCCTGCTACGATGAAGGAAAGCGATGTGCAGAAACCCTTTTTTTCGATTACTTTCGCCAGCACAAGCTTAAAATCAAAGTGGCCCGTATCTTTAATACCTACGGTCCCAGAATGCATCTCAACGACGGACGGGTCGTTTCCAATTTTGTCGTTCAGGCATTACGTGGAAAACCACTGACAATCTTCGGTGATGGAACTCAGACGCGGTCTTTCTGCTATGTGGACGATCTTATAGAAGGATTGGTGCGATTAATGGACAGTATCGATGATGTGACCGGCCCAATGAATTTGGGAAAACCCGGAGAGTTTACGATACTGGAACTGGCAAAAAAGGTGATTGAACTGAGCAACTCCCGATCCGAAATCATTTTTGAGCCGCTTCCGGCGGATGACCCCAGACAGCGTCGACCGGATATTACACTTGCCCGTGAAGTTCTTGGATGGGAACCCAAAGTTGAACTGGAAGAAGGTCTGAAAAAAACAATCGCTTATTTCGATGAACTTTTATCATCTAAATTATAATGGATCCGAAAAAAATATTTTTGAACGTTTACAAGACCATAAAAATAAAAGGAGACGATCATGGCAATCAGCCCGGAACTTCTTGAAATACTCGCGTGCCCGAAATGTAAGGGTGACATATATTTGAACGATACAAAAGATGGCCTGATATGTGAGACTTGCAGACTCTTGTATGAGATTCGGGATGATATTCCGATTATGCTCATTGATGAAGCCAAGCCCTTAAATGTATAGGAGAACCGGTTGAACTGCAACAGCTCGCCCGGGTGAATTTTGGGGATTCAACTGGGCAAGCGAATATTAAAATGGATAAAATTTCTTACCGTCGCTGCGAAACACTGCCGCAAGGCAGAACATTCCCTGCAGCGTGTTGGAACGAAGCGGATATTCCCGTCAAAAGGATGGGAGCTTCAGGGAGCTTCAATTATAGCCGAGTATAAAGTCGGATACCATGAGTCTTCCTCAACCGCCAAAACCTGCCAAGCTTGTGATAGGTTTTTTTTTGAAGGAAAAGCGCCTCGCCGTTGATGTCGTAAAAGCGCTCGTTGAAAAATTGGGTCCGGTGGACATGACAAGCCCATGGCTCCCTTTTAACCTTACCACCTATTACGATGATGAGATGGGCACACCTCTTTTTAGACGTATGTTGGCATTTAAAAGACTCATCGAGCAGAGTGCTCTGGCTAATATAAAGCTGTTTACCAATGATCTTGAGCGTGAGTATTCAATCGACGGCAGACGAGCGGTTAATATAGATCCCGGATATTTGCTCCATGAGCGTTTTGTCCTGGCGACGGGTAAAAATTATAGCCATAGGATTTATATCGGAAGCGGAATTTATGCCGATCTAACGCTGGTCTACTTAAAGGGACACTTTAATAAAATGCCGTGGACGTATCCTGATTATGCTTCGGAAAATGTAATGACTTTTCTTGAATGGGTGCGCAAGAAGTATGGGATCGATCTCGGTTAAAATTTCATGAAAAATGTCGAGGAAAGAATAAAATTATGAAAAGTATGACCGCCTATGCCAGCGCCGAAAAGACGGAGAATAAGATTAACGTCTTGGCTGAAATCCGCTCATACAACAGCAGATATCTTGATGTTGTCTTGCGTATTCCTCACGGATATACAGCTCTGGAGGAAAAAATAAAATCTTTGATCGCGGACAAGGTTGCAAGAGGCCGCATAGAGGTTAATCTTCAGATAAATGACGATTCAGACGAGGCATATGCTTTTGAAGTAAATATCAGTAGAGCCAGGGCATATTATGAAAGCCTTGTTCAACTAAAAGACCAGCTCGATCTTAATTCGGAGATATCCATTGAACTTCTGGTCAGAGAAGGGGGTGTCGTTCGACCTGCTGAACATGCCCGGGATATGGAGGCTATCGGGTCTGTTGTCAGAGAGTGCATTAATGCAGCCATGGTCGATCTTATTGCAATGCGACAAAAAGAAGGAGATTTTATTGCTTTAGATATTTCCAAGCGCATTAACAACATTGAAAAAAATATTCATCAAATCGAAAAAGAATCGAGCGACCTGTTGTTTTATTATCAGCAGCGCCTTAAAGATCGTATCGCGGTTTTGACCAAAGGGATGGTGGAGATCGATTCTGATAGAATCGCACAGGAAGCGGCTTTTTTGGCTGACAAAAGTGATATTTCTGAAGAAGTTGTAAGGGCGACAAGTCACCTAAAACAGTTTCTGACAATTATGGATTCAAAGAAACCTGCCGGCCGAAAGCTCAATTTTTTGCTGCAGGAGCTTAACCGTGAATTCAACACCCTGGGATCCAAAACGGAAAAAGCCAGTGTATCTCACATGGTCGTAGATGTGAAGTCAGAGCTTGAAAAAATAAGGGAACAGCTTCAGAATGTGGAATAATCCCGGGATAAGGGCCTGTAATGAAAAAACCCGTTCAGATTGTTTTAAAGCGTTTTGTTTTATGAAGATGTTTCATCTTTGAGTCAAAGCCATTATCGTTTTTTCATAATAGACCCTAACCCACACAAAAAGTTTTCATTTTAAAATTTAATAAAACCTGAAGCTTCCTTGAAACCGGATTGTTTCAGAGAACTAAACTA
>DATKWE010000017.1:0-12733 GCA_035529735.1 Desulfobacterales bacterium | reverse complement strand
TTGCTGGGATAGAAGCAGTTATTTTTAACCGGCGCCCACCCCATTGGCAAATAACGCCGTAAAACCGACCCCCCGCCCGCCAAAAATGCGGGGGGAGGGTCGGGGGGAGGGGGACGGATCGGGGGGGCGGATCGGGGGGGGGTCGGAAATTTAATGAATACCCTACAGGTTACCGTAACCGTTCAGCCGCCATTCGCGACCGAACGGTTACACAAATTGCCAGCGCAACCCATAGATTTTTCATCTATCAAAACAGGAGCTTAACATATACCTGCGATCACGTAGGCATCATCCGGGACCTCGTTGATCACAT
This sequence comes from Desulfobacterales bacterium, assembly GCA_035529735.1. GTDB lineage: Bacteria > Desulfobacterota > Desulfobacteria > Desulfobacterales > UBA11574 > JAAXQD01. The sequence goes on along the minus strand of DATKWE010000017.1, from coordinate 12,420 downwards.
GATGTTTTGGCGGATGACTCTCTTGGGTCATCAGGCTGACGATGACCATAACAATAAGACTAACAACCGGAGGAATCATAGTATCCAAACCGGCCAAATGCTCGGGAATCTTATAAAACAGAATCAATCGAAGCACAGAGCCAATAATAATTGCTGCCAAGGCCCCTGGCGTATTGGCCTTCTTCCAATATAGACCTAATGTCAGTGGAACAAGACACCCGGCAAACACCACGTCAAAGGCAAGAACCAGCAGAATTCCCGGCTCAGGTTTTACAATGGCCAGATAGATTGCAAAAGCAACTACCGGTATCGCCATGAGCCGGCTGATGATGAGGAGCTTTCGGTCGGAAATTGCCGTAGCCTGTATAACCTCTTCAGATTCGCCAGGATTGTCTTTAGCAACCTTTGTCTTTCCCCATCTTCGGAGTATATTCTTCTGAATTATATTCCTACCCAACACGGTGGATACTCCTAATATCCCGCCATCAGCAGTGGATGCTCCGGCACCGATAATTCCGCCCATTACAAACAGTCCAAAAATAAACGGGACGGACGTCATTGCAATTGAAGGCAGAACCATTCTGGGATCGGAGATTTCCGGAAGAAGCTTTAAGCCCATTAATCCGATACCCGAACAGATTAAACCGGTGAATATGGTAAACCCTGCGCCATAGAAACAGCTGATTCTGGCTGTTTTTCCATCCCTGGCAGCAAAGACTCTTTCCATGAAGTCCAGAGCGACGATATCGCCCAGCCCCAGAGCCAGAATGCCGGCCCAGTTTAGAAGCGCCCCGTTTTCCATTGAAGTTAAACCGCTTAAGTCCATGTAACCGGCGGGAATCGAGCCTGCAAAGAAGTCCCAGCCATGGGTGTACAGCAGCCATATAAAACATCCCAAAAATCCTAATATGGCAGGATATATTTGAACGATGTCCGTGGCGGCACACGCGTAGAGCCCGCCGGAAACGGTGTATATAAAAATTCCAATTGCTATGAAGGCCAGCGCCCAGGTATAATCGATCTCAAAAACAATGGAGACTATCCAGGCGGAACCTGCAAAGTTGCCGGCAACCAGTATCGCAAAACTAAAGGCCATTAGAAGCGACGCGATGATTTCCGTTACCCAATTGTATCTTCTAAAATAAAAATCGGGCAGTGTTAACAGATTCATCCGATTCAGCGGTGCCGCATAGAAAAGTCCGGTCAACAGCAGGCACAGGGCCAGGCCTAGGGGGAATTGAAACCCGGCCCAGAATCCGCCCAGATACACCCCGGTGGCATTTCCCATGGTGGCGTTGGCATCCAACGATTGGGCTAAAAGCATGGATCCCACCAGGAAAAACGGGAGACTCTTACCACAAATGATGTAGCGTTTACCGCTCCCCTTGACCAGGAAATACGTGCCGATGCCCAGTGCGAAAAACATTAAGATAAAGCAAATAAGCCCGATACCCATAGGTGTCATAATTTAAATTCCTCCTATTTTTTTTAATTGAACTAAATGAAACGTAATGCAGTTTGCCAAGATAAGATAAATTTTCAGGGTTATGGAAGGGACGGCAAGCACAAGGGATGAGTAAAAAAGAGTGAAGGTAGAAGTGTTTCTTTCTCCACAAAAAAACGGGTAAATATGATGGCTAGGGGTAGTTAAAATTTTTCTTTCTCCACAAAAAAACAGGTGAATAAGACGGACAAAGACCATCGTATCCGGCAGTGCCTGTCACTACGTTTTAAAACTTATTGATATCATATGAAACATTCCATACTCATACAGAAATTGAAAAACCTTAACAGGCAAATGGATCAAATCCCTTTGTCCCAAGAACGTTCATTTCCATCGTCTGCTCGAGGCCTCAGGGATGAGATCCATCTTACCTGTCAGTTTTTTCCAAATTTGTTAATGAATTGAAAAACGTATCCGTTTGTTAACGTTTTTATTAATACCCTTCGATCTGTTTCGGGAAGTAATCTTCGTATTCCCCTCTCTCGCCCTTCTCGCCGGTGTCTCGCTCGATATCGAGCGTGGTGCAGTGCAGGGCGCCGCCGAATGGGATCACCTTTTCGTACGGAATCGGAATCACTTCCACGCCCAGCCCGTCGAGCTGGTCCATGAAAGCTGTTTCGCCGGCTTCCACACACATCACGTTCTCGTCAATACTGAATGTGTTAAGGGAGATCCAGGATTTACCCTCGTACAACCCGGTCAGGAAAATGTCGTTCTTGTGAACACGGGTTGGCCGGGCGCCCATCACGACTTCCCAGTCGTTCTGTTTGAAGAGCTGGGTGAACCCTTCATCAACCGGGGGCCAATCCGGGTTGAGGATGACCAGACCAGGCCGCGGCGTACACATGTTCACGTCGATGTGCCACGGGTGGAAGTTGGTCGGCCGGTCACTGTTGATCGGCGTATCAAACGTTACGGCGTGGAAACGGAATCCGTGCTCTCTGCAGAACCGCCGCAGCCAATCTTCGCCCGCCTTGTTGCCGACTGCTGAGCGCTGGTAGAACATGTCTTTGCCGATGCTCCAGATGTCAGCGCCGTCCCAGAGGGATTCCCAGGGGAATTCCCCGTTTTTTTGCTGGAACTGGCCCGCCAGCAACATCTCCCGCTGTTCTTCGTCAGTTCGGTTTTTCCGGTCGTGATAGTAGCCCATGTCGTAGTCTTCATCTGTCAGCATCGGGAAGGGACCTGACGTGTGAAAACAGTTGGAGTCTTCCTTGGCGAGTAGGTTGAAGTACGGCCGCAGGTTGAACCGCTCAAAAACGCGGGTCCGTCGAACCGTTGGCGCGTCGACAATGACGTGGCCGTGAACCAAACTTACGTCACGCACATTGTTGACCCCGTGCATGTTCAGCTGTCCCCAGCCGATGGGACTCGTGAACGGTCGGTTCATCATCATCGGCAGAATCGGGACTCTGTCAACGAGAACTCCCCGTTTTTCGAGCGTGCCCACGAAATAGTTCATCTGCTCGTTGGCTGCATCCACCATGTCTTGGGGAAAAGGCATATGACTGGGTAGCTTGCAACCAGGAACATCGTACCGCCAAGCCCATTCGGCGGCCGGCATGTTGGTTCCCTCCGGTCTGCCGATGAGGACCCGCTTCAACAGGGAGAACTCATTCGGAGACCATACCCTGAATGGTTCCCCCTCCCGCTGTGATACAACCATCGGCTTAACCGCTGGTTGTCCTTGGAGTACCACATCGTACTCCTCCTTCTTGACTTTCGGTTTCGATTTTTCCATCATTACGGTACCTCCATCGTTACATCTTGTTGTTGTTGCACCCCATTGTGCATTGTTACATTGTTCTGTTCCTCCGACCAAGATGACCACCATCTTAGCGTATTACTGACATAAAACGACCTAATATCTAGCTGCCATACCGACACTGATACCATCAGTCTCCCAGGGTCGCCACCATCACGGCCTTGATGGTATGGATCCTGTTTTCGGCCTCGTCAAAGACAATGGACGCCTCGGACTCAAAAACTTCTTCGGTCACTTCCATGCCTTCCAAACCGAATTTCCGGTAAATCTCTTCACCGACAACGGTATCACGATTGTGGAACGCCGGCAGACAGTGCATGTATTTCACCTTCGGGTTGCCGGTGAGATCCATGGTCGATTGATTGACCTGGTAGGGTGTCAAAAGCTCGATTCTCTCTTTCCACACCTCGGCCGGCTCACCCATCGAGACCCAGACGTCCGAATAAAGAAAATCGCAGTCCTTGACGCCGGTCTTCAAATCATCCGTGATCAGGAGCTTGGCGCCGGTTTCGGCAGCAATTTTATTGCCCGCGTCCACGATTTCCCCGGTGGGCTGAACCGACTTGGGCGCAACCGAACGGAAATCCATGCCCATCTTCGCAGCACCCACCAGCAGAGAATTGCCCATATTATTCCGAGCATCCCCCAGGTAAGCGAACTTGACCTGGTGCAACGGTTTGTCGGAATGCTCCATCATGGTCATAAAATCCGCCAGGACCTGTGTGGGATGGAACTCGTTGGTAAGCCCGTTCCATACGGGAACGCCTGCGTATTTGGCCAGTTCTTCCACTTTCTCCTGGGCGAAACCGCGATACTCGATACCGTCATACATCCTGCCAAGAACCCTGGCCGTATCTTTCATGGTTTCCTTGGTTCCCAACTGAGAACCGGTCGGCCCCAGGTAGGTAACTCTTGCACCCTGATCGTAAGACGCAACTTCAAAGGCGCAACGGGTCCTGGTGGAAGCTTTTTCGAAAATCAAAGCTATATTTTTCCCGGTCAATCGGGGTTGTTCTATTCCGGCATATTTTGCCTTTTTCAGATCGATGGAAAGATCCAGAAGAAACCGGATCTCCTGTGGGCTGAAATCCAAAAGCTTCAAAAAATGCCTGTTTTTTAAATTAAACGCCATCGTCGACTCCTTTCACAGATAATCCATTGAAGTAACTCAAAATTGGGGGCGGTGCCAATGGAACCGCCCCCATATATAAAGGGGTTATGACTTAAAACAGATTGTGTTTTTTGCCAAAATCGGCCAGGACCTCTTCAAAATTCGGTGATCCTATTTCCTGCAAGTCATAAAATACCCTTGTATTCGGTTTATCGATCTTAATGATCCGGTTCAGATCGATGGGGGTGGCCACGACAACCGCATCACATTCGGTATTGTTGATGGTGGTTTCCATGTCCTTTAACTGCACCTCGCCGTACCCCATGGCCGGAAGCAGCGTTCCGATTTCAGGATACTTTTCAAACGTCTCCGTCAATCTGCCCACCGTGTACGGTCTGGGATCCACCAGGCCGGCTGCCCCGAACTTTTCAGCGGCAACCACACCGGCGCCGATCTTCATCTCACCGTGTGTGAGGGTCGGACCGTCTTCCACCACCAGAACTTTTTTGCCCCTGATCACCGAAGGATCTTCGACTTTAATGGTAGAAGCCGCGTCAATCACGATAGCGTCCGGATTTACGGCAGCCACGTTTTTTCTAACGGTGTTGATATCGGCGCCGTCTGCACTGTCTATTTTGTTGATCACAACAACGTCCGCCAGCCGCAAGGTGGTTTCTCCGGGGTAATAGGTCAGTTCGTGACCCGGACGATGGGGATCGACCACGGTAACATGCAGATCTGATTCGTAGAACGGAAAATCATTGTTCCCACCGTCCCACAGTACCACATCACAGCCGTCAGGATCATTCTCAGCGGCTCTGATGATGGCTTCGTAGTCAACGCCCGAGTAAATCACGTTTCCGCGAATCACGTGGGGTTCATACTCTTCCATCTCTTCGACGGTACACTTGTTTTTATCGATATCCTCGACACTGGCGAAACGCATGACCTTCTGAGCGGCAATATCGCCATAGGGCATCGGGTGACGGATAGCGACAACCTTCAATCCTTTTTCCATGAGTATCTCGATGATTCTCCGGGACGTCTGGCTTTTTCCGCAGCCGGTTCGGACGGCACCCACCGAAATGACCGGCTTGCTGCTTTTGATCTGGGTGTCTGCCGGTCCCAGCAGTACGAAGTTGGCGCCGGCGGCGCAGACAACGGAACTCATGTGCATTACGTGCTGATACGAAACGTCACTGTAAGAGAATACACAGTCATCGACGTCCAGCTCCCGGATCAATTTTTCAAGTTCTTCTTCGGCATAAATGGGAATGCCTTCCGGGTACAACTCGCCGGCCAGTGCCGCAGGGTACTTTCTGCCTTCAATGTCCGGGATCTGTGCCGCGGTAAAGGCGACCACTTCGTAATCTTCATTGCCCCTGTAATAGGTATTAAAATTATGGAAGTCTCTTCCGGCCGCTCCGATAATGATTACTTTTTTCTTCGACATTTTCTCCTCCAATCAAATGAATTGTCAGGGCTTGTTTTTAACATCGGCCGGCGGTTCAATGATCTGGTGTTGGCCGTTTTAAGCCCAAGTCCTTTTATTAATATTTCACAAAACCATGCGTCTTAAAACCAAAGACCCGATGTGTTTGATTTTAACTTTACGACACCTTATTTGCAAATTTCGGTCCCGGCAACACCTTCAACCGCTTTTTGGATATCATCCAAATTGCAGATGATGCCGCGATTTCCCGTACTTTCGGCAAACCGGATGACCGCGTTAACTTTAGGGCCCATGGATCCTGCCGGGAAATGACCGGCTTCAACATATTCCTTGATTTCCGACAAGGCGACCTTTCGCAGAATCCTCTGCTCGGGCTTTCCCCAGTCTACGGCAGCGCCTTCAACATCTGACGCCACGATAAAGATATCTGCCTTTATTTCCCGAGCCAGGACCGAGCTTGCCAGATCCTTGTCTATCACCGCTTCAACGCCGCTAAACCTCCGTTCCTTGCGGACCACCGGTATCCCGCCGCCGCCACAGCAAATAACGATAAAGTCGATATCGATGAGCTTTTTTATCTCCTTGCATTCCACAATGGCCAACGGCATAGGGGACGCCACCACCCGCCGGTACCCCTTGTCGGTTTTGACGAGGGTGTACGGCAGCTTCGCCGCCGCTGCTTCGGTGTAAAACGGGCCGATGGGTTTGGTTGGATTTTGAAAGGCCGGATCGTTTTCATCCACAACCACGTAAGTGATGACGGATACAAAGTCCTGCTCTTCATCAACCCCCATTTCCATCAGCGCGGTGTCGAGAGAAGATTCAATCATATAGCCGATCTGTCCCTGGGTCATGGCGCCGATAACCTCCAGGGGCATTTTCGGAACTTCATCACAGCTCTCCTGCTGCAGCAGCAGATTCCCCACCTGGGGGCCGTTACCGTGTGTAATCACAAGCCTGTATTTTCTGGACAATTCGGCGATCTGCTTCATGGGCAGCCTGAGATTTTCAAATTGTTGGTCTGCAGTGCCGGTTTGCCCTTTTTGAATCAGGGCGTTCCCTCCCAATGCAATCAAAAGTATCGGTTTTTTATCAGTCATGTATATCTCCTATGTCTCCGTGTAGTTATTGTCGAAGGCAGCGCAGTCGTCACACACCATCAACTTCAACATGGTCGGTCGAAATGACCCGACGGTCTGCATACACCTCGCAAGTATTGCCTCGCACGCCGTTCCGAAACTCGCCGGCGGAATTATTATGCCCCTAAGGAGGATTTGAGCATGCCGGGCATGATCCTTATTAATTGTTTTAAAAGAGCACATCGGCAGAAACGAACCTGCGCATAAACTTTCGGGCATTCGGATGTAAAACCTTAAACTGCTCTTAGCCCGCATAAAAAAGTTTAGCACATTTTTCAATTTCATTTTATTCATAATGAAAATTAATATCGTGCATATTCATCACTGAGTCGCTGCATAAAAGCCCTTGACTTGACATATGGGTTAGGTTCATTGCATTAACAATCCAAATTAATATCGAACCTGTTCATCGCTCAACCGCTGTATAAAAGCCCTTGACATATGAGTCAAGTTCATTGTATTCATAGATCAAATTGATATCGTGCATATCCATTTTCAAGCAACAACAGAACCGGTGCCCGACCCGGAGATATTTTCAGATTCAGCCGTCCGCGCGGAGCAACTTGTTTTAAATTCGGAATTCGATGCTCCAGGGAGATTCCACAATACCTGAGCGGCGGGCAATAATGCCATTTACGGATGGACACCCGAGAGGATGAAATACGATCATGAGAATTAATCTTCGAAACTTCGACTTGAATCTATTGGTTTGCTTTGATGCCCTGATGAGCGAGCGCAATGTATCCAAAGCTGCTGAAAAGATGTTTTTAAGCCAATCCGGAATGAGCCATGCCCTGAGCCGTTTGCGGTCCCTGCTGGATGATCCGATTTTGATGCGGACGGAACAGGGGATGATGCCGACCCCACGGGCCCTGGAAATGGAGGTGCCGGTCAGAGAGATGCTCAACCGGATTAATCGCACCATTTATACACAAAAATCCTTTGACCCCCTGATCTCCGACAGAAAGTTCGTTCTGTATTGTACCGAATATTTTGAATGCCTGGTAATGCCCAAACTCATGGCGCACCTGGAAAAAGTTGCGCCCCATTGCACCGTGGCAGCTGAAATACTGACCCATGAACTTCCCGAGTCAAAACTCACCACCGGCGAGGTCGATTTTGTCATCGGCGTAGAAGGCCTTATGGATATCCCAAAAAACCTGAAGAGTCGGAGTTGGATTCAGGACTCATTGGTATGCCTTGTTCGGAAAGAAAACAAAAAGATCGGACAATCTGTTTCCCTCGAGCAGTTAACCGAAACACCCCATATTTTAATTTCCATATTGGGCTCGCCCTTTCGATTTGGAATTTTGGATAACTGGCTTAAAAAACATAATGTTCTGAGAAAATACAGCGTTTCCACCGCAGCTTTTTTACCCGCTGCGCTGATTCTGGCCGAGACCGATTACATCATGACCCTGACACGCCGTATGGCAACCAAACTGTCCGAGATCCTGCCGTTAAGGCTGGTGGAGCTTCCGAATAATCCCCCGAATTTTCGACTCAATCTGATCTGGCATCCCCTGTATGAAAAAGATCCTGCACACATTTGGTTCAAGTGGCAACTGCTGAGCATGTAGAATTCATTGAACAATTGACCGGTGGTTTTATTGACGCTCAAATTCGATGAACAGCGGGCATACATATCCGACTTCAGAGCGGCGGGAACTTTTTTAGGATTAAAATGCCGTGTCTCCTGAGAAGGCAAGAATAATGGATTTGAGACTAAAGAAGAATTATTTTTTATTTAATTTTCGAGCATATCAGGAAAATTCCGCAAAGATCTCCTGTTCAACCCGGAAAACATAGGCGATCAAAGCTGCCCGAATCCACATGCCGTTTCGCTCCTGCCGCCAGTAGGCGGCCCGCGGATCATTATCCACTTCCACTTCTATTTCATATCGCCGGGGAAGTGGGTGCATGATGGTACAATTCGGTTGAATGATGGACAGGTGTTCTTTCTTGAAATGGAACTCAGGATAGGTGTCGGCTTCGCCGGACGGGTCGTCAGAATACTCTTTCTGAATTCTGGTCATGTAAATGGCGTCCACCAGCGGCATAACGCTTTCGAAATCATCGGTTTCATAATAGGGAATGCCGTGCTTCTCCAAAAATTTTTTAATGTCGTCTTTCATTCTGAATACATCCGGTGAAACAAAGTACAGGCTTACGTCATTATAATTTTTCATCAGATAACTCAGGGAACGGACGGTTCTTCCGCGCTTTAAATCACCGACCATAGCAATCTTTTTGCCGTCCAAACCGCCGATGTGTTGAAATGATCTTTCAAGCGTATAAATATCCAACAGCGCTTGGGTCGGATGTTGATCCGGTCCCGAGCCCCCGTTTAAAATGGGAACGGGACGATCGGTTTGATTCAGGACCCACGCGGTTTTTTCGGCAAACCCGGCTTCCGGATGCCTGGAAATTATCAAATCGACATAACTGGCAAATGTGCGAATGGTATCTTCCGACGATTCTCCTTTGACCTCGGAACTTGTTGACGTTCCCCGACTTTCGGAAACGCTCAGCCCCAGAATATAACATGCATTTTGGAAAGATAGAAAGGTCCGTGTTGAGGGTTGAACAAAATACAGCATGGCCCGTTTATGGGGCAAAAGATGTCTGAGTTTTTCCTGGCCCATTTTCGTTTGGGCCAATAACCGGATCATGTCTGCGATCTTACACAAATAGTCCATGAACGGTCTGTCAAACTGTTGGGCAAAAATCACATCAAACAATCTGCCGTTTAACTTGAAAAAATCTAATTTTTCATCAATATCTTTATTGTAGAACTCATCCCACCCTGGGTATGTTTGACGAGTTTGTTCTACCGATCCATTCATTTTATTCACCTCGAGGGATAGGTTGGAATTAAGTGCTGTATCTGCTCTCCCTTTTTGAGCAAGACAGGCGCTGCATGGAAAAAGCATGGATCTGCTTTTCAACCTCAATTTATGGCAAAAATCCGTTATGTGTCAAGTCGAAATGGCCGCTTCAAGTGTCGCACCCCAAATTACAATCAGGGCGGTAAAAAGCAACCGACGATCTGATCTGACCGATGAGATCTCGAGCCGAGTGTTCTGCAAATTTCCAATCGTGGCACCCTTCCAAAGGCTTTAGAATCTGACTTACTAAAGAGTTCATTAAGTGTTCGATATCGAGCAAACGCCCTTCATTGACGCTGGGCCGAGGCGGGCTGGAGATGGCAGCGACAATTACGAAACCTGCGACTAGTCGCGCTTGAACTTGCTATAGTCCGGCCTGAGGTAGCGGCTTTCATCTCCGCCATTGATGGCCGACAGGGCCTCGACCTTCAAGGGCAGACCGAACAGCTGAATGAATCCGTGAGCATCCTGTTGATTGTACACATCTTCTTCTCCGAATGATGCATAATCTTCACGGTACAGACTGTAGGGACTTTTTCGTCCTGCAATGATGACATTCCCCTTGTACAGCTTCAGGCGGACGGTGCCCGAGACTCTCTCCTGAGTGATCTTGACAAAGGCGTCCAGTGCCTCCCGGAGCCGCATGAACCACATGCCGTTGTAGACCAATTCAGCATATTTGACCGCTACGAAATCTTTATAGTGCATCGTGTTTTTATCGAGGCACATGCTTTCGAGGGCTTGATGGGCCCGCAGCACAATTGTTCCGGCAGGCGTTTCATATACGCCGCGGCTTTTCATTCCCACCAATCTGTTTTCGACCATATCCACCCGCCCGATACCGTGAGCCCCGGCTATTTTGTTCAATCGGGTGAACAGTTCCACCGCTGTCAGCATTTCGCCGTTCAAGCTGACCGGGTTTCCCTTTTCAAAGTCGATATCGATATAAGCGGCTTTGTCCGGTGCATCCTCTGGACTGACGGTCAATCTGAACAGACCCTTTTCCGGTTCATTCCAGGGATTTTCCAGGGGTCCGCCTTCATGGGACAGGTGAAAAATATTCCGATCCCGGCTGTAAATATCCTTTTCCGTCTGGGACAGAGGGATGTTGTATTTGACGGCGTACTTTATAGCGTCCTCACGACTGCGAATATCCCACTCGCGCCATGGCGCAATGACCTTAAGCTTTGGGTTGAGCGCCATCACCGTGAGTTCAAAACGAACCTGGTCATTGCCCTTGCCGGTGCAGCCGTGTGAAACCGCATCCGCACCTTCGGCTTCGGCAATTTCAACCAGTGTTTTCCCCATTAGCGGTCGAGCAATGGAGGTCCCCAACATATATTCACGTTCATAGACCGCGCCGGCCTGCAGCGTGGGGAAGACATACTCTTTGAGAAATTGTTCACGCAGGTCCCGCACAATCAGCTTGCTGGCGCCTGAGGCCAGGGCCTTTTCTTCGAGACCCTCCAGTTCTTCTTCCTGGCCCAGGTCTGCCGTAAAACAGATCACTTCACAGTCATGGTAATTATTCTTTAGCCAAGGAACAATTATCGATGTGTCCAGCCCGCCACTGTAGGCGAGAACGACCTTGTTTACCCTATCTTTTGCCATTTTCAATCTCCTTTCAAAAAACAAAAACCCCGACTTTTGCCGGGGTTTTTATTTTTTCACTGAATTTTATGTTACAAGGTCAGATTCAACGCATAAAACACCCGGACGACTGTCGGATACGGCGTCGTCGGTTGCGGATACGGATGCGAGTATTGGGTGAATCTAAAACCATAGTGTATGACTTTCCGAGTTTTGTATTGGACATATGGCAAAAAACCGCTGGTCTGTCAAGTTCAAAATGACTTTTATGCGCTGATTTCAGCCGGATCGACGATTTTTATTCGACAATGCCTCAGATTGCATAATTTCACCCATAACCAAAGAGCATGTTTTATGCGCTATTTTGGGAAAGGGCACTGAACTCTTTGAGTGCCGCCAGGGCCAAATGGGCAAAAAATAAAGCCTTGCTTGGGGGCTTTTCGGATGCTACAGGTCAAAAGAGAAAAGAAGTCGGTGGGTTGCCCGGGTTCCAGGCATGGCAGTTTTTCAGATAACAATTCCCGGCCGATTCCACCCCGGCAGATTGGAGATACAAAATTTGACGGCTTCGTAAAAAGTCTTTTGTGAGCGACATCGAGCAATTTTGGAGAAAGATTCATGACGCGTCTGGCGTTAAAAATTGCAAGCTGTTTGAGGGCGTTAGCCCGAGCTCTTGCAATTTAGCCAGGCGAGTCATGAATCCAAAATTGCTTGCGGAGCGAGCAAAATCAGACTTTTTACGAGTTCATCAAATTTTATTGACATGCTTTTTTGCAACATATAGTAATTTTCTTTTGTGCTAAACACAAAACATTCTCGTAAAAAGGCCTTTTTTTGCTGTTTGCATGGCCATCAAATACGAATATCTTTAGAATTATGTTATATTTTCACCAGGAGAATTAAACCATGTCCAAAGATGTAATCGGATCGGTACTGGTTGTGGGCGGCGGAATTACAGGAATGCAATCTG
>DATKWE010000016.1:0-25795 GCA_035529735.1 Desulfobacterales bacterium | reverse complement strand
CCGAAGCGAAAACCCGGAAAATAAAACCTGAATCCGAATGGATTCAGGTCAAAATCGAACCAATCATTGATTTAGAGACTTTTCAGCGTGTTCATCAGCTTAGAATTAATCGTTCACCGTCTGTGGTTCCACCCAGGATCGTTAATTCACCGACATTGCTGACCGGTTTATTGAAATGCGGCCGATGTGGATCAAGTATGACCATAGCTACCGGCAAGGGCGGCCGGTATCGCTATTACAAATGTACCAACAGGATTAACAAAGGGAAAAACAAATGTGGTAACGGAATTATTCGAATGGAAAAGCTCGATGGATTGGTTTTAAAAACCGTTTCGGAAAAGGTGTTTACGCCTTCAAGGGTTGAAGTCATGATGAAGGAGCTTAAAGAAAGATTATCAACAGATCGGTCCTCATATAACGGTAAGCTTGAAACGCTTACCAATGAGTTGAAAAAGATTGATAATAAAACTCGGAGGCTTTATGAGGCCGTTGAAAATGGGTTCCTACCGTTGGACATTACGCTTAAAGAAAGAGCGCAAAGGAACAAAGCAAGGCGTGAGGAGATGCTAATTGAAATAGCCAGGTTAAAGCAAAAAAAGGGAATTCCGTTATCAAAATTTGGATTTAAACAAATTTCAGGATTTTGTTCTGAATTAAAAGAAAAATTGTGTGATCGGTCGTCAAATTTTGGAAAAGAATATTTAAAGATACTGATTGATGAAATAAAGTTTACCGGCAGGGAAGTGATTATAACGGGCAGCTATGCTGCCTTATCTGAAGCCATACCAAGAAAAAAACCGGGACCCACCTGCGTGGGTGGGGTGCCCGGTTTTGGTATTGGTTGGCTCCCCAGCACGGACTCGAACCGCGGACCCGATGGTTAACAGCCATCTGCTCTGCCAACTGAGCTACTGGGGATCGATTGGAACATTTTCAAATAGTAAAATTTTTATATCAAGTCAAGCAAAAATTCAATAAGTTTGTTGAGGATCTTTACCGGGGCGATCAATCTGAGCGTGTTATCCTTAACCGCATAGAATTTCTATCTTTTTCTATCGTTTGCCATCCCATTCAGCCTTTTTGGGCTAAAGTTCACGCCATAAATAAGCAGAGACCGCCGAAGCGGCCCCGCGCCCTGGGTTAAAATCTCAGGGGAAGTTTTTTGTTGGGTTAATTATTTAATACACTTCTTCGATATGTCAAGGAAAATTAACCATGGCATTCAGTCTGGCCGAGATTTCGCTGGGGTTCATCTCTGTGGATTATGCGCGGGTTATTTATTGAAAAATAAATCGTTCTTACCGGTGCCTGATTTGTCTATTTTGTGCGCATCACAAAGCGACGGTGATGCATGAGCAAAAACAGATGCTTTTTGTCGCACTTGATGCACTGATATAGATATCTTGGCTACAATCTCACGAAGATTCTGAAGAATAACCATAAATATCAACGCAAGCTTTATTTTAAAAATGTTTGACATGGAAAATATTTTATGAAATTCTGGATCAGATATTTTATGAAATTTTGGATCAGATATAATTATCTGCTTTGGTTTTGCCCAAGGGGCATTCTAAATATCCAACTGAAATACGATGCTTTAATATGTTCAAGACAGCAACCCTGAGCAGTTTTGACAGCGGTGATTCAGTAACAGACCCAAAGTGGCAGTTTATGAATGAAGAAAGGATGAGATGTCGAAAAATGTAGAGGCGTACAACGCAATAAAAGAACTCGTAGCAGGCCAAAAACTTTTTCCTGGCCAAAAGCTTATCTATAGGGATTTGGAAGAAGAATTGGGGATGAGTAAGACCCCAATAATCAATGGACTCAACAGGCTGGAGCACGAAGGTGTTGTAGTATCAAAGAAAAATCGTGGTTTTTTCATAAAAAAAATTAGCGCAGAAGAAGGCGAACAAATTTATGACCTAAGAGAGAAGTTGGAAGAGATATCCATAGATTATGCCATCAAAAATTATGACGGCAATGACTTGGAGAATTTAGAGGAAAAGCGCGATCGTTACCAAAATTACTCAGCGCCGATATATGATAGAAAAAGACTGAAGTTAGATACAGAATTTCATATGCAGATCGCAAAGATGGGTAAGAATGATTTTTTTACATCGATGATCAAGCAATTTTATGAAAATATATACTTTAGTTTGAATGTTGTCTATTTGACCTCATACGTTGACGATTTTAAAGCGGAACATACGCTTCTTTTCGATACCATAAAACAAAGAAATTTAACAGCGGCAAAAAAAGTATTGCGGTTTCACACCCGCGCAGCGCGGAAGCTATTTATGGCAGCTTTGGAGATTTAAAGAACAAAAAGCAACTTATCCAAAAACCTAAAACCAAGCAAGGGGGCTCAAAAAAGAACTTTATTATCTCGATTTAGCTGAAACCTTAAAAAACGGGGAGGGAAGTCATGACCAGCTACAACAACGATTATCAGTGGAGTCAATTTGTTGAGACTTTGAGCAAAACGGTAAGTCGTCGCGATTTCATCATCACATCTGTTGCGGCAGGCGTAATGACCATGGTGCCTCGATTCGTAACCGCCGGGGCGTCCGATCCATATAGGATCGGCGTCTGTTTGCCGACTACCGGGTCCGGCGCCAACTACTCTGAACGCCCGATCAAGGGGTTGCCCCTCATTGCTGCGGAGATCAATAAGCGCGGTGGATTGCTGGGTAAGCATCCCATCGAACTCTATTTTCGTGACACCCAGACCAAACCGGATGTAGGTGCACGAGAAGCCCGATCGCTGATTCTGAATGAGAAGGTGCAGACCATTATCGGCACATGGAGCAGTGCGGTGGCAATGGCTATCCAGGAAATCACCCACGAGCACAAAGTGCTCCATCTTGCAGCCACCAGCAACAGTTCAAAGATTGTTAATGAGAACTACACGCCTTACTCCTTTCAGTTCGGACCCAATAGCCGAATGCAGTCAGGGGCCACGGTTGTTGCGGTCCTCGACATGATCAAATCCAAGGGTTGGAAATCTTATGTTACACTCGGTCTGGATTATGAGTGGGGCCGAGATGCTCAGAAGGTCTTTGTTGATAAATTAACTAAGGAATCACCCGAAACCAAGTTGACCAAGGTGTTTTGGGCCAAGCTTGGCGAGACCGATTTCACGTCCTATATCACCGCAATCATGGCCCTGAAACCCGACTTCATGTTCGGTGCTATAGCCGGCAAGGATAATGAAACATTCATTCAGCAAGCCAAGGCTTCCGGACTGTTCAAAAGAATTGCCTATCCCGGAGTCTTTTTGCCGGTAACCGAGCTCATGCAGCAACGCAAGACCCTGCCAAGACACATTATCGGTCTGAATCGTTGTCCCTTCTTTGCCCATATGGACAATCCCATCATGCAGAAATATGTCAAGACGTATCAGGACAAGTTCGGCAAAGACGATTACCCTGACGACTTCGCCTGCATGTATTTCGATGCGCTCAACGGGTTGGACCAGGGGGTCACCAAGGCCGGATCGACCGATTCCGACGCGGTGAGGAAGGCACTGACAGGCGCCACCATCGACACCTGTCGCGGCAAACTCACCTTCCGCGATTGCAATAACCAGCTCGACGCGGCGTCGTATGTGGGTGAGGTCGTTGATACACCGGATTATCCCTTCCCCATTTTTGATCTTAAGACCATGGTTGCTGTTCAAGGTCATGAGGTGTGGATACCCACGTGTGAAGAGGTCCGGAAGCTACAAAAGAAGAGGATTTAACGCGTAAAGCCACAGGTTCTGGGGGTGGCTGCCGTTGGCGATACCCCCGGAACTCCACGCGGTTGACTGCATTAAAGGGGCCCGGCACGGTCATTCCGGGAAGGTGCGCAGCCAAGTTACCAGATATTTTGGGATACGTTTATGCCGACAGATATTGGTTCCATCCTGATCCAGCTTTTTAGCGGACTCTCGCGGGCAATGATGTTGTTTTTGGTGTCGTCCGGGTTGTCGCTGATCTTTGGTGTGATGAACATCCTGAATTTTGCCCATGCCACGCTATGGCTGTTGGGGGGGTATCTGACCTACACCCTGTTCCAGCTGTTTTCTAATACCTTCGGTGACCATGCACTGCTGATCGTGCCGGCCATCGTTATCGTAACGGGGATCATGTTCGTCCTCGGATGGGTGCTCGAAAGGGTTTTGATCCGGCGGATGTACGCTCGGGAGGTGCCCGAACAACTGCTGCTCACCTTTGCGCTGATCCTGATCTTCGGCGACCTTATCAAGCTGATCTGGGGGGTGCAGAACCGTCGAATCTTCCTCCCCATCGAGCCGGTTGCGGTGTTCGATTCCTACATCAATCCATACTTTTTCGTCATCATCGCCGCCGGCTTTGGTGTCGCTGGAGGTTTATGGTGGTTCCTGCATCGCACCCGCTACGGCAAGATCGTTCGAGCCGCGGTGTATAGCCGCGATATGGTGAGCGCCCTCGGTATTCGCATCCCCACGATTTATGCCGGGGTATTCGCTCTGGGTATCGCCATTGCCGCATTCTCGGCCGGTGTCTTCCTGCCGATCATGCCCATCGGTCTCGGCCTTGATATGGATCTTATCATACAGTGTTTTGCAGTGGTTGTCATTGGCGGATTCGGAAGTATCCTGGGCACATTTGTTGCCTCGATCATTGTCGGCATTGTGTATGCCTTTTCCATCTTCATATGGCCGGGGGGTGCGCTGGCGATCATTTTTCTGATTCTTGTGGCAGTTCTAATCTGGCGGCCGTGGGGTCTGTTCGGCACCGAAATGCGCTACTGATTGGAGCAAAAAAGCAAATGACGTCTTCGGCTGGAAAAAGAAAAAACAGGGGATTGATCGACGGCCTTTACCGGGAGGCCGGCCTCACAGGGACCATCGCTCTGATCCTTGGTATCGGTTTTCTTCTGGTGCCGCTCCTGCCAGGTGAGTTTCCCGTAATCGTTGCTGTTGAAATACTCATTCTTGGCTTGTTCGCCATGAGCTTCAATTTGATCTACGGATATATGGGCCAGATTTCCTTTGGGCATGCAGCTTTTTTCGGTCTTGGTGCTTATGCGACGGCGCTGATGTTCCGGGCATTCCAAGGGGCGACCGGAGAAATCGGTTATCTTGATTTTTTTCTGTCGCTTTTGAGCGCTGTACCGGTGTCGGCGATGGGAGCCCTGGTTGTTGGATTCTTCTGCGTGCGGCTTACCGGCATTTACTTCGCCCTGTTGACCCTTGCCTTTGGGGAACTTGTGTTTTACGTGGTTTTTTCCTGGTATGGTTTCACCGGGGGGGATGACGGCATCCAAGGGCTGATGCCGCCACCTTTTTTCAGGGACACGGTCAATTACTATTATTTCACCCTCGCCATTGTCGCTGTCGCCGTGGTGGTTTTGTGGCGTATCACCCAATCCCCCTTTGGCTACAGCTTGCGGATGCTCCGGGAAAATCAGCAGCGAGCTGCATTCCTCGGCATCAACGTTCGATGGTGTATGCTGGTCAATTTCGTGATTGCCGGTACTTTCGCCGGCGTTGCCGGCGCCTTGTGGGGACCGTTTCAGCGGAGTGTTTCGCCGGTGCTTCTTGGTTGGACGCAGTCCGGTATACCCGTCTTCATGACACTCATCGGGGGGGCAAGCTTTTTTGGCGGGCCGATGGTGGGTTCGGTCATATACACCGCTCTAAACTCTTATGTGACACGCTTTACGATGTATTGGCCACTCACCATCGGGGTCATTATTCTTTTCCTCGTACTGTTCGTTCCCGGTGGCATCCTCTCTGTTGTCGATGCCAGGATCGCCGCCTATCGCCATCGTCGAGAATCCGATGCTGATATTTCGGCAGGTTCGGCGGATGGCCGGGAGGGTGTCCAATGAGCCGCAAAATTCTTGAGGTGACCGGTCTGAACAAACACTTCGGAGGACTTCAAGCAGTCAAAGATTTTAATTTAGAGTTGTTTGAAGGGGACAGTTTGGCGATTATCGGGCCTAACGGCGCCGGAAAGACGACCCTGTTCAACCTGTTGACAGGGTACCACAAGGTCGATTCCGGAAGGATATTGTTTGGCGGGATGGACATTACCAACCGCCCTTCCCACGAAATAGCCCGCGCCGGCATCTCGAGGGCCTTCCAGATCACCAACATCTTCCCGAAACTCACCGTTTTCGAAAATGTACGGTCGGCTGTACAGGTACAGATGGGCAAGGCGTTCGACGTCTTTGGCCGGGCCGATAAGATCGGAACCGAGGAAACCGAGAACATCGTAGACCTCTGCGGTCTTGACAAAAGAATCCGGATCGTGGCGGGAGAACTTTCCCAGGGCGACAAGAAAAAGCTTGAATTGGCATTGGCATTGGCAGGAAAACCCAAATTGCTGCTTCTAGACGAGCCGACTGCGGGGATGTCCCTGGAAGAGACGCGCGAGACGATGACGCTGGTGGATCGTCTCAACGAAGAATTCAACCTCACTGTACTGTTTACAGAGCACGACATGGCAGTGGTGTTCAATCATGCGCACCGTGTGGCCTTGCTCCATAACGGTGAAATCATTGTTGTGGGGACCCCCGAGCAGGTGCGAATGAACGAGACGGTACAACGGATCTATTTAGGCGAGGATGCGTGATGGACGAATTGGTTGTAGATAACATACACACTTTTTACGGCACCAGCCACATTTTGTTCGGGATTTCACTTAAAGTGAACCGCGGGGAATGTGTCTGCCTGCTCGGCCGTAACGGTGTCGGAAAGACGACGACGCTCAAGACCATCATGGGTCTTGCCCATGCCGGACAGGGGGCCATCACATACAACGGAAAAAATCTGATCGGCTTACCGCCATACGAAATTGCAAGAATGGGTATCGGTTATGTCCCCGATGAACGGTTGATTTTCCCGGATCTGACGGTGCGCGAGAACCTGGAGATCGGGGAGAAGGCGCCATTGACCCGCGATGTTGCCCCGTGGACCGTGGAGCGAGTTTATAAGCTATTCCCCAGTCTGAAGCCCCTGGATGGACGTCCGGGTGGGTATCTGAGCGGCGGTGAGCAACAGATGCTGACCTGCGGTCGGACATTGATGGGAAACCCCTCGTTGGTGCTGTTAGACGAGCCCGTCGAAGGTCTTGCACCGGTGGTCGTTCAAGAGGTTACCCAGCAAATAAGACATCTTAAGAAGATGGGACTGACCATTCTGTTTGCGGAGCAGAACATCAAGTTCGCCACCGAAATATCGGATCGGGCTTACGTCATTGAAGGGGGGCGGGTCCGGTATGAAGGCACTATGGAGGAGCTCGAGCAGCAGTCCGAAATCAAGGAAAAATACTTGATGATTTGATTGGTTTCTTCGCGAACGATAGATTAACTTTACTTATCAAAGGAGTCAGACATCATGACACAGTTTCGAGTGGCGGTGGTCCAGGCCGGAGCTGTGCCTTTTGACAGTGCGGGTAGCATTGAGAAGGCATGTCGTCTTGCCGCCGATGCAGCGAAGCAGGGCGCTAAACTGATCGTTTTTCCAGAAGCC
This sequence comes from Desulfobacterales bacterium, assembly GCA_035529735.1. Taxonomy (GTDB): domain Bacteria; phylum Desulfobacterota; class Desulfobacteria; order Desulfobacterales; family UBA11574; genus JAAXQD01. The sequence continues at coordinate 18,288 of DATKWE010000016.1, read as the reverse complement.
CTGGTTTCCGGTTATCCAAAAGGGCTCGACTTCGGTGCCCGGGTCGGCATGCGCACGCTCGAAGGGCGTAATGATTTTCGCCGCTACTGGGACAGCGCCATCGATGTGCCCGGTCCGGCGACCGATATCCTTGCCGCCTCGGCGCACGAAAATAAAGTTTATTTGATCATCGGCGTCATTGAACGGGAGATGGGAACGCTGTATTGCACCGTATTGTTTTTCAGCCCTGATGGTCGACTCATGGGCAAGCATCGCAAGCTCATGCCAACTGCTATGGAACGGCTGATCTGGGGCTTTGGAGACGGTTCCACCTTGCCGGTTTTCGAGACGCCTTTAGGAAAGATCGGGAGCGTAATTTGTTGGGAAAATTACATGCCGATGCTTCGAATGGCCATGTACTCCAAAGGCATTCAAATATACTGCGCCCCAACCGCCGACGACCGGGACACGTGTATTCCGACCATGCAACATATCGCAATGGAGGGACGATGTTTTGTCCTTTCCTGCTGCCAGTACATCACCCGTGGTGCCTATCCAAAGGATTATTCCGCCATCCAAGGTGATGACCCGGATACCCCAATGCTCCGCGGCGGCAGCTGCATTGTGGGACCGCTGGGGCAAATTCTGGCGGGTCCCCATTACGATGAAGAGTGTATCCTTATCGCCGATATCGACCTCGATGAGATCGCCCAGGGTAAATACGACTTCGATGTCGTGGGTCATTATGCGCGGCCTGACGTTTTCCGCCTGTACGTCAATGAGCGTTCAGCACCTGCCGTCGTTTGGAACGATAACCCGGCCGGCGATCCCTTTGCCGGTGAGAATGAGGCCGACTGATTTAGGTCCAGCATCAACGTGGAATGTAAGTTCTTGCAATTATACGTCTTGAGGATCCAAAATATAAAAGCCCCAATCTGAATAGATAGGGGCTTTTTTAATCTTCAAATTGCAAGAGCACCGCCTTCGTCCGGATGTTTTACTGAAAACCGGATGAATTTTTCAGGAAAACTTCGTTTGCATGGCTGGTTTTACAGCTTCTTGACTCTCAATGAAAGCTCATCGAGCTGGGCTTTGCTGGCACCTGACGGCGCATTGGTCAGGAGACACGCTGCTTTTTGGGTTTTTGGAAAAGCGATGACATCCCGGATCGAAGGCTGTCCGCAGAGAATCATGGCGAGCCGATCGAACCCCAGGGCAATTCCGCCATGGGGCGGTGCCCCTGAATCGAGGGCCGACAGCAAAAATCCGAATTTTTCCTCATAGGTTTCCCGATCCATTCCTAGGGCCGCGAACACCCGTTCCTGAAGTTCCCGCTGGTGGATACGTATGCTCCCGCCGCCGATCTCCGAACCGTTCAATACCAGGTCATACGCTCTTGATCTGACAGAAAGCGGGTCACCTTCCAGCAGACCGTAATCTTCTTCAAGGGGGGCCGTAAACGGATGGTGCAATGCCTGGTTCCGGCCTTCGTTTTCATCAAATTCCAGCAATGGAAACCGGGTGATCCAGACAAAACTGAAGCTGTCCTCCTGGATCAGTCCGAGCTTTTTCCCCAGAAAGTTTCGAAGCTGCCCCAGCGCCTCGTTGGTGATCTTTGGCTGGTCGGCAACAAAAAAGACAAGATCTCCGGGGTGCATATCGATACGTTGTGCCAGCGCCTGTTTTTCATCGTCGGTGAAGAATTTTGCAATGGGGGATTGCCATGAATCTTCACGCACCTTGATCCATGCCAGTCCCTTTGCCCGGTAAACCGTGACAAGGTCCGTCAAATCATCGATCTCTTTTCGTGTAAAGTCGATGCAGCCTTTGGCATTTATCGCCTTAACGATGCCGCCTTTTTTAACGGTATCGGAGAAGACCTTGAACCCTGCGTTCTCCACAATGTCTGATATATCAATAAGTTCAAGGTCAAATCGAATATCGGGTTTATCCAGTCCGAAACGACCAACGGCATCTTCATAAGACAGGTGCGGGAAGGGTGTTTGAAGGTCTTTCTCCAGAAGGTCCCTAAAGAGATTGACCATCATGTTCTCCGTAATTTCCATCACATCATCTTCCCCGACAAAAGACATCTCCATGTCGATCTGGGTGAACTCCGGCTGGCGGTCCGCTCTGAGATCTTCGTCTCTGAAGCATTTGACAATCTGGTAGTACCGGTCAAATCCGGAAATCATCAGCAACTGTTTGAAAATCTGTGGAGACTGGGGCAGGGCGTAAAACATCCCCGAATTAACCCGGCTGGGCACAAGATAGTCCCTTGCGCCTTCGGGCGTGCTGCGGGTGAGCACCGGCGTTTCAATATCGATAAATCCATGATCGTTTAGATACTGCCTGATAAAGACGGCAGTCTTGTGCCGGGTGAAAATGTTTTTTTGTAAAAGTGGCCGCCTCAGATCGATATGACGGAATTTCAGCCGAATATTTTCCGAAACATCCACATGGTCTTCAATCATAAACGGCGGCGTTTCAGCGGTATTAAATATTTTAAGTTCCGTGGCAAACACCTCTATCTCACCGGTTTTTAGTTTGGGGTTGGTCATCCCTTCCAGTCTTTTTTTAACATTCCCCCTTATACCGATGACGTATTCGCTCCGCATGACATGGGCCTTTGCATGAATGGTCGGGCTGACTTCAGGGTTGAAAACAACCTGGGTGAGACCATTTTTGTCGCGCAGGTCAATGAAAATCACCCCGCCATGATCCCTTCGGCGCTGCACCCATCCCATCAGGACCACTTCCGTGCCCACATTTTCCACACCCAGTTCGCAGCAGGTATGGGTCCTCCTCATATTACCAAGTTTATCTGACAATGGAAATAACTCCTTTATACAACAAAAAAAATTGTAATCGTTTAGTTCTTTGAAGCACGCCGGCTTCAAAGGCGCTTCAAGTGTAATTAAATTTTTGGTGGAAATTGTTTGAGCGGTTTAGGGATCGTTATGAAAGAACCCAAAGGGACTTGACTGATGAATGAAATATCTTCTTAAAACGAAATCCTTTATAAATAACCCCGGCGAGTTGTTTCATTACGGGCCCTTGTCCACGGGTATCACCCGTGAAAATTTAACACGGCTTGAAGTGATTATATTTTCAAAAACTAAATTTTTACGAAAAATTTTCTATAATTTTCTCCACAACATCTTCAATAGGGATCGACATCTGTACTTTTGTTGTCATGTCGCGCAGAATAACAGCCCCTTCTTTAATCTCGTTATCACCCACAATCAAGACATGTTTTGCGCCCAGCCGGTGGGCCCGTTTCATCTGGCTCTTTAAACTTTTATCGTCAAATTCCATGTCCGCCTTAATACCTTCAAGGCCCAATGCACATTTCCATTCAAACACCAGAGATCGGTTCTTTTCACCCAGTGCAGCGATAAAAATATCAGGTGTTTGAGCAAAATCTGTGCTATTTAGATCCGCAATCTCTGCCAATCGGTCAAACCCTATAGCAAAGCCTGTTGCCGGAGTATCCGGTCCGCCGAGGGCTTTAATCAGGCCGTCATATCGTCCGCCCCCTGCCACGGCATTCTGTGCACCTAACTCACCTGTCTGAATTTCAAAGGTTGTACGGGTATAATAATCCAGGCCCCTGACCAGTTTTTTGTCAACGGTAAACGGAACGTTGATTGCTTTAAGGGCCCCCTTGACGATTTCAAAGTGCTGATTGCAAGCCGGACACAAATAATCCAGAATAGACGGTGCATCCGTCATTGCCGCTCTGCAGGCCGGTACTTTGCAGTCGAGCACGCGCAAAGGATTTCGGTCTTTTCTTCTGACACAGTCTGAACAAAGATTCCCACTGGATAACGTTAAAAAATCTGAAAGGGCTGATTTGAATTCCGGGCGGCATTCAGGACAACCCAGAGAATTGATATGGGCCGCCACATCGGACACAGACAGTCTTGAAAAAAGTGTCAACAGGATAAAAATCAATTCAACGTCAGCCAACGGCGAATCCACACCGATAATTTCAGCATTGATTTGATAGAACTGCCGGTATCTCCCTTTTTGGGGCCTTTCCCGGCGAAACATAGGGCCGATGGTATAAAATTTCCGGACCGGATCTTTCGCATACAATTTGTGCTGGATATATGATCGACAAACAGATGCCGTTGCTTCGGGCCGCAGGGTGATAAGCTCACCTTTTCGGTCCGGGAAGGTGTACATTTCTTTTTCGACAATATCCGTATCTTCACCAATGCTCTTGGCAAACAGTTCGGTGCGCTCCATAATCGGAATCCGGATCTCTTTGAATCCGAAATCTTCAAAAAGAACCCTGGCAGTCTTTTCGATCTCCTGCCAGAGCTCAACTTCACCCGGGAGAATATCTTTAAATCCTTTAATTAACTGTATCATTCTTTATTTCTTTTCCCAGCGCAAAAGCTCCGTCACTTGGCTCAGGGTGCTCCCCTCTTTGATCTCCTCTCGTATGCGGTTTTCCTTCTCCAGAACATCCATGCTCCGGTTGGCGTACTCTACGGCAATGGCTTTCGGCAGTACCACAACCCCGTCATCGTCCCCCAGAAGCCAGTCTCCGGGTTCTACACGCATATTGCCCACCGTCACCGGAACGCCAATCTCTCCAAATCCTTTGGGTTCGCCGGCATTGGGCATCACCAGTCTGCTGAATGCCGGGAATTTCATTGCCAAAATTTCAGGGCTGTCTCTCAGGGCGCCGTCAATAACAACACCGCCAAGATTCCTTTGAACCGCCGAATGCGTTGCCAGCTCTCCCCAGAGCGCAGGCCCCGCCCCACCGGCGTCGATAACAATAATTTCACCCGGCTGTGCCACGTCAATGGCCTGAACCGGCTTGGCCCAGTCTCCGGGATATGTTCTTACGGTGACCGCCTGCCCCACCATTCGTATACCTGGGAAAAGCGGTCGAATTCCCTGCAGAACGCCCCCTCGATGCAGAGCATCCGAAAGGTTCGCTGACGACACCAGTTCCAATATTTCTCGAATCTGAGACGCGCCCTTTCGTTTAAAAAGGGTGGTGCTGATGCTTTTTCCGGTATCGAGCCCCTGCCGGATTTCTCGAGCCGCCTGTTCAGGATCCATGGCTTTGGTGATGGCGCCCCCCACAATAACGATGGTTGCACCGGCCTCCACCGCCTTGGCCGCGGTCTCAGAATTTATACCTCCGGCCACCGCCACCGGAATGGACAATGCTTCGCTGACCTGGCGTAAAGCGTCGAAAGGATCTTTACCTTCCATCTGCTCGTCGATGGCGCAATGTACCGACACATAGTCGGCCCCAAAGTCCTCGACCTGCTTTGCTCTGGACAGAACATCATTCACTGCGATCATATCCACCACAATTTTTGCGCCATAGTTTTTTCCGGCCTGAATGCACTCCCGGACGGTTGCATCGCTGGATGCGCCCAGCACGTCCACGATATTGGCACCTGCTTTGGCTGCAGTTTCGACCTCGGTTCTGCCGGCATCCATGATCTTCATATCTGCAACGATGGTGCTGTCAGGAAAAAGTCTCCTGAGTTCCCTGACGGCATGCAGACCTTCACTCTTGATGAGCGGCGTGCCGGCTTCGAGCCAGTCTACGCCGCCGGCGATACCGGCCTTGGCGCTTTTCAGAGCCCGTTTCAAATCTACAAAATCTAATGCCAATTGCAGGATTGGTTTCATATTTCCTCCTTTTATTCGATAACCGCGTGTCTGGATGAAACGCTTCCAACATCCTTTTTTCGGGTCTGGTATATTTTTAACACCACTGCCTCCAAAAAAAGAAAGGCAGATTGTTCAAACAGAGAGCCGGCCATCTGAGCTGATTCCGGCTCACCATCACGGCACAGTTTCGTGGTTCCTGGAATATGTAGGCTTTTATCCACCAGAGACGCGATTCCGGATTCCATATTTCCCAGGATACCGTATGTTTCGGCCTCGTATTGTTTGGCAAGCCTCACCGCTTCAAGGGTCGAGGGGGTTTCCCCGGACCCGCTCAATACGATGAGCAGGTCGTTACGGGTAATTGCCGGCGTAACGGTTTCGCCACAAAAGTAAACGCTGTAACCCAAATGCATTAGGCGCATGCAAAAACAGCGCAAAATAAAGCCGGATCTCCCCTGTGCGGAAAAAAAGATAGATTTTGCATTCAGGATCCTCCGGATAAAATCCTCCGCAATTTCATCACTGATGTTTTGCGCCAGACAGCGGTTCTCTTCCAAAATAACGTCGATCATTTCCTGGAAGGTCAATGGTTCATCTTTCTCGGCAATTTTGGATGTCAGATGTTGTTTCAGAACAGCCCCTTAATCATAAAAATTTGAAAAATATTTCTCCGAAGGATTCATGCGAACCGGTTTTTGGGTGGGTCGCGTGAATCCGATACGGTTTCATAGACCCAAATGATACAAATATTAAAAAAAACTTGCTTTTTAAATATGGAAGTATGACGAAATGGTTCCTGCGTGTCAAGAAAATATTCGGCGCCGCATACACCCAAAAACTACCGACCGCTTTGGGTTGACAATCGCCGGTTAGCCATTGTAGTCACTTTAAGCACCATCAGCGAGTAAGGAGAAAAGAATGAAACCTTCATTTGCCATTGTCGGATGCGGAAGGGTGGGTACGGCCCTTGCCATTTTTTTAACCCGAGCCGGATACCGGGCTGTCGGATTTGCCAGCAAAAGCATTTCATCAGCCAAACGGGTCGCAAATATGGTCCAATCCGACCATTTCAGCAATATACCATGGGAGATAACACCCGCGGCGGATATCGTTTTTATTACAACACCGGACAGTGCCATACCCGACACGTGTAACGACATATCCCAAAATATCGGGTTTGCCGGTAATGCAGTTGTGATGCACTGCAGCGGCGCACTGGCGTCATCGGTTTTATCCAGTGCCAAGGACTGCGGTGCATGGATAGGGTCTATGCATCCCTTGCAGAGTTTTGCTTCGGCCGACTACGAAACCAATCCTTTTCAAGATATCGTTGTGTCTATAGAAGGTGAAGAACGTGCACTTGAATCTGCAAGGAAGATTTCCGCCGATCTCGGCGGACTGGGGGTTGAGATTCTGACAGAAGCCAAAACCCTTTACCACGCATCAGCGGTGGTCGCATCAAATTATCTGGTCACTTTGCTTGACCTTGCAATTCGGCTCATCGGTGAAGCCGGAGTCGCCCGTCAGGATGCGTTTAATCTATTAAAACCTCTAATTGAAGGCACGTTATCCAATATAGAAAAAGTCGGGGCTCAAAACGCGCTCACCGGTCCCATTGCCAGGGGGGATGTCAAAACCGTAGAAAAGCATATCGAAGAAATCGGGTTAAAAAGACCGGAGCTTCTGACTCTGTATAAAGCACTTGCTTTCTATACCATAGATATTGCGGCGGCTAGCGGTTCGATCCCGGAATCATCTGTACAGCAGCTTAAAAGCATTGCCAGGCCATAACCCTTAGTTGTGGCAAATCACTTTTGGCTGGCTCCCAAACGTTTTTTGATACATTTCGGGCTCGCTTCAGGCGATTTCAAAACTCGCCCTTGGGGCTCAACCCGTTGGAATCGAACGTCTTTCACTTCGCCAAGATTTATGAAAAAAAAACGTTTCAATGCGCGCTCAAAGAGATTTTTGTTTGGGCAACAGCCTGTTAAGATGGAATCGGTTTTCTGACACCCGAAACCTGACAACTTTCCATGGAGCGTTTTTGTTCGATTGAGATTAAAGGAGGACTATTTTATGAAAAAGCGTCTACTGATTATGACCGTACTCGCCATATTTTTTTATTCAGGATCTGCCATGGCCGTTATCGGGATCAAGTTGGGCGTCGTGACCATACCGGGTTCCGCCCAAAATATTGTGGCCGAAAAATTTAAAGAACTTATTGAACAGCGCTCAAACGGTAATATTCAGGTTCAAATCTTCCATTCCAATTCCATCGGCAATGAAACCGAAATCCTTCAGCAGATACAAATGAACACGGTTCAAATGGGAATTATTACCGGCGGCCCTTTTGATACATTCGACCCGATTGTAAGCGTGATCAATTATCCTTTTCTATTTAAAGACTATGAGCAGGCGGATAAAATCCTGGACGGTCCTCTGGGTGCAAAGATATTAAAAAGTTTAGAAAGAGCCGGCTTTAAGGGGCTGTGTTTTTCAGAAAACGGATTCAGGGACCTTACAAATAACAGACATCCCGTGAAAAGCCCGGATGAGATAAAGGGGCTCAAAATCCGGGTCATGGCCTCTGCTCTCCATAAAGCGATATGGCAGGCTCTGGAAGCGAATCCGATGCCAATGCCCTGGCCGATCTACACTGAGTTGGAACAGGGCGTTATCGACGGCCAGGAAAATCCCCTCTGGGTTATGGAGGTCTACAAGTTTTACGAGGTTCAGAAATATATGACCCTGACCCGCCATGTCTATTCTCCGCACATTGGCGTGGTTTCTCTCAAATGGTGGAAGACGTTGGATTCCAAAACACAGGACTTGATTCAAACGACCATTTATGACGCTGCCGTGTTTCAGCGGACAGACAATCGCTCCAAAAATGCCGCGCGCTTGACCGTCCTCAAAGAAAAGGGCATGCAGGTCGAAGAGAATCCGGATATCGACGCCTTTCGTACCAAAGTGGCCGGACTAAAGGACATGGATCTTTACAGCGAACCCAGGGTTCAGGCATTGTTAATAGAGGTATTAAATGCAACCCGATAGTTTCATCCATCAACGGTTGTTTTTTCCATGGGCATCGATATCGTTCATGTCCGTATGCCGGCGTCACTTCAAAAAATCTCTGCCATTTTTAAAAAACCATATCAGCCCATGGATGTGATGTGCCTTAAACATTTCGCAATAATAAGGAGTGTTAAATGAAAATTAATGCAGATGATTACAGAAAGTTAAATCCGGGTGAACGCATTCTCATGGGACCCGGACCCAGCAATGTTCCTTCACAGGTTCTCCAGGCCATGGCTGCACCCTGTATCGGGCACCTGGATCCGTACTTTTTATCGATTATGAATGACGTTCAGGAGTTGCTCAGATATCTTTTTCAAACGAACAATCCTTTAACCATACCGATTTCCGGGACCGGAAGCGCCGGCATGGAGACCTGTCTGGTCAATCTGGTTGAACCCGGTGATGAAGTTGTCGTTTGCGTTAACGGCGTATTTGGTACGCGGATGGCCGACATCGTGAATCGCATTGGGGGCAAGCTCATCCGTGTAGATGCCGAGTGGGGAAGAACCGTCGATCCCGGGGCGGTTCAAAAAATCGTGTCGGGCTGCAGCCCCAAAGTCGTCGCTGTGGTGCATGCTGAAACATCCACAGGCGTATGCCAGCCATTGGAAGATCTCGCCGATATTGCCCACGATGCCGGGGCTTTATTTCTTGTGGATACCGTTACCTCTTTGGGCGGCATGGACGTTGCGCTTGACAGAACAAAAATCGATGCCGCCTACAGCGGAACCCAGAAATGCATATCATGTCCGCCCGGACTTTCACCTGTTTCATTCAGCGATGCGGCCATAGATGCCCTTGAACGACGAAAAACGCCGGTGGTGAGCTGGTATCTGGATATGTCCATGGTCAGGGACTACTGGGGAGATGAAAGGAAATATCATCATACAGCACCCATTAATATGATTTACGGTTTCCGTGAAGCATTGCGCATTATTGCCGAGGAAAGCTTGGAGCGGCGTTTTGAGCGACATCGATTAAACCATTGCGCGCTCGTCGCCGGAATTGAAATAATGGGGCTTTCGATGCTTGTACCGGAATCTGAACGACTGCCGATGTTGAATGCGGTTTGTATTCCGGATGGTGTGGATGATATCAAAATACGTAAAGCCCTCCTCAATGACTTCGGTATCGAAATTGGTGGCGGATTGGGTGAATTTGCCGGAAGAATTTGGCGGGTCGGACTCATGGGGCATACCAGCCACCCGAGGAATGTTTTGCTTTTTCTGTCCGCCCTTGAAACGGTTCTCAAAGCTGAAAAATTTAAGGTTCAGCCCGGTGCGCTGGATGCAGCCGCGGCAGCTTATAAAGAAAGATAGCTTAGTACATATTTTCGTAAATACAGTTACGTATTTATAACTTGGTTTTTTCATTCTATGTATTCAAAAATTTAAAGTGCCTAAAATGAACTAAAATGCCTAAAGTTAAGGTATTCTACCAATTTTAATTATAATTGATCGCGCTGAAAGCGCGTTCCTCAACCCTGGCCCAGAGCGATCACCAATACTTTGTACTCAAAAAGTTACGTTTGTAATGTGGTTCATAGGTCAGATCAAGATATGAGCGATACGCACCAGGGCGGGCTTTAGATCACTTTAGGCAATTCAAACTTCTGGACTTCAGCTTATACGGGATAGCGTCCAGATAAAAATACATCATCGTATTTATGAATTAGAACACTTAGATTCTAAAAAGTTTAAGCGGGTTGTTGGCAAGTTCTCTGTTGGCGGACTTCAATCTGTCCTCACTCGATATCACCGCTACTGCCTGTCGATCCTCCATGTCATGGAAATATTTTTCAGCAACGTTCATGACTTGATGGCGGGTAATGGAAAGGAGTTTCTCCTTAAACCGTTCACGCATCTCGTCCGATAACGAGACAATCTTTCTGAAAAAAGCTTTTCTGGCTGCGGGTCCCGGCGGATCAGGCTTGTCAATTTCAGAGCATACCTGGAGGATGGCCTCTTTGACATCTTCGTTGCTGTAGCTTCCCGATCTTATGAAATCCCGAGCGGCGTCGTATATTTTGAGGGTAGAAACGATGTGCGGATCTCTGTAAGAACCGAAATGGAAAACCCCATTTTCAGGATTATATATGGCAAACCCGCCGTAGGCTCCGCCTTTTTCGCGAATTTCCCGATGCAGATACATGGATCTGAGTATTTTACTGATAACGGATAAGGCCGGTGCATCTTCATGTTCCAGACGAACGGCCTTAAATGCAGCGGCGACAAATGAAACAGCAGATGATGTACTCCATCCTTCTCTGGGAATCGCATCAGAAACGTCGATTTCCGGCGGACCGAATCCATGGGGTGATTTTAAAGATTCCGGTCCTTTTTGCAGCCCGTTTTGTAAGGTTGCCGTCGGTGAAGAAGCTGCAGAAATTGCAGGGTCTTCCCCGATCAAAGCGATTCTGAGATTATTTTTTGTCAACAAAATTCTGCCGATTTCGGAAAGTTCTTCGGAGATGGATTTAAGCGTGTCGTCTGAAAGATTATCGGTTATCTCTTTTATGGTCTGTACCTGATGAATTCCATTCCAGGACTCGCTGAGCGCATTACTGATGGAAAAATTTCTTGACGCCAGCGTCATCGCCAGCCTGTGCCCGTTTTGAACGATCATCGATTCCAGGCCGGACCGGTATTCCAGAAAGAGGCTTTTTAAACGATCCAGATCTGAAAAATCGAATTTACATAAAAGGTCTTCAATAATTTCAAACATTTTATTCTGATTCCGCACCAGGCATTTCCCACCAAAAGCAACAAGGGGCAGACATGCGCCGGAATCGTCAAAGTTGGTTCGGGCATCGCAGGATAGGCCGACGCCGCCGGTATAGGCATCAATCCGCTGTGCCATCTCTACATAGTCATGGACGGATGTGCCCACCTTGGAAAAGGCATGGCAGAAAAAAGGGACCAACGGGAGTCGTTGTTTTGACAGCAATCCACTTCCGGCTGCTGCCAGGAAATAAAAAATATCGGAAGTTGCCTGTTGATAACAGGTGGCCGGTACTGTGGGGAATGATGCTGATGTTTTTACACGTTGAATTTCTTTCGGAATTTCTTCGAGTTCCAGGGTGGGCAAACATGAAACATCCTCTTTTTCTTCCTGGAGTTGTTTTAAAGCGCTGGTATCTTCTATAACTTTTTCAAGTTCTGACGGCATCATATCGGCTCTGATCCGATCCAGCTCCGCTGAAACGCGTTCGCGTTCTTTTTCTTCCATAAACTGATCCGGAACAAGGGAAAGAAGGACCCGGTGCGGGTTGTCCAGAAAATATCTTTTAATCCGATTTTCAAGAAAGGGTTCTTTGGAAATTTCATGACGAAGTCGTTTAAGATCTGCATCGAACTGCAAAACTCTCACAGGATCACCCCCATGAAACCAGCTTCCGGCAAAAGCTAAGAGCAGTTTAATACCGTATGGATACGGTGTATTTGTTATCTCCTTTCGATGGAATTCTATCTGGTGAACGGCGGATTCGATGATGTGTTTGTCTATTCCATTTTTGGATAAATTTTTTAAAACATCGAAAATTATCGTTTCGATTTTGTCGGCATCCGATTTTTCGACGTCCTTTAATCCGCAGACGAACAGGGTATCCCTGTTGTCGGCATCATATCCGGTGCCATCGCAAAGAGATGATCCGAGTTTAGAATCTATCAATGCCTTGCGCAGGGGAGATGCAGGGTTTCCAAGAAGAATCTTCTCAAGAAGGGTAAGAATCAAGATTTCAAAAGAATCTTTGATATCGGCGGTGAGCCATGCCACACAAACCTGGCATTTTTTTGCTGGATCTTCGTTTTTATCCAATGGATATGGATACGTTTTTCTTTTAGGACTGCGCCATCGCGGATGCGGTGGAACATCGGTCTTGGGGTCTATGCGTTTAAAATGGATCAAAATTTTGTCATGGATAAACTTCAGATGGTCGCTTAAAGGCAGGTTCCCATAGGTATAAAAGAAAGCGTTGCTGGGATGGTAATGCCGTCCATGAAAGGCCTTAAGCTGATCGCATGTCAGTTGGGGAATGACTGCAGGATCTCCGCCGGAATTATAACTGTAGGTGGTCTCCGGGTAGATTGAATTTAAAATAGATCGCACCATGACCTGGTTCGGAGAAGACATGGCCCCTTTCATCTCATTGTAAACAACGCCTTTATAAACCAGTTTCAATGAATTCGTATCTTGTGTATCATCTGCCAGTTCAAGGCGGTGTCCCTCCTGCTTAAAGCTAAGCTCTTCAATGGTGGGGTAAAAGGCAGAATCCAGATAAACATCCATTAGATTATAAAAATCTTTTCTATTCTGAGTGGAAAAAGGATACATGGTCCAGTCGGATGAAGTAAAAGCGTTCATGAAGGTGCTCAAACTCCTTTTAAGCATAGAAAAGAACGGATCGCGTACAGGAAATTTACCGGAACCACATAAAGCGGTATGTTCCAAGATGTGGGCGACACCGGTTGAATCGGAGGGAACTGTTTTAAAGGCTACGCTGAAAGTATTTTCTTTATCGCTGTTGCTAATGTGAGCGTGTCTGGCGCCGGTTGAAGTATGTTCAAGAAGATAAAAAAGAGAATTGATTTCTCTAAGTTCTACGGCATGTTTTATAGAATAGCCATAAACAGTGACGGCTTCTTTAAGATCCGGGTTGTTTTTATCAATAGACGTATTCATGATAGGAGCACCTTTAAGATTCCATGTGTATCAAAGGAAATATCAAAATAAAATTAAGCGGCAATATAAACGCCACGTTCCTTGCGAACGATTTTCCCCATTTTGTGCAGCCGGTAAATAATATTGCGAAGTTTTTTTTCTCCAAAACCCGTTCTGGCCTGAATCTCAGAAAATCCAACGCCTTTTCCGAACCTTTTGATAACTTCCAGTGCCATGTCAGAAGAATTTGTGGTAGATTTTTCAGCGGCAGGTTTTGCTTCGACAGATTTTACAGAGGGCGTCGATCTTCTTTTGGCATATAATTCAAAGGACCTGATAGCCTTCTCAAGTCGATCCATCCTGGCCAAAAGTTTGTCGACATCTTTCTTCGTCGGAATATTGTAATATTGCATGAAAAACTTTACCATTGCATCAAAACTTACAGACTTCCCTTTTTTCCGGGTCATGCGATCCTCCTTCTGCTTTACTCTCATCATGAGTGTTTTGGGATTCGCCCACAATAACGTTTTGTGAGTTCAGCAAAAATTGTATAAAAAGTCAAGTTATACAATCGCTTTGCGATCCTATATGCGTCTGTCCGCAACGCCCTTCCTTGCGAGGCGGTGGGGCGACTTTGCCGTATTAAAGGAGATTCCCATACGATTAAAGTGAAACGCCCCGGGCTGGCGTAAAGATACTCTGAAACTGAGATGTAGAGACGGTAAATTGTTATTGTATCAGTCTGTTACGCCGCGCATGGCAAAAAATAATGATCGTTGAAAATAACGACCTTTCATGATACCCTTAGACAAAACCGGATTTCTCATGCACGAAAAAGAGATGAAAAAAACAATACAAGATTCTAGGGTCAAAAAATCAGAAGATTTTTTTAAAAAATTCAATATCCGGGAATTCGCGGAGCGCGTAAAAAAACTTCATGGAGATCCCCATTATGTCGCCATGGGAATAGCCATCGGAGTTTTTATAAGCATAACCCCAACCATTCCATTTCATACGGTTATCGCTGTTGCTCTGGCGTTTATTTTTCGCGGGAGCAAAGCCGCCGCCGCCCTCGGCGTCTGGTTTTGCAATCCGCTGACCGCTCCGCTTTTTTATTGGGGAAGTTATAAAGCGGGGATGTTTATTCTGGGCGATCCAGGCTCATTTAATGTAAAATTCGAGTCGATTTTAGAACCTTTAAGACTTGGAGCGGATGTTACAATGGCCATGGTCACCGGAGGCGTAATACTGGGAATTTTACCGGGTATTGCGGCTTATTTTCTAACCCGGAAAATTTTTATAACCATACGATCGCGTAAAACATGAAAGAATTTATTGAAGAACTTTTTTGTCTATAGTTATGACATCCCCTAGAAATCTACTTTCCGCCCACAATATCCGTCCCAAAAAACAGCTGGGCCAAAATTTTATAATAGATCCGGCGTTTACAAAAATGATTGTAAATCGGTCCGGAATCTTACCTGAAGACGTTGTGCTTGAAATCGGAGCAGGCCTGGGCGCTCTGACCATTCCTTTGGCTCGTAAAGCGAAGAAGGTCTTTGCGGTTGAAAGAGATCAACAAATTATCGACATCTTAAAGAGAGAGATTCTGGCCAGCGGTCTTTCAAATACGGTTATCATTGAAAAAAACATATTGACGGTTGATATCGAAGTTCTGGCAGAAAATGTCGGCCGAAAGATAGTGGTGATGGGCAATCTCCCCTATAATATTTCTTCCCAAATTCTGGTTCAACTTATAAGATCCAGAAAAATGGTGAGCCGGGCCATTCTCATGTTTCAGAAGGAAGTGGCCCAACGCATTTACTCACAACCGAATTGTAAAGATTACGGACGGTTAACGGTTATGCTCCACTACTGTTCAGATATAAAAAAACTGGCCGATGCCAAGGCGTCTCTTTTTTATCCAAAACCCAAAGTCGACTCTGAGATCCTGGAATTAAAATTTAAAAGTAAGGCAGTACATCCAGTGCGAGATGAAGCATTCTTTTTCATGGTTATCAAAGCGGCTTTCGGAAACAGACGGAAAACCCTGAAAAATTCGCTCGCCGCAAGCGAACTCAACATTGACGCAAATACGGCAAAGCATATACTGGAATGTTCGGGCATCGATCCTGTTCGACGGGCTGAGACGTTGAACACAGAGGAGTTTGTTAAGTTGAGTAATCTCCTATACAATTCTTATCCAACATAATCGGCCCATTTAGACCCTAATTGATCGTAAACAAACTGGGAGAAATATTATTAGAGTTTATTGGGTCTCACGATAATGGTTGCTGCCCGATCGTTATCCAGGTATTTTTTTGCGATATTTGAAACTTCTTTTTGTGTAATAGACGCATAATCTTTGTTTATCGTCCTGCTCCAGTCAATCTGCTGGGGATATTTTTCAGAGCCCGTTAGTACCGTATCGAGCCAGTAGTCGTTTTTCCGAAGCATATCTTTGATGCTGGTGAGCGAGGGTGCTATGGCCCGGTGCAGCTCATCTTGAGTCAAACCGTCTTTTACCAGGTCTGATGATATTTTTTTTACTTTTTTTATCAGCACATCTGCTTCTTCAGGATCGACATAAACCCTTGCCTGAAGAACCCCGTATCCCGGGTAGACACGACTCGGCCTGTTAAAAGCGAACGTAGAATAGGCGGCCCCCAGCTTTTCCCGTATCTGCTCACGAAGCCTGTCTGAAATAATTGCCGAAAGAACAGATAAGCGGCGTGTTCGGCCGATATCCCATAAATCTTCCGTCGGATAGGCAACAACAATCAGTCCTTTTTGGATCTTTGTCGAAGCAGATATGGTTTCTGATTGACCGACAGGAAATGCAGGCGATCTTTTTTCTTTTTGTTCGTTGATGATCGATTTCAGGGAAAGGCTTCCAAAATATTTAGCGGTCAATTTGATGGTGGATTCGATATCAAAATCTCCCACAACAGACACTTCTACATCATCATTTCCAATCGACTGGGTGATCCACGATCTGACATCGTCAAGGGTCAATTTATTGAAATTTTTATAATCAGGAAGGCCAAAACGATCGTCTCCTCCTGCAAGAATACGAAGGCCGGAAAGTTCCATTGCGCCGTCGATTGAACTGGAAAGCGCCATGTATTTCTGTCGGTATAGCTTCAAAGAACGCTCATAAGCTTCTTGTCTAAATCCCGGGTCAACAAAATGGGCGTAAAGTAGTTCGAACAGCAAGGGAACTTCATGCGTCACCGTCTCTCCTTCCAACAAAAATCGGTCTTCACCGACACGGAAAGTAACGCTGGTGTTTTTCCCGGACAAGGCCCGTTCGATCTCATCCCGTTTTAGAGCTCCGAGACCGCTTTCATTCATCACATTTTCGGTTAGAAGCGCGAGACCCGGCATGTTTAACGGCTCACAAGATTTGCCCCGACCAAAAGCAAGATTAACGATGACCTGATTGGCCTTAAAATCGGTTTTTTTGAGATTCAGACGGACACTGTTTTTAAAATCCACCTGGACAATTCCAAGATCAGGAATCTTTTTTGTCCGGATAATCCGATCTGCTTTTTCGGGTTCTGGGAGGTAAGGGAAGATTACAGAGCTCTTTTTGATCGGCCTGGATACTGCCACAGACCTGCTGTTGAAATAAGCGTCCAGTATTTGAGTTTCAGGATCCGTGTTCATATCGGTCAGCTTTGCATTTCCGGTGACGAGGACAAGGCGGTCATCGGACGGCCAGATCTCCTTGAATGCATCGTGTACATTTTTTAATGTTACTGAGCTGATTATCGAAGCAAAAAGTTCTTTTTCCTGTTCAGGTGACATAAACACGCGGTCTGTGTTTAAACTCCACATGATCTTTCTTGCCAGATCATCGCTGTTACGCGTATAAGCCTCTTTAACTGCGTTATCAAGTTCTGAGAGAAAATCCTTTTTTACTCGGGCAAGCTCGGATTCAGTAAAGCCGAATTTCAAAGCCTTTCTTAATGTTTGTTCGATAAGGGAAAGAGAATCCTTCCAGTTTTCCGGATTACAATCGGCTGAGATCTCGGCATATTTAATTTGATGCAGAAAAATTCCGGAACTAATGGAAGCCGAGGTGAAGGGTGCGTCGGATTTCCTCGCCAATGTATCGAGACGATGCTTTACCATTCGATTTGCGATATCTTTGATCAAGCGCTTCTTTTGAAAGTCCAAAGAATCGGGCTCTGATGGAACTTTTTTTACAACTTCGAGGCTGACCGTCGTATTTCCTGATTCCTTTTCAAAGTGGTAAAAAGGTTTAACGCCTTTATGGTTTATATCTCCAAACTCAGGAACGGTTACAGGGGGGGCTCTGGGCGCTTGGGAGGAGAATTTTTTATCTATGAGCGTTGCTGCCAATTTTGAATCAAAATCTCCCACCAATACCAGGATCATCTTCTCAGGCCGATACCAGGTATCATAAAATTTTTTCAAGTCCCTGCGTTCTGTACTTTTCAGCACTTCTTCTTTGCCGATTGGAAGTCGTTTGGAGATGATTAAGTCTGGAAACTCAAAGTTGGTGGTTGAAATATAGGTTCTATAAGATGCCGAGTCCCGGGTTCTCATTTCAGATAGAACGACCCGTCGTTCCTTTTCTACCTGAGAAGGTAAGAGAAGAGCGCCTTCAGCGAAGTCTTTCATGACAACAAGGCCCTTTTCCAAATTTTCCCCGTCCCCTTCCGGCAACAACATATCATAAACGGTTTGGTCGAACCCGGTATGGGCATTTGCATCGGGTCCGAATTTCATGCCGATACTCTGGAAATATTTTACCAGTTCTTCGGGCTGAAAATGCGTTGAACCGTCAAAAAGCATATGTTCCAGGAAATGAGCCAATCCTTGTTGGGCGTCCGATTCATAAATAGAACCTGCCAGAACATATAGATGCATGCTCACCCGGTTCCTCGGGTA
>DATKWE010000015.1:0-41808 GCA_035529735.1 Desulfobacterales bacterium | reverse complement strand
ATCTGGTTAAATGCCCTACTATTTGATTCCCTTAAATTTATGTTCTAAAACCTTAATTTGGGTTTCACGAATTTTTTGTTCCAAGTGCCGTCCCTTCACATAGGCCTCCTCGATTTTCTGGAGGAGTTCTTCGAAATCAACGGGTTTGACTAAGTAATTTAATGCGCCGACCTTTAGGCTATCTGAAGCACACCCCACTGTGGGGATTCCGGTTAACATGATCACCTGCACCAGCGGAAACTGCGTTTTAATCTTCTTTAGAACTTCAATGCCGTTCATACCGGGCATTTTTACATCCAGAATCACCACCTGAATATTTTGACTCCTAAGACTTTCCAGGGCTTCAGGCCCAGTCGATGCGGTTTGGACGGTACAGCCCCGATTAGCCAACCGTTTTTTGGCGACAGCTAAAAAATCTTGATCATCGTCGACCCATAGTATTTTTATTCTTTCCATTGCTTAAACCATAGCCGGTAACCGTATAGTAAAGGTCGTTCCGACACCCTCTTCACTGCCGACATCCATAGTGCCGCGCATGTTATCGATAATCCCGTAGCAGATCGAAAGTCCCAATCCGGTCCCTTTTCCAACCGATTTGGTGCTAAAAAACGGGGAAAATATTTTATTTAAATTTTCAGGACTGATCCCGCCGCCGTTGTCCTTGATGACTATTTCCACCGTGTTTTTTTCTTTTGGCCCGGCGCTGACAATCAGTTTCCCCCCTGAGGTTCCATGTTGTTCGAGAATGGCATCCATTGCATTGTTAAACAGATTCACTAAAACCTGCTGCAATTGGGTGGGATCTCCATGTATCGGATACGTATTTTCGGCAATATCCTGCTCGATGGAAATTCCGTGGACAACAGCCTTTTTAGCCACCATGCCGGTGACTTCCGGAATGAAAGTTCGAAGGTCTATATTTTGAGGTTTAGGCTTGTCCTGCCTGCCGAATTTTAAAATCGCCTGGGTAATATTGGCACAACGGGAAATCTGAAGTTTGATCTGATCCATGGAATCCTCGAGTTCTGTCAAAGACGCCGATTCCTTTAGCTGGTCTTTTTCTTTCATGTCCGCCAGGATCATTTCGATGAGGGATTGCTCGCTTTTTATGATCTGAAGGGGATTGTTAATTTCATGGGCAAACCCGGCGGACATTTCCCCCAGTTCCGCAAGTCGGCTTGCTCCGATGAGCTGCTGGTTTAAGCGGTCCTTTTCAGCGTCCATTTTTTCCATTCGTCCGACAATGTGATTCGTAAGGTAAAACGCAACAGAAAGGATGGCGGCACCGCCAATAACCAAAACGAGAATGATCATGTAAACGGCTGAAGTCAGTGCTTTGAACGCATCTGCTCTCTCCTGCCTGACCACCAGCAGCCACTTTTTATTTTGCAGCCAGGTGGTGGTGTAGAGATATTTTACCCCTTTTGCATCCTTATCCATGAAGGTTTCGACACCGGTATGGGATGACGGATATTTAATCTTGTCCGGATATTTTTCCATCAATTTCCCGCCGGAGCGCGGTTTTGTCTGCAGTAAACCGTTTACATCAAGGATATAGGCCTCCCCTGTCTTGCCGATGCGGATACCTTCTACAATGTTATTGAATGTAGCCGTATCAATACTTGCGCGAACCACCCACTTCTTACCCGCTTCCTCCTTGGTAACAGCGATAACAAAGTGCGGCACCTGCCGGTAACCTAAAAAAATGTCGCTGATATAGTAATTATGTTTCATCACTTCCCTAAACCATGTCGCGTCTTTATATACCTTGCCGACTAAACGGTAGGGTCCGTGATAGGCAACATGCACACCGGCTTCGTTAAAGACCCCCAGATCAACGAAGGCCTGGGATCCTCTTTGTAGATGATCAAACACGGTATCAAGGTTTTCAGATCGACGGAGATCTTCGAATGTATAGGAATTAAGAATAAATTCTAAATCGTGCTTTCGCTCCCTGAGAAAAGACTCGATCATATGTCGGTGATCTCCGACGATTCTTTTCATGCTTGCAACCGTGCTGTTCTCCAATGATGTTGCGAAATGATAATAGCCGATGCCCAAGGCCAGGATAAAGGGGATTAACGGAACCAGGATCATACAGGCAAAAAGGATTTTTCTTATTGTTGAAAAGTGGTTCGGCTTCATTATCTTCTCCCGGAAAGCGCGCCTTGGACTCCTAAAAGGAGAGCAATTCATATGCCAAACACACCGACAACGGGGATTTCGACTAATATTCTAAAATAATTGATTTTTTATAATTACGAAAAATTTTTAAGATGAAAATCGAAAGGGGCTATGTCAGGATTATTTACATATTGTAAAGAAACCAGAACAGCGTGGGCGCATAAAGGTGGACCCTTTTCTTGAAACCGGGCCCACTTCTACTAACCCTGAAGACCCGGTGCTTTGCGGCGTTCCATTTTTCTTTTCATGCAGAATGGCATGATCAGAAGTGATTGGCTGTCTGTATCGCAGATGACCAGGAGATTCGCTATGGGAGAACTGACGCAATGGCGTTTTGGATTGAAGATTAAAACAAATAAATGACTCAAATTTCGCAACGTCTGCTAACGCGCACAACAAGCAATCAAAATGATTCGGTTTTTAATCGAGTCACTGCCTGAGTGTATTGCCCTAATTGAGCGAAAGTTTAGGACGCCCCGCCCCGGTGAAATAGGCGTTGCCCCAGAGGAATAGGCTTCGCATTCCACGGGGTAAACATTTCATTGGGCAAGCAGGGCAGACAGATCCCCCGCAGGCGGGATTTCGCTGTGCTCAAGGGGCATTCATAAGCTTTCCCGAAGGGTCCAACAAGGGATGGTATTAAAAGATTTATATCTCATCTATAGAAGCGTTATGAAAAACCATTGATATCTACAAGATATAAAAAAACTAAACACTTATAATATCTCTCCCAGTTTGTTTACGATCAATTGGGGTATTAAACCCGTCGGAAATGGTATGATGTTAGGAAAGCCCACCGCTTTTTCTGACCAAAAGCTTGACTTCAGCTTTTCGGATCCGCTCTTCTTGTTCGTCTTTTCTATTTCTGGCCCCTTCAAGCTTGGTGGAAAGATCACCGAAATCCGCCGGCTTCATCAGGTAATCGAATGCCCCTAATTTCATGCCTTCGACGGCGGTTTCGGTACTCCCGTGTCCTGTAAGCATAATGACTTCCACCAGGGGAAATTGTTTCTTTATTTCTCTTAATGTTTCGATACCATCCATACCGGGCATCTTGATATCCAGAATGACCACATCAATCGGAGTAGTTACCAGTGTATCGAGGCCTTCCTGTCCACTGTAAGCTATGGAAACTTTTTCACCCAATTCCTGTAATCTTAGAGAAAGCATTTCCACAAAATCTTCCTCATCGTCGACCAAGAGTACCTTTGTGGGTATCTTTATCATGTTTTTGTCTCCTTTATATACTTATGGTGTTAATTTGCTTTTATGTATCAAACGGTCTAAAAATCGGATGCGTTGGTCCTGATCGAGATCTTCTTTTATTTTACAACATCTCGGCAAGTTGACATAAAAACTGGTGCCGTCACCCAACCGGCTTTCCACTTCTATGGTCCCACACAGTTTTTCAACAATACCGCGGGTAACAAACAGTCCAAGACCCGTGCCCTGACCCGGTGGTTTGGTGCTGAAAAACGGTTCGAATATCTTCTTCATATTTTCTTTTGGGATACCTCGTCCATTATCCCTTACCGTAAGCTTTACTTTGTCGCCCACAGCTTCAAGAATAATCGTAATTCTACCTCCGGCATCGGTTGCATGAATGGCATTGGTCAAAAGATTGATCAGCACCTGCCTAAACTGATAGGCGTCACTCCAAATGGTTCCGGTATCGGGGGCTCTTTCACGTACAATTTGGATATCTTTGTTTGTCGCTTCCCTTTTTACCAGATGAACCGCCTCTTCCACCAGTTCCACAAGATCTACTTCGGCGAAGACAGAATCATCTTTTTTAGCAAACCCCAAAAGCTGGCAGGTAATTCTTTTGGCCCTCTCTACGCCTTTTTCTATTTTGTTTAGGGCCTTTTCAAAGTCCTGTTTGCGGGGCATTCCCGCCATTTCTTCTTTGCTTAGGATCAGCTTCAGCCAGCCCGCCGACTCGTTAATAATTGCCAGTGGATTATTAATTTCATGGGCCACACCCGCGGCCAGTGTCCCCAGAGAAGCCAGTCTTTCAGTGGTCATCATCTGCTCTTCCATGTATTTCCTGAATTCAGCTTCTTTAAGTTTTTCTTCTTCTCGCTTGATTTTTTCATACGCCTGTTTGATCTTGCCAAACAGATGTTCAAATTCTATGGGCTTGCTCAGATAATCAAACGCACCGGTTTTGATTCCCTCAACACCATCCTGTGTCGCTGCATGACCGGTTAAAAAAATGACTTCTGTTTTCGGATATTTTTTCTTGATGTGCCCAAGAACCTCAACGCCGTCCATTCCGGGCATTTTAACATCCAATACCACGACATCCATTCGATGATTTTCAAGAATGGCAATCGCTTTTTCTCCATTTTCCGCGTGCACAGGAGAAATGCCTTTTTTTCTCAGACGTTTGGCAAGAGTATTGCGAAAATCGTCTTCGTCGTCAACAAGAAGAAGGCGTATGTTTTGCATATTTGTTTACTCCCCTCGGCAATGTCGTGCTACAAATATCATTTTTTTCCTCAACCATTTTCCACACTACGATTTCCCGATATTTGAAATCGACGATTTGACTACACCAGCCCCAATATTTTCCACCACGTGGATGCCACTATTACCAAAATGAGCAATAAAATCGGCGTGGCAACAACGCCTACTTTCGTGAGATCCGATGCCTTAAAATACCGATAGCTGTAAGCAATGGCATTGGGTGGACAACCGATCACCAAAAGCATGGCAAAAGAAGTGGCCATACCCAGGCACAGTGCAAGAACGGTGGGGTCTACCCCCTCTAACCTGGCCATGGGAATTACGATGGGCAAGATCAAGGCTGCAGCCGCCACGTTGGCCATGGCATTGGTAACCAAGGCCCCGAAAACAGCGACACCGGCAAACAACAACAACCAGCCGCCGCCCTGTACCAGGGGAAAGAACAGGTTGGCAAAATAAGTGGCCGCACCGGAGTAGCCCATGGCCAGGCCAAGGGAAATACCGCCGCCGAAAATAAAGAGGGCGGTTCCCCATTCCAGATTATCATTAATATCTTCCCATTTCAAGATACCAAAAATAACCAGAGCACCGACACCCAACATTCCGGTAACCGAGTAGTGAATACCGTGAAAGCCTTTGGTTAACCAAAAAGCAAATGTCAGCCCAATGATAATCAATGTCTTTTTTTCCAGAGGACTCCATGGACCGATTTCTTCATCAAATTCAGGAAGTTGATACTTCGGATCCGGTCGAAAAACCATATAAACGATGGATACCGCTATCGGTACGGTAATAATCGCCGCCGGCATGGCGTACTTTATCCAATCGAAAAAACTGATTTCCAGTCCGGTAAATTCCTTGAGAAACGCCGCCGCCACCATACAGCGACCACCACCGATCAACGATCCCATCCCGCCGCAAGAACAGGCAAAGGGAAGTGACAGCATCATGAACTTGGCCGTATTCGTGTGCGGCTCGATACCGGCAGCCCTCATCAAGGGGAGCATGGTGACAATCCCGATGGCGCAGGCCGCGGCATCATGCATAAATGCCGAAGATATTCCTAAACTGATGGCAATAATAAAGGTAAATTTGGTAACACTGGTCCCCGCTTTTTTGACAATAAAATATCCAAGTCGTTTGGTAATACCGGCTTTATCCAGAGAGATCGCAAAGATTAAACAACACATAATAAAAACCACTACCGGATGCATATACGGCGCCCAGGCGTCTTTGACGTCACTGATGCCCATAATTACGAGAAAAACGCCGATACAAACGGCCGTAATCTCCAAAGGAATCGGTTCCGCTACAAAAAGAAAAATAAGCACAACCAGCACCGCTAAAAATCGCTTGGCTTTTGGCGAAAGACCATTGACATAATTAATCTCGACGCCTTTCATTTTCAGTTGAGCCGCCGTGTCCCTCAGAAATTGTGCCGTGGATTCCGGACGTTCGGGTTGTATTGATTCTAAAACATATATTTTTGCATCCGTCTTTTCAGCAGACGCTAAGGTGAAGTAACTGTTTACATTCTGAAACAATAACCGATTATCATCACCGGTTATTTTAAATTTCGTTCCCTCCGGTCTGGGTAACAGCAAAATAATAATACCAAGCGCTAACGCAAAACATAACTGGAACGTTTTCGTCTTAATAAACATTTCTTCTCCTTTCAAATCCGTTGTTGATACGCTTCTTTGATCTTGACCATCAATTCTTCAAAATCACAGGGTTTTGTCAGATAATCAAAAGCGCCGAATCGAATACCGTCTCTGGCCGCTTCTTCGGACCCGTGCCCTGTCAGCATAATGACCGGAAGATCCGGGGCTATTTTTTTGAAAATTTTTAAAATTTCGATGCCGTCCATATCTTCCATCTTCAAATCGAGAACAGTAACATCAAAGTCTTCCCTCCTCAGGGCTTGCAAAGCCTCTGTACCACTGTATGCTTTGGTGACATCGATGTTCCGTTTGGACATCCGCTTGGAAATAACGTCCACAAAGCCCCTTTCATCATCCACGAAAAGAATCTTTACCGGTTTGTTTTTGTCTTCAAACATGATATTTTTCCTGTAATATGTTAGGCGCTTGGTTATACTTTTTTTGCATTTTATGACAAAAAATATCTAAACTTATTAAGTGTGAAGTGACTAAAGTTGCGGAATTCTATCAATTTGATATAAACAGCCGGAGCGCAGCGACTCCTTAACTTTAGATCACTTCAAACTTCAGCTCACTTGTAACTTTTTCGGCTTATCCGGGTTAGAAATTCACAGGTCAGAGTTCATGGTATACGTCCTTTTTTACCTTGAGTTTCTGGCTTTCAACGCTCCGGAGGGCCTTTTACCGGAAGACGGATGTGAAACGTGGTTCCCGAATCGATAACGCTTTCCACCTCTATTTGGCCCCCCATTTTTTGAATAATGCCGTAACAAATGGACAATCCGAGACCGGTTCCTTTCCCCACCGGCTTGGTGGTGAAAAACGGTTCAAATATTCTGGAAAGGTTGGCTTCCGGAATCCCGGGTCCGTTGTCAGACACTTTAATACCGATGACATCGCCTTCAGAATACGTGGTTATGGTTAATTCACCGCCCGTTATTTCCATGGAATCTACAGAATTGTTGATCAGGTTTAAAAGGATCTGCTGCATTTCCGACTGGGACAGATACGTAATGGGTAGATTATTTTCTAAATTTGTATGAATCGTTATCTTGCTGTATTTTGCTCTCTGTTCCGAAAGTGCGACAAGTTCCTTAACCAAATCGTTGGTCTGTGTTTCCTGAATCCTGGAGTCGGTCTTTCTTGCAAAACTGAGCAGCTTGTGCGTAATTTCTTTGCAGCGCTGTCCCTGGGTTTTAATCTGTTTTAATGCCCTTTCAAATTCTTCCAGGTTCTCGCTTTCGCGGAACTCTTCTTCCTCCAGCAAATCTTTAATCCAGCCGGCTTCTTCCACCATAATGGCCACAGGATTGTTGATTTCATGGGCGATACCGGCGGCCAGTTTTCCTACGGATGCCAGTTTACCGGTTTCAACAATCTGTTTGTTCATCATCTCCTTTTCCTGATCGGCAATGGCGATGCGGTTGACCATTCGTTTCGAAAGGAACAATGCGGCAAAGACGATTCCAAAGGCGCCGACCAAAATAATCGTAATGGCTACGATAATCGTTCTATAAAGATCTAAATAAGCGTCACGATGATTTTGTTGATACACCAACAGCCAATCGCCATTCTTTAGAAAAGCCGCCACATAAATTATTTTTTTGCCCGAATCATCGGACTTTTCAACGACATGAACCTTTTGTGGATCATCTTCCTTTATCTTTAAAAAATCCCGATAAGGCCTTTTTTTCGTAGCAATATCGAAGAAAGGTTTGGTTTGAAAATTTCCTTCTCTGTTGAGGATGTATGCAAACCCTGTTTCGCCGATGCGGACATTCTTGACGAAGTCATTAAAGGCCACAAAATCAATGGTCGCCCTCAGGATAAAGGGTTCACCCATCCAGTTATCTTTCACCGCCACGATAAAATGAGGGAGCCCCCGTAGACCCAAAAACACATCACTGATGAAATACCGGGTCTGCATAGCCCTTTTGAACCAGTCCGCCTCAAAGTATAATGCTTTTCCGAGTCGAAAAGGGCCTGCATACGCCACCTGGATTCCCTGTGAAGTTACGACACCCAGGTCTACGAAAACAGGGCCAAAAGACTGTTGAAGCATTTCCAATCTGTCCTGAAGAAAAGATGCTTCCTTCAACTCATCAAAACAGAATGTTTCCGCAAGGAATCGGATATCTGCTAATTTCTCTTTTAAAAAATTGTCGATATTCTGTTTATGCTTCAGGACCAGTTCATTTAAGTGAGCTTGGACTTTTTCATGGTAGGACGTATGGTACTGGTAAAGGATGATACTGCTGACCAGGATCATGGGTGTAAGTGAAACCATGATGATGGTCAGGATCATTTTTCGAGTTAACAATCGGTAATAGGCGTCGTTTTTATTTTTTGATTGTTCCATGTCAGATCGTCTTTTTAAAACGTTTTGGGTCCTTAGATGTTTTGAACCTTTTGGGATAAAATTTTAAGAGGAGTTCACTGACTAAATTTTTCAGGGTTTCGCTGCTGTTTCCCTGTTTTGGAACAAACATCACCGGCTTTAATCTCAGGGAATATTCGAGATAATCAAAATAACCGTGGATTACAAGCGGCAACGCGGGGATACGGTCTTCAAGGCTTTTAAACAAATTCAATTCGCTCGAACCCGGAAGATCCGGATCTAAAATAAGGAGATCAATCGGTGCGGAGCTGTAAACCAACTTCAATACTTCCCTGCCGTTTTTTGCCAATTGAACATTGTAGCCTTCGGTGACCATTTCCCGCCTTAAAAACTCTCTGATATGTGGATTTCGCTCACCGATTAATATGTTAAATTTCTCTTTCATGAATTATTTTTGGTTATTTTAAAAAGGCCGGTTTTATTAACGCTCCAGAAAACCATAATTTTTCGACAATGATGTACGATCTTGAAAAGCAATGTTTGTGCCAGAAAAAGGTGAGAAAAATATCTCTTTAACCCACTAATATTTTTAAGATTTAATTTACAGAAACGTACTATAAAAATTATTTTAAAAAACGATTTGTGTCAGATATTTTTACACTATGTAAAAGGCAGATCGTATAGATCATCAAACAGGTCTGTAAGTTAATGGAAAATGAGGTGAGGTGTGTTGAGATATTTGGGGACATCTGAATTACAAGCTGGGACTTGGGACATTCCAATACTTCAACCAAAACCTAAAGATTTCCATGTATACCGCACACAACGATATTTGCCTTGCGAATGGGGTTAAAAGCCACTCGACATTGAGAGGATTTCCTGAAGAGGCATTGCACCCGGGCTAATAGGTCTCACGACTGATTTCACGGCGATCGACCATGTAAAGAAGTGTCGCTTTTTTTCTAAGCGCTTCTTTGAGATTGTTGAGTTTGAATCGGTCAATACCGTACATGCGAATATACACCCGGCGAAATCCTTTGGGGGATAAATCGTAAGAAGTCAAAATACTCGCCATACGCCCCCCGTATTCTCGAATCGTGTCGACGACCTCTTTGACGGATCCCGCCCGATCTTCTACTTCCAGGCCGAATTGAATCCCTTTTCTTTCTGAACCGGTCAGTGAAATTATCACTCTGAAAATGTCATTTTGAGTGATCGCGCCGAGGACATCACCGTACTGACCGATGACAGGTGCTCCGGATATTTTATGCTTCAAAAGTATCTCCGCAGTCTCTTCTATGGTATAGTCGAATGGAATCGTGATGGGGTTTTTAGTCATGATATCCTTAAGTTTAATGTTAGAAATTAAATATAACAGTTCATGAATTTCCAGGCTGGTGGCCTCGGAAGCCGAGGCCCTTTTGATATCCCGATCTGTGACGATTCCACAGAGCTTGCCCTTTTTCATAACCGGCAGCATTTTAATATCATGTTTTTTTAACAATTTGATTGCATCGTTCATGGAATCCTCTACATCGATAGTGATCGCCGGTTTACTCATCCAATTCTTTACTAACATGATGATTCTCCTTTCATTTCATCGTGATTCCTTAATAACATCTTGAAAAAACGAAGAAAATTCAGAAATATTTATTAAACTGTCTGATAATGTTAACAATTTTATACCCATGAAGCTCCCCGCCGCCCGGAGAGACCGGATCTCCGCCGTATTCCGACAAGCGGACGGGGTTTTGAAAATCGTAATCAAAGGTTTGCCAGATCGATACTCAATTTATATTCACTTTCCCCGGTAACCCTTTTGGCGCTGAAACCTAATTTTCCCCCCAGTGCCAACATTTGTGTGTTTTCAGGCAAAACAATTCCTGTCACTGTTTCAATTCCCCGTTCTTTTGAAATTGACAGACAGCGCCTAAGCAGTTCGGCGCCAATACCTTTTCCGTGCCAGGACTCTGCTACGATCACTGAGAATTCTGCGTATTTTTGGTTGTAAATATCCGTAATCACACGGGCAACGCCCAACATTTTTTCATTAGGTTCCGCTCCCCAAAGCGCCACCAGTGCAATTTCCCTGTCATAGTCAATTTGAGTGAAACGCGCGAGCATGCGATGCGGGAGTATTTTTAGAGGGCTGAAAAATCGAAAATAAACACTTTGCGGTGAAAGGGAATCAAAAAGCTCTACCAAAAGCGGCGCGTCCTCGGGTCTTATGGGGCGGATGAATAATTCTCCGACACCTTCCCGTACGGTTCGAGTTTCATACTGGTTGGGATAAGGACTTATAACCAGATGATGGGGCGCCGGAACTTTGGCCGGTTTCAAAAGGATACGGACATCCATCGCACAAACATCGTTTTTGCTGACCACCAGGGGGTTGATATCGATTTCCTCTATTTCCGGAAAATCCGTTACCAGCTGGGCCAGTCGAATCAGAATTTCTTCAATCCACGTCAAATTCTCAGGCGAATGGATCTCGAATCCTTTGAGCAGGTGATAGATCTTTGATTTTTCCAGGAGCCGTCTGGCCAGGAGCCGATTTAGCGGCGGAAGAGCAACCGCTCGATCTTGTATGACTTCGGCCACGATTCCCCCGGCTCCAAAGAAAATAACCGGCCCGAAATCCCGATCCTTTTTTGACCCTATGGCCAGTTCATATTTTAAAACATCCTGTTCTGATCGATTGTCAGAACAAGATGTTTTTGTTTTATCAACCGGTATTCCGTAAGCGGTAAGCAAGTCTTTCGCCGCCTCTGGAGTAAGGGGCAAATTTCCTCTTAACAGCCCTTTTTTAACTAAGGCAGATGCCTTTTCATGGTCAAAATCCATCTTTCTGGGAAGTTTGGGTGGAATCTCATGAAGCAATTTAAGGTTTTCCGAATACCGATAAAGGTTCATAAATGCCCTTACTGCCCGCTCCGGCGTGTCGAAGGTTGGGATCCCTTTACATTTGAAGATTTCCCGTCCATCGTCCATACGCTTCCCCCCCATCCATGAAGTGAAAATTGGATACGGTTTTCCTTTAAGAAAGTCGGCCAGAGATTCAGCCATATCTGTGGGCCGGGTCATGGCTTGGGGGGCGAGTATTATCAAAAACCCGTTCACTTCGGGATCTTTTAGACAGACGTCTACCACTTTTTTGTAGTCTTCAGGAGCGGCGTCTTCCAGAATATCGACCGGGTTTGTCCGGCTCCAGCCGGAAGGAAGAAATTCATCTAGTTTTTGAATGGTCTCAGGTTTCAGCAACGCCGGATCGACACCATAATCAGAAAGCGCATCTACAGCCATAACTCCCGGGCTGCCGGCATTGGTGACAATCGCCAGCCCGGACTTTAAAGGTCGCGGCCGCTTGGCCAGAAGCTCTGCACAGTCGAAAAGTTCTTCAAAGGTTTTTACTCTAACAATTCCGGCACGTTCAAAGGCGGCATCATATACCGTATCTTCTCCGCCAAGCCTGCCGGTATGAGAAGCAATCGCCAAAGCCCCCGCCTTTGTGCGACCGGATTTGAGGGCGATAATCGGTTTTATTCTTGAAACTGCCCGGGCCGCACTCATGAAATTCCTAATTCGGCCGAAGCTTTCTAAATAGAGTACAATACCGCCGACATTGTAATCTCCTCCCAGATAATCTATCATATCACCGAAATCCACATCCATCATGGTTCCGAGGCTCACAAAATAGCCAAAACCCACATGTTCTTTGATCGAGAGATCAAGAACAGACATGCAAATGGATCCGCTTTGTGATACAAAAGCCATTTTACCGGAAGGCGGCATGTGACATGTCAAACTGGCATTCAGCTTAGACTGGGTGCAGACGAACCCGAGGCAATCGGGTCCGATAACCCGAATACCTGCATTTTTGGCTCTATTTATTTCGGCCCGATCAAGCGCTTGGCCTGTTGCTCCAACCGCTTTGCCTCCGCCTGAAATCATGACCAGTCCTTTCACACCGGCCTCAATACATTCTGTGACAATCTGAGATGCCGACGCGACAGGTTCGGCCAGAACGGCAAGATCGACCTGGGCTTTAAGCTCCAAAAGTGAAGGATAGACAGATCGCTTTCTTATGGTTCTTAGGTGCGGATTAACCGGATAAACTTCCCCGGAATATCCGCCATCGATCAAGTTTTCCACAAGGGTTGAAAAAATGAACCCATTGGATTGACCGTTTCCGATGACGGCGATGGATTTTGGTTGAAATATTTTGTCCAGGTTGACTGCACTCATGATTGAAATGTTTCCTTTAAAACAATAAAGGTGACATGATTCATCAAATACAGCAAACCACGTGCCAGAACAGACCGTTATCTGAATCTGTGAACAACCAACTGAAATAATAATATTATCTAAAAAGGCAGGTGATATTGGAAAAAAGGAGTAACGAAAATAGATGTCGATTTTTTTTACAAGGTGTAAAAGATGGCGCAACGCGAAAAATATCCGGGATCGCCTCAATAATGCTTTGATATTTTTTAATCACTGGGCTTGGTTAATTTTATTGAAACGCCGTAAGGTTTGAACTCTACAACACTCTCCCGTTGATATTGCTGTGAATCGTCTCGGATATCCTCAAGCCCCCGAATAATCCGCTTAAGATTTTCACTGCTTGTTAATGATTCATCTCGTTCGATTGAAGTCGTATGCTCCGGCAATCGTGCTTCAAGAGTTTCATAGGTGTCTTCGAATTCATCCGCAGCGAGCTGTGACGTCAAAATGATATGGTCATCCACGCGCTGTTTGGAACCTTTCAATTCAGGCGTTTCAAGAAGAAAAGCCTCCATTGTCTTTCCGGTTAACATCATCAAATCTTTGACTTCTCTTACCTCGAATCCGTCACTGTATCTTATAAAGGCAATTTCTTTTGCATAGTTTGGTATCATGGATCTGTCTCGGTTTCTCACTGCTGATGCAATCAGCTGATAGTTCAGAGTGACATTCCAAATAAGCAGCTCGCGATACATTTTTCGGTAATTGGGAAAACGTCGCTCATTTTCGGGTCTCATCACTTGCGCCACGATTTTTTCAACGATTGATTCACGCAATTCGGTCAGAATATCGTAAATCATCGTGCTTTTTCTGTAAGCAACCTTTTGTAGCAGTAATTCATTGCGGTACCTCCAGTCGTTAGGATGGCTGATCATGTTTTCGGTTAAAAATAATAACCGCCGCAATATATGATAACGCGGTGTCGGCTTCCACCCCAGCGCATTGTAAGTTGCAGAAGCATCTACATTCAGGTTTTTATCGATATATTCCGCCATCCACGGCTTCTCTATGGACTCCTTGCCGGTCAGCCAACCCGAGAACGACAATATAGCCAAACCCAAACTTGCCAGAATCTTTGGTATTCGAAATGGTTTTACATCATGTCCGTGATAATACCTTGTAGCGGTTTTAAAAAGCTCGTTATGTGATACACTTCCCTGAGGGCTTGCATTATATATTTCCAGACTTGGCAGGATTTCGGAAATCTCGATAATCCGTAAGAATAATTTTATAAGATCTTTAACATGAATATAGGGTACGGCGGATAGGCCGTGCCCGGTCACAATTTTCGACATGAACCTGTTTTTAGACAGCCAATACTTAAGCAGCATATACAACATGGGATATTCACACCAGTCACTGTACACAGCAGCCAGCCGGACAATGGAACAGGGGAAGTCTTCAGCGTATTCTTTAATAATTGCTTCAGCCCGTCTTTTACTTCGTGCATAGGGGAAATCCGCATCAGAAGGACTCTCTTCCGTTAATGCTTCGTCAAGGGGAGGAAATTTGCAGGCGGCCAGGGAACTGGAAAAAATGAAACGCTTTATTCCCAGCAGCTTTGACATATCTAGAACATAGCGTGTGCCGGTAACATTGATCTGCTCATATGCAGGATTTTCTTTCAAGGTGAAGTCATAATAACCGGCAAGATGTAAAACATAATCCGCACCGCCATGATCTTTAATATATTCAAAAATATTCAGTAAATCTTTCCTCTTTGTTATATCGGCCTGCAGCCAGTGTGTATTATCGTTATGCGGGACACCGGCCTCTTTTTGACTGCGACGTGCGATGCAGAACAGGCGAAATTTTCCAGATACCGCGATGACAAAATGCCTTCCGATAAAACCGGACGCTCCGGTAACAACAATCGTTGGTAACCTTTTATTCATCTTACTGTAGCTATTGCTGTAGATTGTATGAGGGTTCAGTTAGTCCCGTAACGCTATAAAAAATCATCGGCCCCCTAATCCCGTCACCCATTCTGAACAAACAGATAGAAAAAGGGTTCAAACATCTCCAATCTTTAAATCAGGAAGCATTGCACCATGCTCCAATAGATTGCGATGCAGTTCGAAGCACCTTGATAGATCATGGCGAATGTGACCGGGCCTGGCATCTTTTATATACTCTCGAAGGTAATCCCTATATGCCGGGTGCGCGCATCGCTCGATGATTATTTCGGCCCGCTGCATAGGACCCAGCCCTCTTAGATCCGCCAGACCCTGCTCAGTTACGACAATCTGAACAGAGTGTTCGTTGTTGTCAACATGGGGACACATCGGGACTATTGCAGAAATCCTGCCGCCTTTTGCTACGGATGGTGTCATGAAGACGGACAGGTATCCGTTTCTCGTAAACTCACCGCTGCCGCCGATGCCGTTCACGATATCCATTCCGTATAAATGCGAAGAATTTACATTGCCGTAAATATCGATCTCAAGCGCCGTATTTATGGCAATGACACCCAGTCGCCGTATTACCCCTGGATGGTTTGAAATTTCCTGGGGCCGCAGCACGATTCGTTTGGCGAAAAAGTCAATGTTATCAACGATTCTTTTCAAGTTATCGGATGTTATGGTCAGGCTCGTGGCACTGGCACCAAGTAGTTTCTCAGCAAACATCAGATCTGCCATAGCATCCTGAAAAACTTCCGAGTACATGTTAAAGGGGGGAATTTCGGGGTGGTCGCCCAGAGCCGCCAGCACCCCGTTGGCCACCTTGCCGATCCCTGCCTGGAGCGGCAGCAAGTTTTTTGGAATCCGGCCGTCATGCATCTCATTCAATAAAAAGTTTACCACATGTTCCGCGATATGATCGGTGATTTTATCAGGTCCTGTTAACGCCTCCACATGGTCGGGCTCGTCGGTTTCCACTATACCGATTACTTTTTTGGGGTCAACCACTGCATACGGCAAGCCGATACGGGTCATCGGCTCGTAGATATGAATTGGGTATCGGTTTGGCGGCGCCGGCATAACGAAAATGTCTGCCATTTCTCTGAGCCGGGGGGAGTGATGTCTGTTGAGTTCAATGATCACCTTTTCGGCATGGTGAAGATATGTGGGAGAAGCGCCGATGGATGTTGTTAGATAAACCCGTCCATCCGCCGTAATTTCGGTGGCCTCTACGATGGCAAAATCGATTTGTCCGAAAAAACCTTGAGCAACGGTCTGAGGCAGATGGGAAAGGTGCATGTCCACATACTCAACTTCCTGGCGATTGATCTGCCCTCGTAAAATAGATCCCGACTGGTAAGGCGCCCGCCATGAAACAGCTTCTGCCACGGCCAGGTCATCATCAATGATACGGCCGCTGGAAGCACCGGTAAGAACTCGTATTTTGAAACGACGACTTTTTGCATGTTCTTCATGGGCATGAGCGGCGATGGCCGCCGGAACCGCCTTTGCCGCCCCGGCGGGACTAAAACCGCTAAACGAAACCGTATCCCCGTCCTTTATCAGCAATGCGGTCTCGTCTGCCGTCAAAATAGGATAAAAACCCATTGTTGTCACTCTCCCTTCTTTATTGTGTAAAATCCTAACCCGATTGTCTCAGCAAAAATTTGTCTCGGTTTTTACTTTAACCTAAGCTGAGCGATTTTTGCGAAGATATGTGCTGAGATCTTGATGCAGAAAGATTTGCATAAACCGCAGGCATACCCATGGATATGTCGAGGATTTTTGCAAAGCCTTTATGCGCAAGAGATCGGTGCAGATCAAGTAAAAAATCACTCTATTTAGGTTTAACATAGAATCATTTTAAATGTTCTTGAAACCCGGATATCCAGACGTGTTTTCTGTTTTCAATGGGTGTGACATCATACGATAAAAATGTTTGAAAACATCTGCGTCAGGCCACCATCCATACGGCCCGGTTTCGAATCGTGTGAATAACCTTATTGCTTACGCTCCCCAAAAAAAAATCTTGCACTTTGGATAAACCTCTTCTGCCCAAAACGATGGTGCCGTAATCTCCCTCTCTTGCTTCATGGACAATAGCTCCTGCGCGACTATGGGCCTTTAAAATCAGCGTGGTGTCTATCTGTTTTGATTTGAATCCTGCATCGATCAAACAACGTTTTGCTTTATCAAAAACTTCATCGATCTCTTTTTTAGCACTGTCAACATCGACTTTGGGTAAAAAAAGATCCGGAATTTCTGCCTGAAAATACCGGGCGCCACGAATTACATGGAGCAAGGTTACATTGAACTCGAAGCCGCCCAGTGTTTTTGCCACATAATCTACAGCCAGCATAGCATTCTCCGAACTGTCGAGTGCGATCAGAATGTTTTGATTAAGAGGGATTTTGTCAATTATCAAAACAGGAAGGTACGTCAGTTTCTCAATGATTTTTGTCGCGATGCTCCCCACAACAATCTCTTTATAGCTACCGGTGCCCCTTCGTCCGACAACCACCGAATCGTAGCCATTTTTTGCTTCCTGAATGATGTCCCGGGCAATTCCTTTTTTTCGATTATGGATGTTTACAACGACGGCGTTCTGGGGAAAGCCCGCGCGAAAAAGGATCTCCTTCGCGGTATCCATGTATTCCTGCATCGATTTTCTTTTTTGCATCTCCCAAGCCCTGACTTCTCTGACGGCTTTGGCAAATTGGGGTTCTTTATCATAATCCCGATAAGACTCCGGTATCCCGCTGAAAACATTGAATAGAACCACCTTTGTTTTATGAAACGGATCAAGTTTACTTATATACCGTACCGCACATAAGGCATCTTCAGATCCATCGACAGCCAACAATATTTTTTTTTGAGTTTGATGGGGCATCACAAAACCTTCCTTTCTATATTGTCACGTGTTTAAGAAAGTTTCTGAATGGATGGGTTCTTAGGGTACTAAAAAATTTTCTAAAAAGTTCCATTTTAGTACATCTTATATTGTAATTAGCAACAGTTGTGCCAGAAAAGGAAAGGATGCATAAGCTCCCCTAACAAATTGTAAATATTATAAATTAAATTGTATGCATAAAGGATTTAAAAAAAATTGGCATCTTTCCCTGTCAGATAATTTTACAAATTGTAAAGGGAAAACAAAAAATTATGTTTGATGTTCTTCATGAGAAATTCAAACCAATCTCATTTACACGGTGTAAAAAATACTGACATGTCAATCTCCCACGTTTTGCATGAGATTCCACCCTAAACAATAATAAATCATCAAATCAAACGGTTGGGAGGTCTTATCCGTCCATTGTCGTTTGGTACATTTTTTGCTTTTCTTTTAACTTTAGTAAGTTAACGCCAGATCCACCGGATTGAGGTCATCCGAGTTTTAAGAATAAATTATTCCGATGTGGGATCGTTGGAAAAATATTTAACCACGAAGTTGACGTTATTATCCAACAGGCTCAAAGCATATGGACAAAGGAGGCTTACAATGGTCAAACATATAAAAGATGTTTTTTACGTACCGGGGCTTTATTCGAAAAAGAAGCCGAGCATAGCTGAGTTGACCGATCGCTATATTCGGGAGTGGGATAAAGAACGGCATAAAAGAGAAAAGGACATCATTCCGCCGGAAAAACTGTCTCCCACCATCTGTTTTTCCCGCATAATAGGTGTCGGGGCTGTGGAAATCGCGGATATTTTGGCAAAGAAAATCGGTTATCGAGTGGTTGAGCGACAGATACTGGAACATATCACCGGTGAAATGAAATTGATGGATATGACAACAGCGTCTTTTGATGAACGTTATCCCGGAAAAATGGGTGAATATTTATCACGCATTTTCAAAGAAACGGCGTTTTCGGATAATGAATATAACCGGCATCTGTTCGCTACGATTTTTGCGGTTGCCGGATTAGGACCGACAATCTTTGTCGGCTGGGGAACACACCTTGTATTACCCCGTGACCGGGTGCTGGCCGTGAGACTGATTTGTTCAAAAGAGTACCGGACCCGGCGTTTGGCCATGATATTTAAAGTAAACGAGGAAAATATCGAAAGGAAATTAGAGGAAAACGATTTAACTCAGAGGTATTTTTATAAAAAAGTATATACTCTTGAGAAAGCTTCGAGTCACGAGTTTGATCTGGTTATCAATTGTGATTTCATCCAAGATCCCGAAGATGCAGCGGCGATTGTTGAACTGGCCTTTAAGAAAAAGTTTGATATTTAAGGGACAACCTCAACACCGGAAACAGGGAAATTTATCCCGCTTTGAAAGGATATGGATTTCGCATTCAGGGAACAGTATCTTGAGGTGTGTTATCAGGCCTTTAATCTTTCCGGTAAGAGAACTATCTTTTTCATTGATACCCCCCTACGTCTCGAATTCTATGCGTTTGTTACCCATAAGCACATTAACGATCCTAAATGGGATTATATCCCCTCGTCGGGAGGATTTTGTTCTCCTGGGCAAAATGAAAAGGGATGGGAACTAAACTGCCGGCGTTGCCCACCCCTCATCAAGTCGACCCTATAAAAATTTCCTTTTATAGCGCGGAAAAACCACCCGCCTCGCGAGCGAAAGCTTTATGTGCAGAGCTTGCATGGAACCGCAAAGCGATTTATAATTTGTTATTATTTTTCATATTTAAATGAAAGATTTACCCGGGCACGATAAGCAGCCACTTTCCCATCTTCGATTCTCAGGTCTAACTTGGTGATCTCTGCGATTCTAAGATCTTTAAGTGTTTTGGATGCTGTATCTATAGCATTTTTGGCAGCATTCTCCCAAGAAGAAGTGCTGGTTCCCACCAACTCAATAATTTTATAAATGCTCTCCGTCATGACGATCCTCCTTTGTTTTGAGACCGATTTTCTCACGATCAATAAAATCGTTTACCCGGGGCTAGCGGTTATAATCGTGGGAGCTTTGACCATCGCATGAATTTGCCTTTTAGCGACTTTATAACGTTCAAAATAGATTTTTGCGACCTCTTTCATTAATTTATACCCCAGGTCAGGATCTTTTTGAACGAGTTCGAATAACTTGTCGGCGTCAATGCTCATGACCTCAGAATCCTGCATACAAATAGCATTCAAGGTATACTTCTGGGGTTCCATGAAGCAGGCGGCGCCAAACAGACCCCCCCTCTCCCTTTTCTCAAAAGAAATGCCTATTTTTTCCCCTGGATCGATTTTATTGAGGGTCACCATGCCTTTGATTACCAAAAAAAACTGATTGGCCCGATCATCTTCCCGGTAGATCTGAGCCCCCTTCTCGAAAGTTATAGTCGTTGTAATCTTCGAAAGTTCTGCCAACTGATCTTCTGAAAAAACACTAAATGTATCGAATTTTTTAAAATCGTCAATCTCCACCATAATGATCCTCCTTTCCATTGAAACGGTTATTAACAATCAGTTCGATTTAGATTCTGGGTGCAACCCAACTGCCTTCTTTCAAAGCAACAACCATACCAAAACAAAACCTTTTGAGACAAATTGGATAACCTTCTGTAATGATATAAATTTTATGTTTAAATAGAGATAAAATGATAAAATTTGGAAGGGATTGGTGTCAGTCTTTTTTACAGGTTGTAAAGCTGAGATGCGTGCCTGCCCGTATAGGATTTAGCACCCAAAAATCTCTGTCTTCTTTTTACAGCATGTAAAAAAAACAGACAGATATCTTTAACATTTTTGAATCCGTTCTTTTTTCTACCGCAAAAAAAAATGTTTTAAATCAGCAAGTTAACATGTTCTTCTCGTTCAGCCCCCCATGGCATAATAGTTGCAGAAGAGTAGTTTAAGGAAATATCTCCTATCTTTCAGCATCGAAGATTTGAGAAGATCGGTTTATAGTGTTATCTTTTTATAAATCTCTGCCCTGTTGTTAATACAACGTTAGGGTAAAAAAAGGGGGGGTTATTATGGCTTCAAAAATTGGCAATGTAAAATACGTACCGGGAAGGTACGAAAAAAAACGACCCACCGGTCAACAGCTGGCCGGCAAATATTTCCGTGATTTGAATAAAAAAAGAATTGAAAAAAACCGGATAGAAAAAAAACCGGAGATTTATCCCACGATCTGTTTTTCTCGAAAAATCGGTGTCGGCGCCTTGGAAATTGCAGATATTTTAGCAGAAAAGATCGACTATGAAGTGGTGGACAGAGAACTTCTTGAGTATATCGCTCAAGAGGCGAAATTGAGCCAAAAAACGGTCGAGTACTTTGATGAACGATATCCAGGCGTTTTAAACGAATTTGCAAAACTTCTCTTTGGTGAAAAATCATTTATCAAGAGTGACTTTAACCGTCACCTTTTTAACGTTGTGCTTTCCATTGCCGGTCTAAAGCCCACTTTGTTTGTCGGGAGGGGAACACATTTAATCATTCCCCGAGACCGGGTTCTGGCGGTTCGATTTATCTGTTCGGACGAGCATCGAATTAACCGCCTGTCCAGAATTCTTAAGGTGAAAAAAAAGGGGGCTGCCGACAAATTACTGCAAATCGATAAGGAACAAAGCAGATTTTTTAAAAAGGCTTTTGGGAAAAAGGATGCTGTGCCCTATGAGTTTGATATGGTCATTAATCGTGACCATATCGATAATGCCCATGATGCAGCGGAGATTGTTGAACTGGCCTTTAAGAAAAAATTTGCCGAAGAACTTTCCTAACCCGGACACGTCTGAAAATCAAAAGCACGAAAAAGATAAAATTTCGTGCTTTTTCCATTTTTGCCGGCCCCGCATCACATTTCGTGGTACCTGAGTGGAAAGGACCTGTCGTACCGGGGATTTTTGATCAGGCGAGAACTTGTTTGAAGGATCGTGGGCTTTTTTGCCGGAAGTTTGTACTCCTTCCCAAGGAATTGGTATTCTGACGGTTAATGAGCGGCCGTCGCAACATCTTCTCATACAGATCGATGTAATGTTGTGCTGTAATATGATGATTAAATTCAACAGCGCTTTGAATCATGACCCGCTCGATCTGTCGGTTTTTTACTTCTTGAGAAAGATTATAAAAACGCATGGCCTCTTTGATGGCCCAAAACAGTCCGTTCGTATCATAATTTTTAAAAAGAAACCCATTCCCCGTATGACCATCGACATCCATTTGGGTGACGGTGTCGTGCAATCCTCCGGTATCGTATGCCACTGGAAGCGTTCCATACAGAGGGCCTATCATTTGCGGAAGACCACAGGGTTCAAAACGTGACGGCATCAGCACAAAATCAGAAGCCCCATAGGCCATTCGCGACAAGCTTTCTTCAAAGTCACATACTGCCACACGGTTGTTAATCTGGTGAGACATTACAATATCATTAAAGTGCTTTTTGAACTCTCCATCGGCCACAAAGACAACTTCCAGGTTTTGATCCCGATAACTGCAAACAACATCGCAAAGGATCTCGGCCAGCAACCTGCACCCCTTCTGGGTCGTATCAAGACGGGATGGCCAAAAGAAAATCGGCGCACTGGAATCCATAATCAGGCCCAGTTTTTTCTGAAGAAACAATTTGTTGTATTGTTTGGCCAGACAATGGTTTTTTGCACTGAATTTGCGAAACAGCGCTTTATCCGTCAATGGATTAAAAGAGGGGTCCGGTGCATTGAGAATTCCCACAGCGCATCCGGCTTCCCGTTTATTGTAAAGTTCCCGTTGAAGATGAATGTTCACCCGGTTATGTCGACCTTCAATCATCTCGTTTAAGAAAGTTGGACTTACGGTGTTGACAAAATGCGCTCCAAAAACACCGCTTGCAAGAAAATCCACCGGATTTGAGTCCCGGGATTCCTCATATTTTGATGGATAGCGCTCATAAAAAAGATTCCGCCAAAAAGAGGCGGCATCAATTCCGATATCCTCGATGTAGGACAGCGGACACTTCTCTGTGTAAATATTATGGATGGTAAACAGACAGGGGATTCCCACTTGCCGGGTCATGGCTGGAATTAAACCGGTCATCCAATCATTGCAATGGATAAGATCCGGTTGAACCCGAGGAACAATACTGTTTATGACCTCCCGCTGAAAGTTCAGAGCGATCTTTGTATTTTTTGATCCATTACCGTAGGATACACTGTCTAAATAGAAAAAACCCCTGTCTTTGGCAAGATGGATTCTCCCATGGGGCAGTCCGTTTCTGATGGCGTCAAACTCCCTTTTCATAATCGAAGGTAGTTTCTGACGAAAAATCTTTCGATAATCCGGAATCGCCACATGGACGTCCGCCCCTTGTTCAAAAAGGGATCTGATAAGGCTTGCCGAAACATCGGCAAGCCCTCCTGACTTTACGCTAAGATAGTTGGACAAATTGCCCATACCCGACGGCAGATAGCTAACTTCCGGGGTCACAATCAGAACTCGGGGATTGGTTGAGGGATGGGTCATGATCTGCGTCTTTTATGTATCTACACCTAAATAATTTTTGATTGAAGCAATATCCCCCGATAAATACAAAATATGGGATGTAAAGACGGAAATGGTGCCGCCTTTCCCTAACTTTCGCTCAATTAGGGTTATAGATAATGCTTTCATCTCTTTGAGTTTGTCTATATTTCTTTAGGCTGATAAAGCCCTTGAAAATCTAAACTCCGATTTTCTACAATCTAGGATGTCTTCGGCTTCCTCGATATTCGAGGCGATCTCTACCGGGATAAAGGGTTGAATGTAAAATCGACGTAACCAGGATGCGCTGCTGTTATCGTTGGGTTTTTTTACGTACACAACTTTACCGGCCCCATAAGCCGAAATTAAATCTGTTGTGCTGAAAAGTAGATCTTTGTCTTTTTGGTGGATTAACCCATTTTTTCGCAAAACCATCAGACAAGAAAAACCGGAAGACAGTACCCTGCAAGCGGATTCGATATTTTGAACATATGTAAACATGTTGGTCTGATCCCTATCTTCTATGGAAATGTAAAGTCTGTTTTTAAAGACATTGACTTTGACATCCGGCATAAACACCCCCTTTCAATATTGGAGAGGTAATGAAT
This sequence comes from Desulfobacterales bacterium, assembly GCA_035529735.1. Lineage (GTDB taxonomy): Bacteria > Desulfobacterota > Desulfobacteria > Desulfobacterales > UBA11574 > JAAXQD01. The sequence continues at coordinate 17,963 of DATKWE010000015.1, read as the reverse complement.
TGCGTTTAATTCATAATGATTCCAAAACCAATCCGAACAATCGATGCAACGACGCCTAATTTAATGTAAGTTGTTGACCATTTTCTCCAATGAAAATGAAGTTGTTGAATTTCTGTTTGAAAGTACCGAGTTTTTTTTGAAACACTTCCCTGCCGAATGGATGGATGGTTTTAAGGTCATTGGTGTCTATAAAGATCTGATAATAAATGCTGCCATACTTTTTTAGAGTTTCGAGCAATTCGTAGGCGGATGTTCCATCAAAATCGCCTGTTAATTGTAGATGAAGACTATCTCTGGTTTTATAAGAGAACATTTGGAAATTTGATGCCATTGGAAATCTCCTTAATGCCAGGACCTTTCTAAGGTATGGTTAAATCAAGAACGCTGTTTTGAGTCCCAAAGCAGTTCGGGCACAATCGGTCGTTTAGAGGATCTTCTCTCCACTGCCCATCCACCAGAAACTTGTATTCATATTTTCCCGGAGAAAGCATCACCGTCTTATTCCACATTCCATTTTCATCCCTTTGCATGGGGTGCTTTTTCAGACTCCAATCGTTAAAATTTCCCATCAGGACGACCTTTTTGGCCTCAGTCGCTTCTAATGAAAACATCACCCTTCGATTTTTTATTTTCTGTTTTGATTTGTCCTTCGACATATTATACCCCCTAACTTAATTTTGTTTTAAGGATTAAAACTCCATTTAATTAGTGCCAATTGCCATCTTTCAGTTTTGATTCCATTGGCTTCAATAAAATAAAAAGTTTTGCGGACAGCGTGTTTGCCGGAAAACACATCTACTTCTTTAGATCCCCGCCCATCTCCATTTCCGATCTTTTTATTTTTCTTTCAGGCAAAATTCACGCCAGGCACAGTCCAAACGGTCACAGTTCCCGTATGCCCTGCCAAAACAATCCGGGTTTCCCTCAATATTCTGAATGCTTCGAATGAGGTGTGTCAAATCCGGGAAATAGTCTTTTGAATCTTTTGAGTTATTCTCGATCTCGTCTGCCATTTTTCTCGACTTTGATTTTTGGCTTACTCTCAGCTAACTATCTGATCACACGGCATTTAGCCTAAAGCCAGGAATCAAAGCTTTATCTTGAAAAAGGTCCGCACGAAAACAGATGACTTTCCGAGAGCTAATTGGAATTGATCGATGAATTATCTATTACCAAATTTATTCGTTTTGTCCATAGGGGAGTAGCTTCATTTTTTCTGGGAAAATTTCCTACATGGGGGTTCCCCCCACAGGTTGGATAAGGCATACGAGGAATCAAGCATTGAGGAGGGATTATTTTATCCAAAGATCCATGTCGATGAGACCGATCTTTGCAGCATAGCGCACCAGTTCAATGGTGCTGTGTATGTCGAGTTTCCGCATAATACTGGAGCGATGGTTTTCAGCCGTTTTGGGGCTGATAAACAGCTTATCGGCAATCTGGCTTGTAGACCTCCCTTCAGCCAGCAGGGCCATGATCTCCTGCTCCCGGGGGGTTAGGGAGTCATAGCTGTCAGCAGCCACCATGGTTTCGTGTTTAGGAATTCCAACAAGTTTTTTGACCACCTTCTGGGAAACCTTGGTGTCCATATAATAATCGCCTTTTAAGACACAATCAATTCCCTCAAGAAGCATATCTGCAGCCGATTCCTTCACCAAATACCCGGTGGCGCCAGCTTGAAATGCTTTAACGATATAGTCTACTTTTGAATGCATGCTGACGATCAAAATACGAATTTCGGATGAAAAGTTCAGAATATCGCGGGTCAGTTCAATGCCGCTTTGATCCGGCAGGGACATATCCACCAAAACCAGATCGGGTTTGAGTTTTTTGGCCATTTGAAGTCCTTGCCGTCCGGTGCCTGCTTCTCCAACCAGTTCATACTTGGAGGTGTTTTCTATGATTCTTTTAATGCCTTCCCGAAAAAGAGGATGGTCGTCAATGACTAGTATGCTTTTTTTCTGAGTCACTGTTTTTTTCCTTAAAAGGTAATTTAATGAATATTTTGGTGCCTTCCATCCGGCGTGATCGAATCGTTATTTCGCCTCCGAGCAGGTTGACCCTTTCTTTCATGCTTCGAAGTCCCATCCGTTTTTCTTTACCCAATGCAAGTTCTCGCTCCCTTACATCAAAACCTTTCCCGTTGTCTTCAACGCGAAGAATGATATTCGGGGACGCTCCGACCAGTTTTATGATCACACAGTCTGCATCGGCATGCTTCTGAATATTGTTCAGCCCTTCCTGGATCAACCGATAAAGATGGATTTTGATATCATCGTCTAAATCTAATTTATGCATGCCGGCGGATTGAAATTTAACTTTCAATCCGCTTTTTTCGGAAAACTCTTCACAATATATTTCAATCGCCGTAACAAGGCCCATTTCATCGATGCCCGGAGGCCGTAAATCATAGGACAAATCTCGAACGGCAATAATGGTTTGTTCGATTTCTTGGGATAAATTAATTTTTTTCGCCTTTAATTCAGGAGATATGTTTGATAGACCGTCGAACAGAAGGTCACAGCCCATTTTCAGCGAGGAAAGGTTTTGGGCGATCCGGTCATGCAGTTCATAGGAAATCATCTGACGCTCTCGTTCCTGTGCTTGCATCATCATGTGAGAAAGGTTACGGATATGTTCTACGGCAAACCTGCGCTTAGTAACATCAGAAAGGAAATTCAGTGTGCCCGGATTGCCCTCCCATGAGACTAAAACCCCTTTATTCTCTATCCATCTTGTTTTACCGTCTTTTTTGATAATTCTAAACACATATGTGCCGGGAACTTCATCGCCTTTAATCTTATTAACGTGGTGTTCCATTATCATCGTTCGATCATCCGGATGGACAAAATCAGCAAACGGCCTTGAGGTTAACTCAGCCTCCGAGTATCCAGACAGTCTTAAGGCTTCAGGGTTAACAAATTTGAGAACCCCGTCCTGAGTCACCACAATGCCCAGGGGTGCGTTGTCCACCAAAAGACGATATTTTTTCTCAGATTCGCGCAGGGATTGTTTAAGCTTTTCTTTGTGAACCACTTTCTCGATGACGCTGGGCAGCAAGGCGAAAAATTGCCCCGTTTTAACCAAATAATCTTTGGCGCCCAATTTCATGGCCTGAGCAGCAATATTCTCGTCTCCCTGACCCGTGATCATAATTACCGGAAAATCTCTATTCTGTTGATTTAAAATCTCCAATAATTCGATACCATTCATGCCGGGCATGAGGTAATCCGTTAGGATGACGGTGGGTATAATTTCATCGAGCCCTTTCAGGCAGTCGTTTGCCTCCAAGAAATGATACACCGAAGCATGTGGATACTCCTTGACGATGGCACGCTTCATGAGGTTGAAATGCGCTTCCTCATCTTCAATGATTACAATCGTTAATGTTTCCACGATAAAAACTTCTCAAATTTTCCTTCTCGGTTATGCAATAGGTTGAAGCTCCCCGAAGCAAGCTGCGGGGAATGCCCTCGCTGTTGCAATTCAACTGTCAAGAATTGGCGGCTCATTAAGGATCATCCAGTAAAGATCAATTTGTCTGATCTTTTCTTCAAACTCTTTGTATCCTACAGGCTTGGTCAGGTAGCTGTTGGCATACTGTTCATATGAACGGACAATATCCTCCTCCCGTTCCGACGTGGTCAGCATGATCACCGGAATTCTTTTCAGAGTGGGATCTTCCTTGATTTTCGTCAGAACTTCTATCCCATCGATACCGGGGAGTTTAATATCCAGCAAAATCAATCCCGGAGCAGGATATTTTTCTTTATCTTTAAACTTATTGCCATTGTAAAGGTAGTCGAGTGCCTCTTCTCCATCGACAACAATATCGATCCGGTTTGCGTTTCCCGCCTTTCGAATGGCCCTTTTGATAAGTTCCGCATGCGCCGCTTCATCTTCCACAAGCAAAATGTTCGAAGGTTCATAATCCATATTTTCAAGCCTCCTTGTCTTTCAGGGTAAAGAAAAATGTGGTCCCTTTTCCTATATCGGATTCCAGCCAGACTCTGCCGCCATGGTGTTCGATGATCCGTTTTACGATTGCCAGTCCGATGCCTGTTCCTTCTCCAATCTTTTTTGCCGCCGGCAGCCGTTGGAATACCTCGAAAATCTTTTCAAAATATCTCTCCTCAATACCGATGCCGTTATCCCTGACAAAAAATACCTTTTGATCATCGTTCTCTCGGACGCCCACCTCAATACGTGGACAAGGGTTTTCCTTTCCAAGATATTTAACCGCATTAGATACCAGGTTTTCCACGACCTGAACCAATCGTTTTTTTTCACCGTAAACCAAGGGAAGCTTTTCTTCAACATTTACTTGAATACCTCTTTCCTCGATCCGAGGTTGAAGCGTTTTAAGAACTTCTGATATCAGATCGCCAAAGGGAAATTCGGTCTTTTTTACCGTTAAACGCCCGATGCGGGAAAGTTCCAGCAAGTCGTTAATCAAAAGCTCCATCTTTCGGGCAGCATCGCCGATATAATCCAGGTATTTTTCGCCGTCTTTTGAGATCAGGTTTCCAAAATCTTCACGCAGGGCACCGATAAAACCTTCAATGGTAACAATGGGCGTTTTCAGGTCATGGGAGACCGAGTACACAAATGTTTCGAGTTCCGCGTTTTTGGCGGCGAGTTCAGCAAGCAAGGCCTCTAATTTCTTTTCATTTTCCTTTAACGCCGCTTCGGCACGTTTTCGTTCGCTGACTTCCTGAAGGGCATGGTCTCTGGCCTGCCGATACATTTGCATTCGCTCAAGGAGAAGATGAAGGAGCAAGGAGAGGGTTGCTGAGATGACAAGTCCAAAAATGAGAAGGGAAACCTTCCAGGCCATCCCCGACGGATAGACGATCGCCTTTGGAACAAGCTCCAATCGCCAGATTTTACCGGGAAATTGAATCTCTCGAAGTATTCGCAACCCATTCTTTCCCGGATTGCCGTCATTTTGATTTTCATTCGTGTAAATCCGTCGATCCGCTTCGTAGAGCCGAATCCAAAAGTTTTTGAGAATGTCTTTGCCCAGACTGGTGTCCACAATTTGGTTAACCTGGAATACGCCGTTCAGATAACCTTGCACCGTACCGCTATAGATCAGCGGCCAGAATGTGTCAAAACCAAGCCCTCCCTGAATAAGTTCCGCGCAGGGGCTGGCAACATATCGGAGGTCTTTTTTGGCCTTTTGAAATACATCCCGAACCCGAGAATCCCCGTGTTCATGGACACTCCTGCCGATAACCCTTTCATTGTTTTCCCTTGGAAAAACCCATCGAACAGCGCCCTCTGGATCGATCCAGTTGATTCCCATAAAGCCGGGGTAATGGGAATAAAATATCTCGGCAAAATCAAGAAAACGCTTCCGGCTGAAATCCGGCGGAACCCTTTCAACCCATCTTTCAGCCAGTAATTCAAGAGAAGCCATGCGAGAATTCATCAGACCTTCGACACGAATCCGTATCTGTTCCGAAGAAGTTTCCGTATGCCGAAGGACAAGCTCCCGTTCGTGTCTGTTTTGATTTTGCCACAGCAACACAGCAATGCTGCCAAAAATCAAAAATGCGAAAAAAGGGGTCAATTTTTTTAAATGTAACATTGAATTCTTTGATTAAGTTTCAATCTAAATATGATGCTTGCTCAGGGCACATAAAAAACCACATTTTTCGGTATACTCACATTTCAATATCGACAAAAGTTATTAACAAATTCGAGCGGTTTAGTCTACTTTAAAATCTATTTCAAACTGTTCGCCACAATGCCTAATAAAAAAAGGGGAGAATGTGTGATTTTCAACCTCTCACCTTTTTCATATTTTAAGAAATAAAGCTGATTTCTCCAAACGATTTCCAAGGAACAATATCCATAATATTCATACTTTCTTGAATATTATTAAAAAAAACAATTGGTTAGAATTTAAATGGCCCTTCCCTCGATCCCATTTCGTTGTTTCTATGAATAAAGATTTCGAAATTTAGCGGCAGTTATTTTATCACAATTCACTTATGGTGATGAATCATGATACACATGCGCTCGGGTTATCGGTAAAGCATTGTTTGATCCCTTGGAGAAGAGGGTCTGAAACAGTTGAGACTTGCCGCACTTAAATCCTGCTGCGGTACTGTGTAAAAAAAGACGCCATTGTTTCACAAACGCTTCATCAAATAGTTCCCTTATTTTTTCTATATTTTTCTCGTAATTTTCTATCCACTTTTCAAGAGTTTTGGCATAGTGCAACCGCAAATTTTCTACATCTATTATGGAAAAACCGGTTTTTCCCATCTCGGACGTGATTTCATGAAGTGTAGGAATATAGGCACCCGGGAAGATATAATTAAACGTCCAGGGATCGCTGGCAGACGGGGTATTTTCCCCAATGGTATGCAGCAGACCCAGCCCACCGGTTTTCAATAAATCCGAAACTTTTTGAATAAAGGCAGGAATAAATTCTTTCCCAACGTGTTCAAACATACCGATGGAAACTATTTTATCAAACTTTCCGCTTAATTGTCGGAAATCCTGACACAAAATCTTAATCTGATCTTGAAGCCCCAATTCCTTGATTTTACGATTGGCATACTCGAACTGATTTTTCGATAACGTATTTCCTACCCCCCGAATACCGTATTTCTGGGCCGCAAAGATAAGCATTCCACCCCAGCCGCAACCAATGTCGAGCAGCGTTTCATCAGGCTTAAGTATAAGTTTGCGAGCAATATGCTCGTACTTATTCAATTGCGCTTGTTCAAGAGAATCGTCTGACCTTTTAAAATATGCGCATGAGTAGGTCATTGTTTTGTCAAGGTAAAGTGCGTAGAATTCATCGCCCCGATCGTAATGGTAAGAAATATTTTTCTGAGCACACCGCAGTGTATTACGGTTTAGTATCCCGAGGATAACAAATCGAAATTGCTGCCATAAAGGTAACTTGTAGTCGTCAAAACCAATAGCGAATCCAAGACGAAAAAGTTCCGCCATACAGCTCTCTATTTCCAGATCTCCCTCCATATAAGATTCGCCAAGCCCCAAAAAGCCTTTGCCGATGATACTACGAGCACAACTTTTGGTCTTCAAGCGTAAAGTTACCCGGGGAACAGCCCCGAAACGTAGTACATCACCGTCCCAGAATTCAAAGGCAAAGCATGCCTTTGGATCAGCTTGATGCATCATCTGGGCTATATTTTTGATAGCCTTTTTCACAACAACTCTCTTTCTTCCCCCCTTTTAATAAGATAAAAATTGGCTTTTGTATTTTATTAGAAACAAATTCATTTGAGTAATGCCTGCAATTCTATTTTTCTTTTTATTTTAATAAATACACATGAGAGGAGAACAAGTTCTTCTATTCAAATCTTCATCTGGACCTGGAAAACAGGGTTAGAAATCATACTCATAAGTCTCGTCGCGGGCCGGTCTTATATCTTTAATCATTACAACCACATCAAGGGGTCTGTTTTCCCGATCCTTAACCAGATTCGGGATCGTTGCAACACGATAAAATCCCGCCTTCGTAAAGGCGTTTATCGCAGAAATGTTAATGTCCGGAACCTCGGCAATGAGTTTTTCAAGCTCGAGCTTGAAGGCGATATCAGCAATCTCTTCGATCATTAGCTGCCCCAAGCCGACTTTACGGTAATCTCTGTGCACAAATATTCGTACGGTACCCAAATGCCATTTCCAACCGAATCGACGACGATTTAAAGTGGCATCGGCAATAACGGTGCCATTTTTTAACGCTAAAATGGGCAGTGTTTTGGCGTAATCGAGATTTTTTGTCCATTTTTCAACAAGAAGTTTGCTGGCAACATCATCACGCAAATATCGCGCGTCTTCTTTGGGAACCGCTTTGAAAAATGTATACAAAGCATCCTGGTCTTCTGCCGCCATCGGCCGCAGAAGAATCTTAGTACCGTCTTTAAGCTTTGCCTCTTTTTTATACTTGTTAAAATCGAACATCGAAACCACCTCCTTTCAATCCTTGGAACATGTTAAAATGGTTTTCTCCCCTCATGTAATTTTTCATTTTGAATTATGCAAATCGCCCACTTTCGACGACGATTCAACTTGCTTCGAAAAAAAATATTCGCTTGTTTTGTTGGCCCCTTCTTCGACGAATGACAATGTCTGTTATGCCTCGAGCTGGATAGCGATATATTTCTACACCCTGGATACACTGCAATTTTCGACAAAATGCTTCAGCTTCATAATTGCAGCAGGTTCCAGTCCTTCAAACTGCACCCGATTCAACCGCATCTTAAAAGAGTTGATCGCGAATCCGTCATCCATTTCAAAATCGGCAATGTTTTTAAACGTCAAATTTTCCAGGTAAAAACCAGAATCAGCCACCAATATGTCCAGCACCAGCGATGGGTTGGATCGCTCCTCCCCGGCAATATAACGAAACGAAAGCCCACCCATGCTTATGGTGTCGATTCTGCCGAACCTGACCGGTTTCGATCGGTATACGGCACATGCGATCTCTGCCATACTTCTATCTGCAACGCGTAGTTGCTCGGCAGCAGCGGGCCTGATCAACGCAAATGCGTTTTTATTGACCTGAAATCGTTTGCGTGCTCTCTGCTCATCTCTTTTTTCCAAGTTTTGATCGATCAATTTCAACCATGCCAGGCTGTTCATACTCGCAACATCATGACCAGCGTCAGATAATTCATGTGCATAATGCATCCGGTTTGTTTGATTATCGTCAAAAGAATGAATTTTATCCATGTTATCTCCTGAGACCTATCGTTTACCTACTTTGAGTTTAGTATTTTCAACGATCCCAAATTTATCTGAAACCCGTTTTCGAACGTAGGTTGATCGAACACAATTAAGATGCCGGCCATTTTGTCCTTTTCCTTATCTTCAGGCGAGGATTCGGATGCTAGTACTCCGGCGCGTAATATTTAACGCCGGCCTCGCAAGAGGAGAAAATTTCATCCGGTGTTTCCCTGCACCATTTTACCTCCCCTATAGATATCGTCGGCAATCCCTCAAAAGCACACGTGCAGGAGACATTCGATGTGTGTTTTTCTGACCTAATGAGAACAGTTGCGCCTGGGTGAAAATAGAAATTTGTTTTAACACACACACCTTCCAGGCAGTGATTCAGCACTTGCGCCTCAATCCAACATCCTGTATTGAAACAAGTTAACCAGATGGGGGTTTCATCGGTACACCGTTTATAGGATCTTTTCTCTGCAAGAGATGTCATTTTTTGCCTCTATATTTTTGTGGTCTGCCGCTAAAAAATGTATCCTAAGGCGAAAGAACATGGTCGATTTCATCATGGTTTTGAACTGCAATGGAAATCCACGCCTTCTCCTCCCGAATGTGTCATAAAAAATTTCTGTACAGTGTATTGAATGTCTTTTAATCCAAATGGCTTAAACAGCAAATAGTCCATACAGCAACCTTCCTTTTTGTCCGGTGGATCTTCTCTGGTCTGGCCGACCAACATAACAACGGGTGTTTCGGGGGATATCGCCTTAATATGATAGGCCAGACTAAAGCCATCGCTGCAAATCATTTTAAAATCCGTGAATACGAGATCGTACTCGCTTTTGACAAACAGATTCAAACCTTTAATACCACTGGCAGCGGTAACGACTTGAAATCCCATTTTAAATATCAAATCGGAGAGGAATTCCAAGTAGTCATTTTCATCGTCAACCACTAAAATTTGTCTATGATCTCTTTGGATATGTTCGAACAACAAATGAGTCTTATGGCACATTACAGCGTTTGTATTCATTTCTGTAGATCACCACCCTCTGTCCCTGATCGATCTTTTTGTGATTCATTCAGGCAGTATTCACGCCAGGCACAGTCCAAATGATCACAGTCCTCGTCGATTGTTTCGAAACAATCCGGGTTTCCCTCTATTTTCTGAATGCTTCGAATGAGGCGTGTTAACTCCGGGAAATTATTTCTTGAATTATTGTCCATCTTGTTTGCCATTTCCATCCAGGTTCCCGGGGTACTTTGCCAGCCATCTGATCATACATTATTTAATCCGAAAGCCGGGAATCGAAGTTTTTCCCCCAAAAACGATCCGATGAAAACATCTGACGTTTTATGTAATAAATGGAATTGATCAACCATCATGGATTATTTATTACCGCTTTTATTCGGTCTGTCCATAGGGCGGAAGCTTCATTTTTTCTGGGGAAATCTCCTATATGAGAATTTCCCCCATACGATGAAGGGGATATCCAACTCCAGGGAGCATTAATGAGGGATTATTTTATCCAAAGATCCATATCGACAAGACCGATCTTTGCAGCATAGCGCACCAATTCAAGGATGTTGTGTATTTCGAGTTTGCGCATAATACCGGAGCGGTGGTTTTCAGCTGTTTTGGGAATGAAAATTTTTAAAATATCACGGGTCAGTTCAATGCTGCTTAGGTCCGGCAGGAACATATCCACCAAAGCCGCATCAGGTTTGAGTTTTCAGCCATTAAAAAATTCTCCAACATTTCCTAAACCCCAAGAGGGCTATAAAGTCTGGCCGTATCGTTTTGTTTTTCCCTTATGTTTGGCGTTCTTCATCAAAATTTCGGGCTAAGACCAGGTAATCAAACGGGGCAAATATTTCAAATAATCGTCACCTTCGGGTGTGGCCCTGACCGTAAATCCATAACGGCCGGACAGCTCACAGGGGACCTGGCAACCGTACCGGTAATTCTCGTTGCCGAGATGTTCGACGACGGTCATTGGGATCGTGTTGACGCCCTGAAGCGCATCCACCGCTTTCATGTGCCCATTGTAAAGCTCCACACACACTTCTTCGGGGTCGAGTTCTCCCAAATTAACCTCTACCGTAACCTCAAAGGCTTCCCCGACGCGAAAAGGACCCTTTCGGGTCTGGACCGCCAGCTCGATGCGGATGTCCTTCCACAGGTTCTGGAGCCGCTTTTCTTGAAGCGCCAGGTTGCGGGCTTCCAGACCGTTTTTCTTCAGCAGTGTTTTCAGCCGTTGGATGATGGGAATATAATAACGTTCTTCATATTCGCTCACCATTCTCAGGCTGCAAAAATCCTCCATGGCCATTTTCATGGAGGCCTTCATCATTTGAATCCAGCGCTTGGGGAGTTCCCCTTCTTGTTTTTCATAGAAGCATGGAATCACTTCATTTTCCAAGACATTGTACAAGGCCTGGCTCTCGGTGGCATCCTGGTAGTCTTTATCGACATATTCTTCGCCGCCGCCGATTCGCCACCCCCGTTCTTCGGAATAAGCTTCACACCACCATCCGTCCAAAGTACTGACATTGAGCACACCATTGATGGCGGCTTTCATACCGGATGTACCGCAGGCCTCGAATGGCCTTCGGGGGGTGTTGAGCCAGACATCGGCGCCCTGAACCAGACACCGTGCCAGTGCCATGTCGTAGCCCTCAATAAATACCGCCCGTTGCCGAATTTCCGGTCGGCGGACAAATTCAATCAGGCGTTTGATGATTTCCTTGCCTTCTTTGTCCTGAGGATGAGCTTTCCCGGCAAAAATAATTTGCACCGGACGCGTTTCGTTGTTGAGAATGGCCGCCAGCCGATCCGGGTCCTGAAGCAAAAGATGCGCCCGCTTGTATGTAGCAAATCTGCGGGCAAAGGCAACGGTTAACACTTCAGGATCCAGAAGTGTCTGGATTTTATCGGTAATACTCTTGGGCGCATTGCGCCTTTCGTATTGGTTTTTCATCAATTCCCGGCACGTTCGGATCAACCGGGTGCGGCTCATTTCATGAGCCCGCCAGAGCTCGTCGTCGTAAATTTCATCAATACGCTTAATGTTTTCCGGTCGCCGGGAACTCATGTACCACTCCGGACCTAAGTAGCGTTCAAACAGCGGCCAGATTTCTTGTGCAATAAAAGTAGAGACGTGCATCCCGTTGGTCACGTGCGAAATCGGGATTTCGTCTTCCGGTCGGCCCGGCCACATATAGGCCCACATCTTTCTGGCGGTGACGCCATGGAGGCGGCTGACACTGTTGCGATACTGAGACATTCGCAAACCCAGAATGGACATGGAAATCAGCACGTTTTTATCGAAGCCTCCAGGCTGTCCCCAAGATAAAATCTCTTCTTCACCGGCTCCCAGGCGATCCTGCAAAGGCCGAATCCAGGGTTTGACCAAATCAACGGGGAAGGAATCATGCCCGGCAGCAACCGGGGTATGGGTGGTAAACACGGTACAGCGGGGAACAATTTGCAAGGCGGTTTTCAAATCGATGTGGTAACGCTCTATAAACATTGCAAGGCGTTCCAAAGCGGAGAAGGCCGAATGTCCTTCATTCATATGGCAAATGGAAGGAAAGATGTTCATGGCTGCCAGTGCCCGCATGCCGCCGATGCCCAGCAGCACTTCCTGCGCCAACCGGATTTTGGGTTCGGCGACGTAAAGGCGGGCCGTAATTTCCCGGGCCTCGGGGGTATTTTCAGGCAGGTTCGTATCCAGCAAAAACAGCAGGGTGCGTCCCACCCGGACTCTCCAGACAAATGCGTGAATCTCACCTTCGGGCCCGGTAATTGAAATCGTGATTTCGTTGCCTCGGGGATCCCGGGCGCGCTCCAGCGGAAGACAGAAAAATTGGATTTCCGGATATTCTTCCTGCTGCATACCCTCTTGATCGAGATACTGGCGGAAATAGCCCTTTCGATAGAGCAGTCCGACGCCGACGAGGGGCAGGGCCATGTTGGAGGCGGCTTTCAAGTAGTCTCCGGCAAGGATACCCAGGCCACCGGCGAAAATGGGGATGCTTTCGTGGATACCAAATTCCATTGAGAAATAGGCCACCGGCCCAATTTCCTCGTAAATGGCTCGTGACGGTTCCACATTTTCGACAACCCGCTTGGTGTAGCGATCTTTGACCCGTTGCAGATGGGCCAAAAAACTGTCATCCGCAGCCAGCTCCTCCAGGCGCGTTTGGCTGACATTGGACAACAGGTAAATCGGGTTCCCTCTGGATTCTTTCCAGAGTTCCGGTTCAACGCGTCGAAACAGCGTTACCGCATCCTGTTTCCAGCACCACCAGAGGTTTCGAGACAGCACTTCTAAAAAGGCCAGCGAATCCGGTATGGCGGGATAAACCTGGTAGGTAAGAATGCGTTTCATAGCTGTTTCCCCGTCTATTACTATTCCACAACCCAGACCGTGCAGTGTTTGGCATGGCTGACAATTTTGCTGGATATGCTGCCGAATAAAATTTCCTCGCTTCGAGATACGTCATGCCTGCCGACAACAAGGGTGCCGCAGCCCAATCGATTTTGTTCCTCCAGGATGCATTCGACTACTGAGGGACGATAACGAAGCGTTGTTTTCAGGGCAAGCGCTTTCGGATCAAAACCTTCCTGAATAAGGATCTGTCGATATCCCCCGAGGAACCTGTCAATTTCAATTCGATGCTGCTGCATCCATTTTTCTTGCTCTGACCGGCAGGAGAAGTAGTCCTCTTCAGGCGGGTTGATCACGTGCAGGAAAACTACATAAAACCCGGAGAGACCTCCCAGCATCCGCGACACATAGGATACCGCTCTGCGAGAGTTTTCGGATGCATCAACGACAACCAAGATTTTTTTGTTATTGTTGTGGGCTGTCTCGTTCATCGGCGATCCTTCCCTTCAACCGTATCTTCGAAGGTTTCGCCCTGGGTCTCGTTGTATTGCCCTTCAAAAGAGGTTCCATTCCGTCCCACAGACTTGCAGTAGCCTTCGAGATCTTCCAGAAATTGATCGGTGCTTTCGTAAAACCAGTTGGCGCCCTTGGAGAAATGCAGCAAAATTCGGTTGAGACGCTCGGGTATATAAGGATAAATTTTTCTCAGATTAGCGACGCGCCTATTGAAAACGATGTTTGCATCATCCGCCCGGATTCGGTCCAGGGCCGGATGTTTTTCCCGGCTGAGATTCGACAGCAGCACATCGCCTTTGCCGACAAGAAACATCAAAATATTGCCCAGACCGAAAAGATCGTAACTGAAAATATTCTCCCTCTGGCGATAGTTGAAATCAAAGTCAATCCATCGGTAATGCCCGCTTTCCCGATCGACGATAATATGATCCCTTCTGATATCTCCGTGATTTTCTTCATGTTCGTGCAGGAATCGGATCGCCTGGATGCACTCGATATAGCCTTCCAAAATCGCCGGAAACATCCTATGAAAATAGGTTTCATGATCCAGTCGGATGTCTTGTACCATAATCGAAAGTGGTTTGCCGTAGATAAAGTCGACGACTCGAACAATATTGCCCTTTTCATCGGTTATCGCATAACCGTGCATGAAATTTTTATGGCCCCCCGCAAGTTCGAGAATCCGTGCCTCTTTTCTGGGGCTGCGAAAACACTCGAACGTGATATCTCCGATAAGAGTTTTAAATCGCTCATGAAAGACGAGCTTGATAATTTTACGGCTCCCGTCCTCCAGATCGAAAGCCCGTTTAACCCAAAATTTTTCTTCATCATCCAGCCCGAAGCGACCTTCCTTGGCATTGTGCCGGATGAAATAGGCCCGCTCACCAAGGACAACGACATCATCATAGTTCACTCGAAAGAAATCTGTCGTGTCGGTGTGGATCTCAACGACACGGTCATTGGGAAAGTTCGGGAACCACCGCTGGATCATACGGCGGGTGGAATTCTGATTCGGCATGGTCTTCATGGTCGACAGGACACTCCTTTCGAAAAGTAATTGTTTAGAATTTTTCCAGCACCAACCCTATGGATATGGATTCTTTACACATCTGTATTATGACTACCAAAGAAAATAAATATATTTTTTATCGATTTTATTTGCCCGCATTCAGGGTTATTTATTTCATCGCCCTAAGCTGTCTCCGGTCGCTTTAACAAGGCCTTCAAAATAGGCGGTGGGAAAATGGTGGTAAACATAATTACAATAACCATCATAGAAAAAATATCATCCGGAAAAACACCGAAGGATTTTCCCATTGCGGCAAAAATCAACCCGACTTCACCTCTGGGTACCATGCCCCAGCCGATAATCGATTTGTGAATTCGTAAAAAGCCGAGTCCATGATGTTTTGCTTTCAAAAATCAGGGACCGATTGACCTATTCGACTCTGCGGGTTCTGATGATCAGCAATGGCCGGTCAATTTTTTGTAGTACCCCTGCAGTTACACTGCCATAAAAGGTTCGGGGCAAACCGCTAAGACCGTGACTTGCCATTACAATGATATCCGCATCCATTTCTTCGGCTGCGGTTAATATCGATTTCACCACTGGGCCATGGACCACGTGTGCATCGGCGCTAATACCTTTTTCTTGGAACTCCTTTTTATGTTTCTCCAGATAAGACTCTGCTTTTCTTTTTCGCCGATTGAACTCTGCAAGACATTTCGATAAATCAACGACTTCATCCCACCCAAGCATGACTTGCAATTCATCCACAAGAAGAAAAATTATTCCAGCACCATATCGATTCGCCATTTCCTCTGCATGGGGCAAAACCGCTTCTGCTCGTTTCGACCCGTCGAGAGGGACCAGTATCTTATTATACATGACAGGCTCCTTTGATAACGAAATTTCATAGATGTTCAACAAAAGTGGCCAAGATAAATAGCATCATGAGCATTTTCTCTGGTTGTACGATGTGTTATAAACAATTTCATTTAAAGCAATCGTTATGCCAATATAGATCCACAACATAGAAACGTTATAACAGGTTGAGATAAAGGTGTAATTTCAAAAAATAGGGGGAAATGTTATGAGACGACAATGAAATTGACGTCAGTTTTTTTAACAGAATGTAAAATTGGCAGTCGGAGAAGAAGTGCGCAACGGGTGCGTGGCAAGTGGCATCATTTCTACGACATGGATTTCAGCATCAGAATCTCGAACGAATTCATCTGCAAATTCCGCACCGATGAATCCACCCCCAGGTATTACCACTTTCGCGGCCATTTTCGTCTTAGAAAAAGACCAGGCTCAGCCATGGGACCAGCATGATCGTAATCCAGGCGGTAAATACAAAGATTAGATATGGCGGCACCCATTTGATTAGCTTGTCGTAAGGGATTCCCGTGATTCCGGAGGCGACAAACAGATCCAGGCCGAACGGCGGCGTGATAAAGCCGATGGACAGACCCACGATAAATGTGATGCCCCAATGAATCGGGTTCATGCCGATGGATACGGCAATGGGGGCCAGGATCGGGGCCAGAATGATGCACACGGATATGGATTCCATGATGGCGCCGGCCAGGACAATGCTGAGCATCATGGCGCCGATCATCAGAATACGGATTCCAAAAGAATGGACAAAGTCAGAGACAACCTCATGAACGCCCAAGATGGAAAAGACCTGCTGCAGCACGATGGAAACCGAGACCACCGGCGCCAGCAACCCGTTGACCCGTCCGCTGGAAAGAAATATGCTCGGAATGTCCTTGAGCTTAATTTCACGGGTCAGCAGCACGCCGGCAAGCAGGCAGTAGGCGGCGGCAATGCCGGAGGCTTCTGTGGGTGAAGCAATACCGCCGTATACAATGATTAGAATAAGGGCCACGGCGATAATCCCGAGCTTGGCATTCCAGATCGAACGTACAACTTCTTTCGTTATAAAGGGTTCCGGCCGCCCCCAATCATACTTGCGGCACCAGAATCGGGCGCCACCCATTAACGCGCAACTGACCAAAAGCCCGGGAATGACTCCCGCTTTGAAAAGGTCCAGAACACTCAAATTTACCGTGAAACCGTAAACGATCATCAGGATGCTGGGCGGTATCAAAATCCCCACGATCCCTCCGGCGGCCACGGTAGTTGCAGCAAATTCATCGTTATACCCCTGTTCTTTCAGCTCAGGGATCATGATTCGGCCGATGGTCGCCACGGTGGCGGAGTTGGAGCCGGAAATGGCGGAAAATAAGCTGCAGGTGGCAACCGCAGCCATGGCCAGCCCCCCTCTGAGCGGGGCCAATATCCGTCGCGCCATCATGGATAATTTTTTGGCGATTCCACCGGCACCGATAAGGTCTCCGGTCAGAATAAACAGCGGCATTGCCAGCAGCGCGTAACTGCTGATGCCCTGGTAGGATGTAATCCCGATGTTCTGGATGGTAAAGTCGATAGCGATCGAGGCCATTGTGGCCCAGAAGGCCACACACAAAAAAATCGGCACCCCAACGACAAAAAAAACCCCGGTAATAATGGAAATGATCCAAATTGCTACATCTTCGGGTATTCCGAACATTCTACCCCCAATAAAATTTGGTTTAGCTAGTGCCCATCCACAATTGTAAAAAAGGCACGGTGCGTTTCCAATTCATAAATGAGCAATTTTTGTTCGGATCAAGGCCGCACAAGGGTTTCCGGTGAGGTATACTCCCTGTATGCCGCAGCCGGAAACCCGCGGAGAACGCAGATCCGGGCAAAAAGGGCCATTTATGGATGGAAACTGGGTGAGGTTTATTCCATGGTCACCGTTGGATCCATTTTCAGCGGTTCATTGCGAATATACGCTTTGATATCTTGTATTGCGCATTGGATGACTCTGAAAACCAAAACCGTAAACGAAACGGGGATACACGCCGGAACCACCCATTTCGGTATGGTTTCCGTGCCGTATATCAATGCCCCGACTTCATGCAGCCGAATAATCTGAAGCATAGAATAGTAGGATACAATAATCGCGAAGGCGATCCAGAGCGTATAATCGAGCATCAGAAGACCTAGCTGCACGCCACGCGGCAGTCTGTTTCGTAACGCCGCCAGCCGGAGATGCGCCCGTTCCTTGACGTTCCAGGAGCACCCCAGCCAGGAAAACCACACAAACAAGGCGATACAGACATAAACCGCCCAGTGAAACGCGGTGCGGAAGAAAAAACGTTGCACCACCCCGACGGCCATAATCGCCATCATTAAAAAATACATCGGGAAAATCAGGACATTTTCTATATGTTCATCAAGCCAGTATAAGATCTTTTTTGCCATTGGCCTTACCATGTCTTGGA
>DATKWE010000014.1:0-6357 GCA_035529735.1 Desulfobacterales bacterium | reverse complement strand
CCCATTGGCAATGGCGCGCTCGCCTTGCATAACCTACCGCTCTAAATGCTATCCATATTGCCATAATGCCCATGGTGCTTATTGTATACAGATACCGTGAGGTTCAATTAATAATTGGCCATCTCAAATTTTAGATGGCTTATAGAGACATCTTTAACCAAGCGCGTTGGCAAAAAAATCCGTAAACTTTTCCATTACAGGAGAGCCAAATGAAAACTGCGGAAGACATATTAAAAGAAAAAAATCGGGAGATGGTCTGTATTTCTCCGGGTCGCACAATCCGTGAAGCAGTCCATTTAATGACGGACAATAAAATCGGAGCGATACTTGTTAAAAAAGAAGGCAAAATTATCGGGATATGGACAGAGCGCGACTTGTTGAACAATATCAATCTTCCGGGATTTAACCCGGATAGGGATTCGGTTGGCGACCATATGACCACCTCGCTGCATACGACCCAACACAATACACCGTTTCTAAAAATCAAAGAAATGTTTCTTGGGTTATTTATACGTCATATTATCGTTGAAAAAGATGGGCAATACATCGGCCTTCTATCTATCGGGGATGTTCTCAGGGCCAGTCTGATAGAACAAGATCATCAAATTAAAAAGTTGAATGCGATTGCCAGCTGGGAATATTACGAAAACTGGGGATGGGATCGAAAAAAGAGATAAATGGTTCCGTCAATTCGGGTCAAGCATTCTTCGCAGCCGATTCATCTTTTTGAACCGTCTCTGAAAAAAAAATATCATCAAAAGAATCGATGGCGCTGTATGATAAATTAGGTCAAAAATGTCCACATTGACTTGCATGCTTTCTGCTCCGGCAGTGTTTGTCAAGGTTTGATTTGATACATTATATTGTTTTTCTTGAATAAACTTGACAATCATATTCGATTTTGATTTTTAAGCATCGTGCGCCATCGACCCGGATGAAAATTTTATCCGTCCCGGCAGATCTTCTGGACCTGGAGGCGCGGAAACGGGACCCAATAGAAAAAATTCAATGGACTCAGCCATGCCGGGGAATCGACGTTCGAGACAATGGGTTGTTTATCTGATTCGGTGTTCCGATGAATCTTTGTATTGCGGGGTAACCAATAACCTGAAAAACCGGTTGGCCGCGCACAATTCAGGCAGAGGGGCTAAATATACAAGATCCCGGAGGCCTGTTGAACTGGTGGGTGCCAGTTCCGAAATGACCCAAAGCGATGCGCTTAAACTGGAATACCGGGTGAAACGGTTGCCTGCCGGCAAGAAAAACCTTGAACTTTCAACGGGTAAATCTCAAATGCCGATGGGCCTCAAAAAAGATCTGCAGGCGGTTTGCAAGGCCTTAGAAGCCCTGGTAAAGAAGACCGAAAGTCTGTTGAAGGCGGTGGACAAACTCGAAAACCAAAAGCTGTAGAGACATTGACAGCGAATCGTACAAGACAATAACTTCGGAGAAAATTCCGGCAAAAAAAGCCCGGCCAAAAAGGACTGCACCGGCGGCTGTTAAGGAGGCGTTTAGGTTTGACATTCATAGAACGAAGAAAACATCCGAGAGTCGAGATCGGCAATCTCATATCCTATATTTGTAAAGATGATGGCGGCAACCCCATAAAAGAAGGAAGCGGAAAGGCGGTCAATATAAGTCAAGGGGGAATCCTCATAGAAACCCGCGATCCACTTGAATGGCAAGATATTCTACAACTGACCATCGACATTGAAAATGGATGGGTCGGTATCAAGGGAAAGGTCATTTATTGCAATCCAGACGATTTTGAAAAGTATCGAACCGGAATTCAGTTTCTTGAAACCAATGATAAAATCCAATCATTTGTAATGAATCTGTTAAAATCGTACAGCAAATTATTGGGATTGGAATAGTCTGGTTCTTAAGCACCCGTAAGCCCGAGTTGTGCCAGAGTTATCTGGAATACATGCTTTTGCCCCAATACTCCAGCACTTCATCATTCACCGGGTGGCGGGATCTAAGATGGGCCCGGTTTCTTTACAAAAGGAAACCTTCCTTGCTGAAACAGGTGCAGATGGAATATACGAAAAATGGATGAATCGAAACAGTTGTTCCCCGGGAATATCGATGCGGCGGTCGACACACTTTTGTCTGAACTTTCCTTTAAGGATAAAACAAAAATTGCCAATATGTCAGAAGTCGATTTAATAAAACTGAACATCTCATATGGGATATATATTCGAAAAGAATTTCGGCTTTGGGCCAATGATTCACTGTTGGCGTCGTGTGGAGCCTATGCCGATGTTAATACAATCAGTCCGGAGCAGGCGTCTTACATCATCATAAAAGAGCTGTGGGAAAAGCTTCAAAATTCCAACGTCCTGAAAATCATTAAGTAGATTCCCACGGGCTCAACAAGAAAGGTCATCGATTTTCGTGCCATCCGGGCGATGGCCCTCAAACAGCGATCGGCTCGATACAGCTCGGATCATTGTTTTTAACGGCGTTGACGCGTTTTGATACCGGATGATATTTCAAATCATGGACCATGCCCTCCCGCAGTATGATCTTTAACGCTTTTGGATCTTGCATATCGGTATTCAACCATTTTTCATGGAATTCCGGAGACAGGATGACCGGAATTCGATCGTGAATTTCGCGTATGGATCCTCGTGCAGCGGTGGTGATAATGGTGCAGGATTTGTACACGGTGTCGTCATCGGATTCTTTGTCGGTCCATTTTTCCCACAAACCGGCAAATGCAAAGGGTTCAACCGAAAGCGAGGAAATATAGTGGGGCTGCTTGGCTCCTTTTTTACCTTTCCATTCATAAAAACCATCTGCAGGGATGAGGCATCGGCGTTTTTTGAATGCATTCCGGAAACTGGGCTTTTCTGCAACAGTCTCTGCCCGCGCATTGATCATTCTGGAGCCGATGGAAATATCCTTTGCCCAAAACGGCACCAGACCCCAATGAAGCGTCTCCAGTCTGTTTTTATTCTCATGTTTGACAATGGAAAGAATCTTTTGGGTGGGCGCTACATTATAGTTCGGGACAACCTCAAGCAAAGGCGTTTCTACATCAAAAATTTGCTGAATGGTATGTAATGGGCTGTTTTGAACGAATCTTCCACACATTGGTTTTGCTTTTTATTATGACCCGAATTGAGCGTAAACAAAATGGGATTGTATTAAAAGATTTGGTTCTTCTCCAATTTAGTTGGAGAAGAGGGTCCAAGGATTCCCTCCGGGATCACACCTGTTCAATTGGAGATGACATACTTATTTTACCCAAATTAACTACAACTAATCGGGAGATGATCCAAAGATTTATATCTCATCTATAGAAGCGTTATGAAAACGGCGCGTTTCTGAGACATTGTCTCGGAAACCGCCGTTTGTCAAGGTTTGTTTGACATATTGTTCTGGTTTTCTTGAATATTCTTGACAAGTTAGTTTGATTTGATTCGGAAAATATTTGGTCCACCTGGAAAAATCAAATCCAGTTCGGTTTTTGGACATGCCAACTTCTTTTAAAGGGTCCTATGTTTAAAATCATCCGAAGCATCCAGAAAGGTGTTGATTTCTTAGGGGTTAAAATCCTTGCCCGCGGTTATTTACTGTGGTACAGGTTTGCCGGAAGATAGAAGAAAAATAAATGCATATGATCGTTTGGCGATAGAGACGGCCAGAAAGATTTTTTCCCTTCCAAGAACATTCTTTTCGAAAAGACAGACCACTTTCATACTGCTAATGCGGCCATCAATGGAACTGACGTGTTGTTCATATCTTCTGACGATGAGGAATTCAGAGGACTTTCGCGAACCAAAGAAGAAACAACGGTTCCCCCTTATCCGGTAGAGGGTCGGAGGCCTATGATTCCGGATGTCGTTCAAAAACCGTCGGAGGTTAAAGACATGAAAATCATGATTACCGGCAATAAGGGACAATTGGGCAGCGATTCTGAAACCGTCCTCGGCACAGATCATGAGATTTTGGCAATAGACCTGGATGAACTCGATATTACGAATCTTTCGGATGTCCAAAGGATCGTAAAAGATTATTCACCCCATGTGATACTCAATTGTGCGGCCTACACCCTGGTCGATAACTGTGAAACCGAAAAGGAACTGGCGTGGAACGTCAATGTCATCGGTCCGAAAAACCTGGCACTGAGCGTCGGGAAATGCGGCGGCCGGCTCATCCATATCTCCACCGATTATGTTTTTGACGGTAGGAAAAAAATACCCCAGCCCTATGTGGAAGAGGATGCGCCCAATCCGATTAATTATTACGGAATCACCAAAAACGAAGGGGAAAAAGCGGTCAGACATATACTCGATCAGCATATGATTGTCAGGACGTCGTGGCTTTATGGATTCACAGGACACAATTTTCTAAAAACAATGCTCAAGCTGGCCTTGAAGAATCCCGACAAAGAAATCAGGGTCGTGGACGACCAGTACGGTTCACCGACGTGGTCTTATCGACTGGCCCAGCAAATTGAACGACTGGTGGGCATGGACGGGCAGGGAACCTTTCACGCCACTTCGGAAGGCCATTGCACCTGGTATGAGCTGGCTGAATGTTTTCTTGAAAAAATGGGCGTGCCCCATACCATGGTTCCGTGCTCCACTGAGGAATATCCGACACCGGCTGCCCGGCCGAAAAACTCCATTCTGGAAAACCGGCATCTTAAAGATAAGAAAATGAATATTATGAGACACTGGCGGGACGATCTGGATCGATTCGTCTCAAATTTTCGTGAACGCTTGATAGATGAGGCCCTGTCGGGTGTTTGAGCATCTGTAAAGGCAGTAGAAGCTGTTTTTAAACCTACCCTTCGTGAATGCACACGGGATATCGTATCGAAAAAGTAAGATGAATAAAGGACGTTTTAATGGATCCGCTTCAAGCTGCCGCCCTCGGGACCATTCAAGGACTTACAGAGTTCCTGCCTATCAGCAGTTCAGGGCATCTTGTTATTTCAGAGCATTTGTTCGGTTTAAAGGAATCGGTGCTGTTATTCGATATCAGTGTACATATCGGAACCCTGATGGCGGTTATCATCTACTTTAGGAAATCGTTAGGGGCGATCATAGAGTCAGTGGTTCGGTGTATCCGATTATTATTTAAAGGAGAAACTTCTTTAACGGATATTTATGAAGATTCCTATATCAAACTTGCTGTTTTTATCGTGGTTGGATCCATACCCACAGCAATACTCGGTATATTGTTAAATAAAGTGTCGGACAAACTGTTTTCATCGATTGTTATTGTGGGCTCTATGCTGGTTGTGACCGGTGTTCTTTTGTTTATGACCGGATTCCTGTTGTGGAGTACCACCTGGATCGATAAGAAAGGCGCGACGATATCTCAATTTTCCATAAAAAAAGCCATCATTGTCGGTCTTATTCAGGGCATTGCCATAATACCCGGAATCAGTAGATCGGGCTCCACTATAGCTGCGGGTCTTTTTCTCGGTTTAGACAAAGAAACCGCAGCCAAATATTCTTTTCTTCTGTCCATCCCGGCCATCCTGGGCGCCGGTATTCTGATATTCAAAGATATTCATGTTTATACGGCATTGCCTGTTAAGATCATGCTCATCGGATTTATAACGTCGGGGATTGTGGGATACTGCTCTCTCAGATTTCTTGTTCACATTGTGAAAAAGGGACAATTGCACTTTTTTGCGCCGTATTGCTGGATTGCCGGGATAACGGCACTAATTTATGGATTATAAGAAGTGAAAAAGAAATCTACAAAAAAGGTTCTTCTCCAATTTAGTTGGAGAAGAGGGTCCAAGGATTCTAGGGGTCAAGGATTTGAGTTCTCAAGGTGGCAAGGGTTTGTTTTCAATAGACTTTATCAGCGCCTTTAAAATGCTTTCTATTTCTGCGATGCCTTTTTTGAGTGTACCCAATTCACTTTTTTCAATTAAATCTAAATCTCCTGCTAACAATATCTGTGAAGTTAGACCGTATATTTCTTCCTTTGGGAATTTTGCTGTTATTGTATATATCTCTAAACAGAGTTCGTATGACTT
Organism: Desulfobacterales bacterium; assembly: GCA_035529735.1. Lineage (GTDB taxonomy): Bacteria > Desulfobacterota > Desulfobacteria > Desulfobacterales > UBA11574 > JAAXQD01. The sequence goes on along the minus strand of DATKWE010000014.1, from coordinate 347 downwards.
TGCCAGACTTTCAACTCTTTGTAATTTTTTAGCATTTGCACTGGAACCCTTGAATCCTGGTTTATTTTAGTCAATAGTTTTTTTATAAAACAGCGAACCAAATGGCGTCACCTTACCTGATCCTGGTAATTTGAGAGTCTCTATTGAGCTCTAACCTTGCTTTATTGAGGTTAAGGTGAATTGTGGGGAGTTATTTAAGCTTGAATAGAAGGTCGACCCAGTGGTCGCCTTAAAAGGATTCAATGATAATCTCCCCACGCACAATAGTTATGCCGCTTTTTTAAACACCAACTGACTTGAGTAGTCAGCAATATAATTACTATGATCCCTTACCAATGCAAAAATGA
>DATKWE010000013.1:0-3496 GCA_035529735.1 Desulfobacterales bacterium | reverse complement strand
AACTTTCACTTAACTCGATGGTTTCAATATATCCGAGCCTGTTTTAGGCTTTAAAGAGTTTTTTTATGAGACGTTGACCGACCCGAAGGGACGATTGATTAAACCGTCAAATTCTATTAATCTAATAAAATCGTATTGTCAAGAAGACTCATAATCTGATTGCGGGGACTCAGAGGACTCGGCTTTGGTTTCACCCCTGGAAGGAGATTGTTTTTCCATCTTCTCATCTTCTTTCCCTCTTCCCGCCTATCCTCTATCCTATTTTCTCTATCCTCTTTCCTCTTTTCTCTGTCCTCTTCCTTCTGCGCTATGCCCTTTGCCCTCTGCGCTATGCCCTTTGCCCTCTGCGCTATGCCCTTTAACCTTCCCACCTTCTTATCTTCTTACCTTCTGCTCTATGCCCTTTGCCCTCTGCGCTATGCCCTTAACCTTCCCACCTTCTTATCTTCTTACCTTCTGCTCTATGCCCTCTTCTCCAACTAAATTGGAGAAGGACCATATTTTTATTGTCTTATTTTTCATTTTGTTATATCGGAAACGTCAAGAAAACTCTACCGGCATTCGGAAGTTGATTTTTTTCTCTACCGTCAATCATGTCACCTAACAAGGAGGAAACCTCGATGATGAAAAAACTATTCCTGTTTTTCTGGGTTTCGGTCATTGGCATAACCTTGATGGCCACCAGCGCATTCAGTGCAGAATCAGCACCGACCAAACTGACCTTCAGCATCTTCTTTCCGCCCACCCACGGACAGACAAAAGCTGCCATGGACTGGGCTAAAGAGATTGAGACACGTACCGGGAATAAGGTTCAGATTACCGTCTTCCCAGGAGGCACCCTGACAAAAGCGCCGCAATGTTATAGCGGTGTCGTCGAAGGAATTTCAGATTTAGGATTCAGTCTTTTCGCCTATACCCGCGGACGTTTTCCTGTCATGGCGGCCGTTGACCTCCCCATGGGATATCCCAACGGAAAAGTCGCCAGCATGGTGGCTCAGGAGTTTGCCAAAGATTTCAAACCCAAAGAGCTAAACGACGTAAAAGTGCTATATCTCCATGCCCACGGTCCGGGGATTCTTCATACCAAAAAACCGGTCCGGAAACTGGAAGATCTAAAAGGCATGAAGATCCGGGCCACCGGTCTCAGTGCCAAGGTTGTCCAAGCCCTGGGCGGAGTTCCGGTGGCAATGCCCCAGGGCGGCACCTACGAAGCCCTTAAAAAAGGGGTCGTCGAGGGAACTTTTGGACCCATGGAGGTTCTCAAGGGTTGGAAACAGGCCGAAGTCATCAAATATACCACGGAATGTTACAGTGTCGGCTATACCACCACATTTTTCGTTGTAATGAATCTGGACAAGTGGAATGCACTCTCCCCCGAAATCCAGAAAGTTTTTGAGGAAGTCAGCGATAAATATGTCAAAGTTCACGGTGAAGTATGGGATACCACCGATCAAGAGGGCAGAAAATACACCGAAAGCCTGGGCAACGAAATAATATCCTTGTCCGATGAAGAGAGTGCCCGATGGCGGAAAGCCGTGGAACCGGTGATTGCTGACTTTATCGCCAACACACCCGACGGGGACGCGTACGTTAAGAAAATAAACGCGTTGATGAAAAAAGGCTCCAATTAGATTGACGATGTTCTTTAAGGGTTGCCCGGATCGAAAATATTCTGAATTGGGGCAACCCTGTTTTTTTTACGTGAACGAGCAAAATGAATTCATTCCAAAAAATATCTTACGGTCTATCGAGGAAACTATACTGGATTGCGGGAGCGGCCATCGTCGCCATGATGCTCATTACCTGCGCAGATGTGGTCTTACGCTATTTTCGCATGCCCATACCCGGAACCTATGAACTCGTCTGTTTTTTAGGGGCCGTTGCCGTCGCGTTTGCCATGGCCAATACATCCCTTGAAAAAGGTCATGTATCGGTGAGTTTTGTGGTTGCCCTATTCCCCAAAAGGATTCAGGGGCTCATTGAAAGTATTACCCACCTGTTCGGAGTATTCCTTTTTGTACTCATTGCCTGGCAGTCTGCAATTTACGCAAATGACCTTCGCCTGTCCGGCGAGGTATCCTTGACCCTGGGACTCCCCTTTTATCCGTTTGTGTATGGAATCGCTTTTTCCGCAACGGCCGTCTGCCTTATACTGATATTTGACTTATTCAAAAATGTTCGGAAGACGATCGGAAAATGAACCTCACAACCACTGGAATCATCGGAATTATCGCCCTGGTCATCCTTTTGTATTCCAAAATGCCGGTGGGGTTTGCCATGGGTTTCGTGGGATTGATCGGATTCAGTTATGTGGTAAATTTCAATGCAGGCCTGAATCTCTTGGCCGGGGATGTGTGGGATGTTTTTTCTTCGTATAATTTGACCGTTATTCCCCTTTTCGTATTTATGGGGCAGATTGCCTTTTACTCCGGCATAAGCCGCAGACTTTATGATTCCGCATATGTTTTGCTGGGCCACCGCCGCGGGGGTCTCGCCATGACCACCGTGGGTGCCTGTGCCGCATTCTCTGCAATATGCGGCTCAACCAATGCAACGGCAGCGACCATGGCCACCGTTGCCCTTCCTGAAATGAAACGATACGGCTATGATATGGGTCTTGCCACAGGCACCGTGGCTGCAGCCGGAAGCCTCGGCATACTCATACCGCCCAGTGTGATTTTCATCGTGTACGGCATTCTCACCGAACAATCCATCGGCAAGCTGTTTGCGGCCGGTATTCTTCCGGGAATTCTTCTCTGTTTCCTTTTCCTCATAACCATTCATCTGCGTGTCAGGAAAAATCCATCCCTGGCACCGCCGGGTCCGAAAACCAGCTTCAAAGAAAAATTCAGGTCTTTTGCCGGTGTGCTCGAAACCTTAATACTGTTCGCTCTGGTTATGGGCGGTATTTTTTGGGGTTTTTTTACACCCACCGAAGCGGCAGCCACCGGTGCTTTTTTGACCCTTCTCATCGCCCTGATCAGGAGACAACTCTCTTGGCAGGGATTTGCAGAGGCCATCGCCGACACCACCAAAATCAGCTGCATGATCATGGTCATTGTCACCGGCGCAGTAGTATTCGGACATTTTATGGCGATTACCAGAATCCCCTATGAGCTCGCCGAACATGTGGGTTCTCTTCCCCTCCCGCGCCATGCGGTCATGGGAATGATCATTCTGGTCTATCTTGTCGGGGGCTGTTTCATGGACGCGTTGGCCATGATCATGCTGACCATCCCCATATTTTTTCCGGTGGTTCAGACCCTTGGATTCGACCCGATCTGGTTTGGGGTGATAATTGTCCTTATAACGGAAATGGGCGTGATTACACCGCCGGTGGGGGTCAACGTGTACGTTGTCTACGGAGTGGCCAAAGACGTACCGTTGGAAAAGATATTTAAGGGGGTTTTTCCCATGCTTTTGGCACTGCTGGTATGCAATGTTATCCTCATCCTGTTCCCTCAGATTGCGCTCTATTTGCCAAGCCTGATGAAAT
>DATKWE010000012.1:0-10033 GCA_035529735.1 Desulfobacterales bacterium | reverse complement strand
GCGGTTTGGCACCTCGATGTCGGCTCATCACATCCTGGGGCTGGAGCAGGTCCCAAGGGTTTGGCTGTTCGCCAATTAAAGTGGTACGTGAGCTGGGTTTAAAACGTCGTGAGACAGTTTGGTCCCTATCTTTCGTGGGCGTAGGATATTTGAGAGGAGCTGTTCCTAGTACGAGAGGACCGGAATGGACGAACCAATGGTGTTCCAGTTGTCGCGCCAGCGGCATTGCTGGGTAGCTAAGTTCGGAATGGATAACCGCTGAAAGCATCTAAGCGGGAAGCCAACCTCGAGATTAGATATCCCATCTCGATGGAAACATCGGGACTTAAGACCCCTTGAAGACTACAAGGTTGATAGGCCAGGTGTGTAAGTGCGGCAACGTATTTAGCTTACTGGTACTAATAGGTCGTGAGGCTTGGCCACAAAATAATTTACACAATCGATTGAACGTTTTTATGTGCTCGTATCCAAATTCTTATTACACTGAAGAAAGAATGACGCTTTTTCGGTGGCAATGGCAAAGAGGAAACACCCGTTCCCATCCCGAACACGGAAGTTAAGCTCTTTTGCGCCGATGGTACTGCTCGGGAAGCTGAGTGGGAGAGTAGGACGCCGCCGAAAATTTTTTATATAACCCGGAATCATCACCCAAAACGTGTGAGATTCCGGGTTTTTTTTTGCTTTAATACGCGTTTGATTTGCCCCGAGTGCAGGGGTAGTATAAGTTGCTGCTTTAATTGAAAACAATGAAGTCATAAAATTTTGTCATTTCAGCTCGAATGCAAATAAATGGCCTTGTTGGAGGAGTTTTCCTGGAACCGGGGGGATTCGGCAGGGGCCCAATCCCTTGCCTTGATTACTTATACGGTGCTGGCTACCTCTGGTGGGCTGGCTGATTGACAGATTCGGGCTGGGGCGTGTCATTGTCCCGGGAATTCTGGTGTTGTTCATCGGCCTTGTTATGTGTGCCACAATCAAAACGCTTACCCAGTATTACATCTTCTACGGCATGTTTATGGGCAGTGGGATCAGCCTGTTCGAATATGTGAAAATAAAGCGCGATCCGAATTTTGTATTTCTGGACAGTTCTTTTAAAGCACCTTCGGGCTGGAAGACCGCAGCCCTGATACGCCTTAAAATTATTATTTATCCCTTGCTGGTCATTGACTGGATGGGATGCGTTTTGAAAACGCAGTTTGACTTAAATGAAACTTTCTCGTAAAATTCAAAAAGCATTTAATCTGTTTCCTACAATTTGGATGTTATAAGCTAGCGGCATTTAAAGTTGAGTTTTAGAAATTTAAGGTTGTTTAAAGGACGAATGTGGTCCCGATAAAATTAAAAACAAATATTGCTATTTGTCTGGCGGTGCTTTTAATGTTCGCGATGGCTTTAATCGGTTTTGTAATGATTATTACCGCACAAAAGGCCCTGCTCCGGTCGGAAATTTCAAGAGGATATGGCTTTATATCGGGAATCGAAACCGGCTTTATGATTTCTTCTAAATCGGAAGATGTTTTGGCGGATTCAGATTTTCAGGCGGGTCTTCGAAAAAATTTAACAGATTCAGAATTTTCTTGCGTGCTGGTTTTGGACAAAAATAAGAAGCGAATATATTCGGACGGCAAAAGCTGTGAGTTGCACGACGAACTCGAATCCCTTGCCGGTCAGACAATTCAGTCAGGATTGAAAACAACCCGGTTTTTCGGTTCCACCTGGGGGGTTTTCTGGAGGCAAAGCCGGGATCTGATGATAGCGTCGCCCTTGTTTCAGAAAGGACGTGTCGTTGGCGCGTGCAGCATTGTTATGCCGCTTGCGGGAATATATAAGGTTTTGAGACGGACGCAATATGTATTGTTAATTTACGTCCTTGTCAATACGGTTGTCTTTACGATCATCGGTCTTTATCGATTGTCAAGAATTACCGTAAAACCTTTGCAGAAATTGGTGAAAAGAGCTGAAGCATACAAAGAAGAAGATGAGATGTTCTTTCTTTATGAAGCAGAGGACAACGAGTTCAGTAAATTGTCCAAGGCGCTGAACAGAATGCTTCAACATATCGCCGAGGATAAAGAAAAGCTTCAAGCTGCGGTGATGTCCCTTGAGAAGGCCAATGTTGACCTAAAAAAAGCTCAAAAAGATATGATCAGAGCAGAAAAGTTGGCCTCCGTCGGGCGATTGTCTGCAGGAATTGCCCATGAAATCGGCAATCCTATCGGTATTATTGTGGGCTATCTTGAATTGCTTAAACAAAATGATATCTCAGACGATGACAGAAAGGAATTTTTTAACCGCACAGAAAATGAAATCAATAGAATCGATACGATTATCAGACAACTCCTTGAGGTTTCAAAGCCTTCGGCGGAAGGTATGAAGGCTGTTTCGGTGAACGCGATCATCCAAGACACGGTCGATGCTTTCAAGTTTCATCCTTTGATGTCCGATATTGATTTGGATTTCAGATTTATGGCGGAACGTGATACGGTTATGGCGGATCCGAACCAGCTGAGGCAGGTTTTTCTGAATTTAATAATAAATGCTGCCGACGCCGTCTCGTCGAATAAAAATCATTTAAAAGGAAAAATATCTATTATCAGCGAGGTTGTACCCGGCATCCAGGCTGAATCGACCGATCATCTGAACATGTTGAAAATAGAATATATCGACAATGGTCCGGGGATTGCTGAGGAGAATCTTGGAAATATTTTTGACCCTTTTTTTACGACCAAAGGGCCTGGAAAAGGAACCGGCCTCGGTCTTTCCGTTTGTTTCATGATTGTTGAAGGGATTGGCGGGAAAATCAAGGCAAACAGTAAAGAAGGTAAAGGCACGACCCTAACTATCTACTTACCACTGAAAGTTGAACGGTGAATGGAATCCATGAGAATAGAGTCAAAATTTGAGCAATGAATAAAAAAACAGCAGTAGGTAATACGTTATCCCAAAAACGCTTGTTGATCATCGATGATGAAGAGAACATGCGCCACATGCTGTCCTCATTACTTAAAAAATCGGGCTACCGAGTCGATACGGCATCCAATGGGAAAGATGCTTTAGAGATGGTTGATCAGACGTTATACGATTTTATCCTCTGTGATCTCAAGATGCCTGATATCAGTGGAATGGAATTTTTTGAAATTGCACGGGACAAGCTTTGGGCCACCACCGTGATCATGATGTCGGCCTACGGCAGCATCGATATCGCTGTTGAAGCCATGAAGAAGGGAGCGTATGACTTTATATCGAAGCCGTTTAAATCCGATGAAGTTCTTCTTACCCTTAAAAAGGCGGAAGAACGAGAGAGTTTGAAAAGGGAGAATCTTTGGCTTAAAGAACGAATTCGAAAAATTCAAGAAAATTATCATTTCGGAAATATGGTGGCTAAAAGCAAGGCGATGAATGCCGTATTCAAGCTGGCCGAAAAAGTGGCCCAATACAATACCACGGTATTAATTTATGGAGACAGTGGAACCGGAAAAGAATTGATTGCAAAGGGGATTCATTTTGCAGGAGACCGGGCAAAAAAGCCGCTGGTCCCTCTCAACTGCGGCGGTATCCCTGAAAATTTGCTGGAAAGCGAGCTTTTTGGATATAAAAAAGGCGCTTTTACAGGGGCGGACAGCGATAGAAAGGGGCTTTTTACAGAAGCGGACGGCGGTACGATTTTCCTCGATGAAATCGGCGAATTGCCCCTGGCTCTGCAGGTAAAGCTCCTGCGTGTACTCCAGGAGAGTGAAATCAGGGCGGTCGGTGATTCAAAAACAAAAAAAATAGATGTTCGTGTTGTTGCTGCTACCGCTAAAAACCTTAAAGATGAAGTGAAAAAAGGCACCTTTCGCGAGGATTTGTTTTTCAGGCTGAATGTGCTGCCGATCATGCTGCCGCCGCTCAGGGAAAGGCCGGAAGATATTCCCCTTTTAAGTCAACATTTTATTGACCGGTTCAATGTCAGTCTTGATAAGGAAATAAATGGAATAGCACCGTCAGCCATGTCTCTTCTTCTTAAGCACAGCTGGCCGGGAAATGTCAGGGAACTTGAAAATATTATTGAACGGGCCATGGTACTTGCCGAAAATACAATCCTCTTGTCAGAAAACTTTCCGTCTGAATTGGGCGAAGAATCAAAGATGGGCAAGATAGACGATGGGTTCGATGGATACTCGCTGAAGGCCGCCCAGAAAATTCTGGAAAAAAAACTCATCACCAAGGCGCTTAAAACAACAAACGGCAATCGCACGCAAGCCGCAAGGATTCTTGAAATCAGTCATCCCTCCCTGTTAAGTAAAATCAAGGCTTACGAGATTAACCTTTAGCCAATGCCTGTCCATAAATGGTTATTTTGCCCAATCTCTTCGGCATGCTCGAAAATTAATCCTCGGAATATCGACGATATGCACCCCAAGGGCATTTCCTGCGGGGCACCTGTGGTTAATTTTCTCGCATGCCTTGATCTTGAACAAAATACCTCATTTCTGGGCAGGCACTAGGCAACATTTTAGCCTATTAAAAATTCAACACCACCTGAAGCTCCTTTGAAATCGATTTGTTTCAACGCATTAAAATGTTACACCATAATAGACAACAGGAGAATAAAAATGGAAGACATGGGTGCGGTTCAACATCTCCTCAAGAAGATTTACGGTGCAAAAACCGGAAACCTGGCTTTTGATAAAATACTGCCAATCATCGAGAGATTTCAGCCTCGAAAAAGCCGGGGAAGGGGTTATTTTTCTCAGGAAGATGTATTTTTGATAACCTATGGCGACACATTGAAGAACGAGGGAGAATGTCCTTTAGAAACATTATATAAGTTTGCCGATCGCCAGTTTAAAGACGTGTTTTCAACCATACATATCCTGCCGTTTTTCCCATTTTCTTCGGATGATGGATTTTCGGTGATCGATTTTTTCACGGTAAATCCCGAGCTTGGGACTTGGAAAGATATTCGTCGACTGGGCAGAGATTTTCAGTTGATGTTCGATCTCGTGCTCAATCATGTTTCGGCAAAGAGCATGTGGTTTCAAAACTATTTGACGGAGAAGCCAAACTATGAGGACCTCGCCATTGAGGTCGATCCCTTAGCCGATCTGTCTTTGGTGACTAGACCCCGATCCTTACCGCTTTTAACTCGATTCAACAAAACTTCCAACGAGCCTGCGTATGTTTGGACCACCTTCAGTGCCGATCAGATCGATCTGAATTACAAGAGCCTGGAAGTTCTTAAACAAATGGTAAAAGCCCTTCTTTTTTATGTGGAGCAAGGGGCGACCTCTATCCGTCTGGATGCCGTCGCGTATATTTGGAAGGAAATCGGCACAACCTGCATTCATCTGCCTCAGGCGCATCAAGTGGTTCAACTTTTTCGAAGCATATTGAACGTTGTTGCACCGGACGTTCTACTGATTACCGAGACCAATGTGCCGCATGATGAGAATATGAGTTATTTCGGCGATGGTCACAATGAATCTCAAATGATATATAATTTTACGTTGCCGCCGTTGCTTTTTTATACGTTTGCCCGAGAGGATTCAACGGTACTGTCCGAATGGGCCAAAGATTTGAAGGTAACGTCTAATAGTAATACGTTTTTAAATTTTACGGCGTCCCATGACGGAATCGGCGTACGTCCGCTGGAAGGGATTTTACCCCAAGCCGAAATCGATAAACTCATTGATGTTGTGAAAAAGAATGGTGGAAGGGTTTCCTATAAAAGAAATCCGGATGGTTCCGACAGTCCGTATGAGTTGAATATAACCTGTGTGGATGCCCTGTCGACCCCGGGGGCCACAAAAAATTCTTGGCACGCACAAAAAATTTTGGCTTCTCAGTCAATTCAGTATGCGTTGCCCGGGGTCCCTGCTTCATATATTCACAGTGTTCTCGGTTCCAGGAACTGGGAGGAAGGCGTTCGGCAGACTCAAAGAGCCAGAACCATCAATCGGGAAAAATTGCAGGTTGATGACGTGTTGTCCCAACTCAAAGATCCTGAAACCTTCCGCTCTCAGATATTTTATAGGTATATTAAAATGATCAAAACCAGGAGGAAGCAGCTTGCTTTTCACCCGAACGCCGATTTTGAGATTCTGGGAATCGATCCTCAAGTGTTTGTCATCGCAAGGTATGCTGAGGATCAAAAACTGTATGCCGTCACCAATATTTCATCCAAACGGGTGACAGCTTCGTTATCGAGCGCCGGAGCTCCTGTGCGGATGAGAGACGTCATTACCGGCGAGATTTTCCGTACAGATACATTAAAGTTGAATCCCTATCAATTTTTATGGCTTAGTACAACGGGCAGTTAAAAGGGTCTTCAGGGATTAAGTTAAATCCGGCGCTTATTCTCCGTTGATCTTGTCCCTCAATTTTCCTGAACATTTGAACGTAACCACTTTACGTTCTTTCAACATCAAGTCGTCGCCGGTGGCAGGGTTGCGGCCTCTCCGTTGTTTTTTTTGCTTCACACAAAATTTTCCAAATCCCGAAATCAGGACATCTTCATTCTTCTCCAGCGAACTTTTAATAATTTCCAGTAAAGATTCGATGATTTCCACAGATTTTTTCTTGGTAAAACCCAGATCGTGTATACTTGTGACAATATCATTTTTGGTTAATGCCATGGCGCCTCCTTAAAATTATTTTTTTATTTATTCAATACCGTTATATTTACGAAAATTAATCCTCACTTTGCTTTGAATTATCGTTTTTGGCCGGATCGAGGGTTTCAATTTTTTTTATTATGTTATGGACATTTTTCATGATTTTATTGATTTCGCATTTGAACTTTATGTCGTCTGAATCGTTCATTCATCTGCCTCCTCATTATAGGTCTATCCCTTATCGGTATGTCAAAACGGATATGTCTGTCAAGACGATTGAAGTAAAAATATTATTCAACGAACTAAAATACAAGCATTTTTTGAGATTTTCAATTGAAAATCCAGCATCGACTTTACACGGCGATTTTTGTTGGCAGTAATTCTTCTGCCATGTCAAAGTGGTTGCCGATATCGTATCGTAAATCCAGCCGGTTCCCTTCGGGGTTTTCCCGGGGGATGACCCTTATTTTACCATTTTCAAAGGCCGTCAATACTTTCCTGCGAAGCCGTTCAGCCACTTTTGCTCTGCTTTCTCCGGGTTTCACGGTTGCATTGACATTGCAATAGGCGACACGGCTGCCATCGGATTTGAAAATGCCTTCTTCGTCCGAATACGTCATGGCAGATGGAATAACCTGGATCTTTTTTTTGTTCAGGTAGCCAAAATCGATATGGACGGGTTCCCCCTTGGTGCAGGACCACGGGTATCCCTTCTGGCCTTGGGGGCCGCCGGATCCGGTAACCAGGGCCGTGCAGATGGATATCTGGTCGGACCTTATTTCGGGGGTGACGGTATCTAAATTTCCTTGAAGTGTGGCCTTGATTAAGGGGCCCAGGTTTCTTATTCTGCGGACAATCGGCTGCCATTCAGGTTCTGGAGGCCGAATATTGATCTCGCAGACGCGAATTCTCGTTGGGGCCATATTGCTGTCAAACGATAAAAAGCAGCCGGGATATACCAGGCAGGGACGTAACATATTTTGTTCTTTCAAGGCTTTTATGAGCGGCTTAACAATATCTTCGGCCGCCATTTCCAGCAGACCGGATGTTTCCATGGGATGGGGTGAAATGCTCCCCATTCCGCCGGTAATCGGATTGTCCTTACTGGCAGGTCCAGGGAATCGCTCCGGATAATCCATGGAGGTGGGAAGGATTTGAAAATTTTCGTTTTTATCGATCAAAATATTAAATGAAATTTCGACGCCGGACATCCTCGACTCGATAAGGAGCGGCCATTCTGATTTTTTCCCTAGGAATCGTTTATAATTTTTCCCATAATCGTTGATTAACGTGTCATAGACCTCTTTGACTTCCCATGCGTTCAAAATAATCCGGGAACCTTTCCCGCCGGCACTATACGGATACTTCAGCACCGCGCCGCCGTACTGGTCGATCAGAGCCAGACACGCTTTCAAAACCTGTGCATAGTCTCTGGCGTCTACCGCATACCATTTGTCGGCTACAGGGACACCATATTCACGGCAAAGACGTTTACACGCGATTTTGTCGCCTTCAATAAATGAACTTTTGCGCGTAAATCCTAAAATAGAATCGAGAAAACCGGCTTCCTCCAATTCATCAACCAAACCCTCGAGCAATAAATCTTCAGGCATTGGAACAACACAGTCGATGGATCCGTTTTTAAGGGCCTCAATTATAGCTGCGGTATATGCCTTTTTTGAATTGTCTGTTGTGGATAAAAATTTTATTGGCCACTGCATTGTCTTTGCAAACGGGGGCATGGACGGCATCCCCCGAATAACGACGCCTTGAAAATCATCCGGATGGTTTTCACTTGTTGCCGTTGAAGTGATCAAGGCACTTAAAAGCGTTCTTGCGTCGGTTCCAGCAAATCCTATTTTATAACTCACGACAACTCCTTTTTATTTTGGTTATAGGTGTACGATAGTGATTCGCAAAAAAAACCAGATCACCTGAATGCTTGAGGATATGTTTATTCAACAGGTTAAAGTGCGAATTGCAGGGGGCATAAACGCCGGTTGCACAATAATCCGAATTGGGCTATAGCGGTTCGAAAAAGCACCTTATTTTTGGGGCACAAAAAATAAAACACCGCTCCGTAAAATGGGCAAAACCCCCTAAAAATAAGGTGGAGCCGACGGGCGGATTCGAACCGCCTACCTGCTGATTACGAATCAGCTGCTCTACCAACTGAGCTACGTCGGCCAAAAATAATTTTTTGTGAATCAACCGGAAGTAAAAAAAACAACTACTTTGTTTATGAATCCAAATCAAGAAAAAATTTCAATTGAAACCCTGACTGAAACTTTAATTGATAAAATTTTTGAAAGAAAGCAGGCAATTGAATGCACGGGGCTGGAAGAATCAGCAAAAGCATATTTAATTTTAAGAATATACCAAAAACATAAGGGTCCCATTTTTCTGCTGACTCCTTCTCAAAAATATGCGGAAAGGCTATTGGAAGACCTGAAGTTTTTTGCAGGAAATGATGAATCCGCTCTGCTTTATTTTCCTCCTTATCATATTTCACCGTTTAAGTTTCTTTCTTATCATAATGAAACAGCAGCCAGACGGATACGAACACTTTATCACTTGATTGAAGATGACGTGCCATCCATAGTTGTTACAACTGTTGAAGCACTGTTGCAGAAAATTATTCCGCGAAAAGAAATCAGCAACTTTGCTGAGCTGATTATGGTGGATGAAGAGATCGAGCGAGATGATTTGATGGAAAAGATGATTTTCGGCGGATATACTCGAACCGCCATTGTTGAGGAACCGGGCGATTTTTCAATAAGAGGCGGGATTATGGATATTTTTTCTCCCATGTATCCTGATCCGCTGAGAATCGAATTTTTTGGGGACACGGTTGATTCCATAAGATCTTTTTCCGCTGCAAGCCAGCGAAAAATTAAAAATCTTAAAGAAGCCATAATACTTCCTGCAAGGGAAATTGTTTTAATTAAAGAGCGTATTCCCCTGATAATAAGCCGGATAAGGCAACGGGCATCAGAGCTTGAGATCCCTGTGTCCAGTGTCAGGAAGATTATCAGTCGTATTAAGAATGAGGGTGTATTCCCTGGAGTTGAGAGCCTGATTCCGATGATTTATTCTTCGCTTGATATTTTGTTTGATTATCTGGCTGATAATACCCTTTTTATTAATACCGAACCCGAAGAGGTGGAGAAAGCTGCAGTTGAACTACAAACACAGACATTTAAAAATTTTACTCTGGTTCGCAGTGAAAACCGGCTCTGTGTTGAGCCTGAAAACCTGTATTTAAAGTGGGAGGAACTATCCGATACGCTTTTAAAGAAAAAACCTGTAAACCTCAGAATGCTCCACATTTTAAGGGAAGAAAGAGATAATAATCAAAGGCCACTGCAATATACCCTTTCAACGCATGATAATTCAGATCTAAGTCTGGCACTAAAAACTCACGTGGAAAAAGAGAG
>DATKWE010000011.1:0-4982 GCA_035529735.1 Desulfobacterales bacterium | reverse complement strand
GGTTCTTCTCCAATTTAGTTGGAGAAGAGGGTCCAAGGATTCAAGGATTCAAGGGGTCAAGGGTTTGTTTTCTAAAGACTTTATCAGCGCCCTTAACATTCTTTCGATTTCTGCGATGTCTTTTTTTAGTATACCCAATTCACTTTTTTCAATTAAATCTAAATCCCCTGCTAACAAAATATGGGTTCCTTTATTTGAATATTTTTTTGCTTTTCACTTGAATCCTTGGACCCTCGACCCCTTGGATCCTTCAGTGTTTTTTAAAGCATTTTCACTCGAACCCCTGGATCCTTGAACCCTTGAACCCTCTGGGATCACACCTGTTCAATTGGAGATGACATACTTATTTTACCCAAATTAACTACAACTAATCGGGAGATGATCCCTATTTTTTAATTTGGATTCATTATCTATACCATGAACTTTGTCTGGATAATTTTCGGCCGGCTATTAATTAAAGTGGGTATGCACTTAACTCAACCACAGCAGCGCTATCTGAGCATTAAAAATTAAATATCAAATGATGATATGCAAAAACTATGCAGGATTTGAAGAGAATGAATAAATGTATAGAATCCAAAAAGATAGGTTGAACCTCCAGATTACAAACCAAGGGTATTTGACGATATTTGTCAAAAAAAGTGTCGTTCTTTGACAGATTTTACACTATTGGGGGATAATATCAGGAGGAAAAAACAGCTGAAAAGTCTAAAAAGACAGGCCGGTGTGTTTGAATTTTTTTTAAATTAATTGAAACATTTTTTTAAATACAATCTGTTTATATTATTGCCTGAATCACCGAATTTCGGGTTTCAGTGACCGAAAAGTGACGCGTTATAACCGAAATTAAACGTGTGCTTTCTTACCAAAGAACGGCGAAACAAATCGTTTTTTTATCCAATCAAATGCTGCGTTTGCCCCTGACACCCTCTTTCTTGTCAGACCGTCTTGTCCCGTCGTAGCTCGAAGAGCGAAGTCGGAAGCTCACAGCAAAGGCTGATAATCAAGAATCAAGGTGACCCCAGGTCGTTAGAAGGGCAGGTCTTGTCATTCGGATCGATTCGCCAATAGTCTGATGGCCTGCAGCACCATTCAAGAAATTGTCTTGTGTCATTGCCGAGCTGTTCTATTGTCCATTGCCGAGTCGATCGGTTCCATGTTGTATCAATCGAGGTTGTTCGGCCAGACATTTTCATCTTTATAATTCGACTCTTGCGAGACGCAATAGACAAATGGGAGTACGGGATCCTAATCGAAGGATCTACACCGATAAACTCGAAAACGTCGGCAAGCACGACATCTGGATTCGTAACGTATTCATCGAACCATATGATCTTGATTCGTTGGTCCGGAAAGTGTTTTCGGTATGCGCTGATATTTTTCCAGTATCGGCTCGATTCGATAATGTTTGGCTTTTTTCGAACCATATCATTTATTGAGGTGTTTGCGAACAAAAAGCTTGGCGTTGACATCCACTCGACATAAGCGGATTCCATTCGGTCAAGTGGATGCCGGACTGAGTAAAGAATTTTCGCGTCCGGAACATGTTTTATAATCCGTGATATCGTATTAGGAAAGGCTTTTGCGCGCGAGTATGATGTGGACGCATCGATGATAGCCCTTTCCCCATTGTAGTCTGAAAAAAGGGACATGTACCAGTCCCAACCACGTGCGTACTGACGGTTTTCAGAGAAGAAATGTGGCTCTTTTCCTTTGACAACGAAGACATCGGGGTGATGCGAAAGCATCACACTGATGCTGGTAGTCGCCGACTTCTGTGCACCGATTAATAGAAAATTGGGTTTCGACATACACGTCCTTTTGTTTCCTTGTTTACACCGGCCCCTATCTTTTGATCAAGGATCAAGGTGACCCCAATCACACATGAGATATTGAATCCGCCCATACAACCAAATCCTTGAGTCGATCCAAAGGCTGTACCCCGCTCAACATCATCTGACCGCCGGCAACAAAGGCCGGAACCGCCCGGATACCATAGCGCTCAGCATCCCGCTCCTCTGCCAAAACACTTTTCTCAAAATCTCGCTGTTCCAGCGCAACCCGCAGCGCTTGGCCATCCAGACCCATGTCCGATGCCAAAGCGACAAGAACATCTATTTTTCCAATATCCTCTCCCCTTTCAAAAAAGGCACGAAAGATCGAACGATTATAATCATTAAAATAACCTTGCACATTAGCCCAGTGCGCGGCCTCGTGGGCCCGGCGAGAGCGAGGCTGTACCGGAGGCAGTTTCATATTAAACCCCAATTTTTCGGATAAAGGGTAGACCGAATCTCTCCAGACTCTCTGCAGGTATTCTCCTTTTGGATCGAGTGTCGGCACAGGATCGGGACGCAGCTCGAACGCACACCAGATCACTTCCACATTAGAATCTTCCTGGGTAAGCTTGTTTAAGGCCGGCTCCGCCAACCAGCAGAAGGGTCAAACGTAATCGGAAAAGACCTTTATTCTGACTATTGCCATAATGATTCTCCTGAAATGTCAAGCTTTCACAACAGCCCGATAGTTTTCTTGCCCCCTTTGTTTTGTTCTCTCTGTCAAGAATGAAGAT
The DNA here is from genome assembly GCA_035529735.1 of Desulfobacterales bacterium. Taxonomy (GTDB): domain Bacteria; phylum Desulfobacterota; class Desulfobacteria; order Desulfobacterales; family UBA11574; genus JAAXQD01. The sequence goes on along the minus strand of DATKWE010000011.1, from coordinate 2,410 downwards.
TTGTCCGATTAAATGCGGAGCATATTTAACCGGGATTTATGACGTTAAATTCGAAGATCATTTAACTGTTACCTGACCCCCTTGTTTCATGATATGGGAAGCCATTTCAGTGTCAATGGACACACGTCTATCCTTTTCCATTTTCTGCCTGTTGGGCGAATACCCGGAAACGGCGTGCTTCCGCCTCATTTCCCATCGAGGCATATATTCGGCTGATCTTCTGAAAATATAACGGAGCATTTTCCGGATCATCCTGAACCAGGGAAAGATACATTTCCATAATCGCTGAAGAATGCCGGCCTAAATCAAAGCTGATATCTGCGAATTTTCGTTTGATCAGAGGATCGATGCGGGTATGACAGCTGCGGCACTGATCCATGATTTCGGCATACAGATCCCGGGCGCTTTCAAGGTCTCCCAATGTCTCCAATGTGCCGGCAAGCGCAATCGATAGTGGTTCGTTCCATCCGTATGCCGCCATGAAATCCCGATAGTAAGCGGCGGCTTCCGGATGGCTCCCGGCCTGAGACAGGGTTTCGCCACGGAGCAGGACATAGGCCAAAGAGGTTTTAAGGTCATCCGGGCAATCGGCAAGAAGGGTTTCAGCCTGATCAAAGGCCCCTATTTCCCAGTAAACCTCGCAAAGCACCTGATAACCCGGCAGGGCATCCGGATGATGTTGGAGAAAGGTCTCCAGCAGACGGCGGGCTTCATCCAATTTCTCCAGGTTCAGGTAGGCCGTGGCCAGCTCAAGGGGGATAATTGAATCCGGGGCAGGGTTCTCCTCCAAGGCATGAGACAGGTCATCGGCTGCAAGATCAAAGTCTCCCCGGTTCAGCGCGAGATAACCGGTTTTAAAGGACTCTCCATAGGAAAGGTAGGCCTCCTGCACCGCTTCGGGCAGTGCACTGCAGAGTGCCATAAAAGTCTCATCGTCCTGATCACCGGTGTATGTCTCGTCATCGGCGAGGGGAGTCAGGTCAGATTGGGGCACTTCCATTTGAATATCTCCGGCTGTGAGGCGTGCAATCTCATGCATAAGCTTTTCAACAGCGGATATCAATGCAGGGTCCCGGGTCAAGTCGAGGGCCAATTGAAGAAATCCCCTCGCCTCATCGTAATATTCGGCCTCCATCAAATCTTCACCGGCCTGCCTGTGTTCGTGTGCCAGGGCCCCTTTGGCCTGAACCAGTTTATCCCGAAGCCTTGTTTCTGAAGCATCATCAGACGATGTTTTTTCCAATGCGTCCAGGGCCTTTTCGAATTCAAGCTTTGCCCTGCCCCAATCGGAGGCCTTTAAAAAGGCATCACCCTTCTGCTCAGTCTTTTCAGGATCTTGACTGAAAAATTTTTTGAGAAACCCCATAAGCTCAGAATCCTTTTGTCCTTATCAAGAAAGGAGTTGCAAATGAGTTGATTCAGACAATTATCACAAACCGTCTCGCATTGCCGATATCATATCCTCCTAGGCAACATTAGATTAATATCATTGAAGATTGGGTTTGTAAATCTTGAACTTTAGGGGGTCTTTAGGGGATTCCATCAACCCGATTAGCCCACAACAGGCTTACCGAAAGGATTATAAAGATTCCAAGGTGAGCCGAAAAACTCCGCCACATCGGCATTTGGCCTTCATTTGTGGACGTTTAAGAACCTGTGCCAATATCTCAACACCAATTTAATTGCAGATATCGTCCAAAGCATGATAAACAAATCGCTTTTTTAAATCCAGCTAAATACTACGTTTTCTCCTGCCCCCCAACCTGCTCTTAAGTTGCTTGATGTATTTTATACGTCTTTCTTGTCAAGCCGAAGATTACAGCGAAGGTTGATAATCAAGGATCAAGGTTTGCCCCCGATCATACAGGCTAAAGTTATGGTTAACGTTGAAGCATTTAACCTGCTGAAATATAACATGGATAAATAGATCAGCAACCGATTCAAATGTGCCCCCCCATAAATCTTCTACAGCGATTAGAAATTTAGGTTCTTCTCCAATTTAGTTGGAGAAGAGGGTCCAAGGATTCAAGGATTCAAGGGGTCAAGGGTTTGTTTTCTAAAGACTTTATCAGCGCCCTTAACATTCTTTCGATTTCTGCGATGTCTTTTTTTAGTATGCTCAATTCACTTTTTTCAATTAAATATAAATCCCCTGCTAACAATATCTGTGTTTCCAATTCGCAAACAGAACCATAAGATATGTAAAGCATCCGAATGTAATCCAAGGTTGTCTTTGACTTTTGCCAGACTTTCAACTCTTTGTAATTCTTTAGTATTTTTATCCGCCTGTTTTGTGGCGGGTCACTCGAACCCTTGGATCCTTGAATCCTTGAACCCTCTGGGATCACAACTGTTCAATTGGAGATGACATACTTATTTTACCCAAATTAACTACAACTAATCGGGAGAT
>DATKWE010000010.1:0-3878 GCA_035529735.1 Desulfobacterales bacterium | reverse complement strand
TTTCGGTTTTACTATGTTTCATGGCTATACTCCTTTTTTGAATCCAGATTGCCAACCAACTTACTGTAACTGGGATCGAATTGAGTATAGCCTTTTTTATTTGGGATCAAGGCTTACTGCAATATAGCAAGCTTGACCCCTTGAATCCTTGGACCCTCTTCTCCAACTAAATTGGAGAAGAACCAAAAATCTAAATGGTGGGTCTCATGTCAGTCTTTTGTCAAAACTCTATCCGTTGCGAACATCAGAGAGTTATTTCATTTATCGGACCATTTTTTTTCCTGCTGTGCGTTTTCCTGTTGTCCGGATGTTCTTACTTTATTTCATCCGCAACCGTCGATATGACCGCAAATCTGTCCCAGGCCATTTTGGACAACAACGATCTGGCAACGGTTGAAGCCGGCGGGCCTGCATACCTGCTGATGGTTGACAGCCTGCTGTATCGCGACCCGAACAATGAATCCCTGCTTCGCTCGGCCGCAAACGTATACACCGCGTATACAGACGTATTTGTCAAGGATACGGCACGGGCAAAAAAGCTGACCGATAAATCACTGGATTATGCATTGCGAGCCATGTGTATCCACAAGCCGGATACATGCTTGTTCCGCCAGAGCAGTTTCCAGGATTTTAAAAACACACTCTACACGGTGAAAGCTAAAGGTGTTCCGGATTTGTTTACCCTGGGATCGGCCTGGTCCGCATGGATTCAGACGCATCGGGAAGACTGGGACGCGGTGGCTGAAATTCCCCGGGTTGAGGCCATTATGGAGCGCGTCGTCGAACTGGATGAAGCCTATCAGGATGGCGCCGCCCATTTATACCTCGGGGTTCTGGCGACATTGCTTCCCCCGGCGCTGGGCGGCAAACCCGATGTGGGAAAACAGCATTTTGAGCGCGCACTGGAAATTTCTAAAAATAAAAATTTGATGGTCAAGGTGTTGTATGCTCGGCATTATGCCCGCCTGGTTTTTGACAGGGAACTGCATGACCGGCTTTTGAACGCGGTGCTAAAGGCTAAACCCGATGTTCCCGGATATACCCTCGGCAATACCCTTGCACAACAACAGGCCCGGGAACTACTGAAAAGTGGTGAAGACTATTTTTAACTTAAATATTCAAGTTAGTTCGCTTCTTCCCGCCTGCCATTGCAAGGCACGAGCGGGCAGGTGAACACAGATTATCAAGATTCTTAAATTGTAAAATAACAATATTATCTGTGTATACCTGCCCGCTTGTGCCTCGCATGGCAGGCGGGTCTGCGAAAATCTGCGTCCTATTTAACTTGGTTGGATTGTAGAGTTTCTCAATTTTGTTTACGCTCGATTAGGGTGAAAAATACAAAGAGGTATCCCAAGATGATACGAATTATAATGATGCTGCTTGTTGTTATGCTTGCCGGCCCGGCACACGCCATGCGGTTCAAGATCGCCACTCTGTCGCCGGAAGGATCCATCTGGATGGAGAAAATGCGCGACGGTGCGGAGGAATTGGCCCGCAGAACCAACAACCGCATTCAGATAAAATACTATTCCGGGGGCGTTATGGGCGACGACAAGGCGGTGATGCGCAAGATCCGTATCGGCCAGCTCCAAGGCGGTGCCTTTGTCGGGGGAAGTTTATCCGATTATTATCGCGACAATCAGATTTACAGCCTGCCGCTGTTTTTCAGATCTTTCAAAGAGATCGATTATGCTCGTGAACACCTGGACAAACGAATTGTGGACGGGTTTGAGACCGGCGGATTTGTGACCTTTGGAATTGCCGAGGGCGGCTTTGCCTATGTCATGTCCACCGTACCCATACGAACCGTCGAAGAGATGCGCCAGCAGAAGGTCTGGATTCCGGACAACGATTCCATGATTCTGGAAACGGTCAAGGCCTTTGAAATCACGCCCATCCCGTTGTCCATCGCCGATGTCCGGACCGGCCTGCAGACCGGCCTGATTAACACCGTAACCACCCCGCCCATAGGGGCTTTGGCGTTGCAATGGCACACCCAGATTAAATACCTGTTGGACGAACCATTTCTGTATATTTTTGGCGTGCTGGCCGTGGATCGCAAGGCATTTTTAAAAATATCACCCGGCGATCAAAAGATCTTCCGGGAAATCATGGGCCGTATATTTAAAGAGCTTGACCAACGTAACCGAGAAGACAATATCAAGGCGCTTGAAACCTTGCGCAAACAGGGGATAGAGTTTGTCAAACCCTCTGCTGAAGCCCTGAAAAAATGGTGTCAAGACGCTTCGGAAGTGCCGAAGCGGCTGGTGGAAACCGACAGGTTGTCCCAGGAGATGGTGGATACCCTGGAAGGTCTTCTCAAAGATTTTCGTACAAAGGAGTTAAACCCTAATTGAGCGAAAAACCCCGTAAATCTTTTGTCGAGCGCGCGCAGATGATTCTTTACCGGGTGGAAGATTCCATCCTGGTGGGGTTGCTGCTGTTGATGATCACCCTGGCGGTTCTTCAGATCTTTCTTCGCAATCTGTTCGATACCGGCCTTGTCTGGAGTGATGTCCTGGTGCGTATCCTTGTACTATGGGTTGGACTTGCAGGCGCAATGGTGGCCAGCCGGCAGGGAAACCACATCAACATTGACATTATGGAACGTTTTCTTCCGGAACGCGCCAAAATTGTCGTCAATTTTATCGTGCAACTGTTCACCGCTTTCATTTGTACGATCGTAGCCTATTACAGCCTTCAATTTGTGCAAATGGAGTTTGCCGATGGCGGCATGGCTTTTGCCAAGGTGCCGGTATGGTTATGCGAGGCCATTATTCCCTTTGCCTTTGTGGTTATCGCCATACGCTATGTTCTATTGTCAATTATAAACCTCAAAAGAATCGTTAAATTTCCATCGTGATCCCATATATTTCCGCCCTGATATTGATTCTTTTAGCCATCCTGGGGACGCCGCTTTTTGTCGTCATTCTGGCGGTTGCCATGCTCGGGTTTCATTACCAGGGCGTTAATCTGTCCGTCATCGCCATTGAAATTTATCGCATTGCCGACACCCCGGTTCTGCTGGCACTGCCCCTGTTTACATTTGCCGGCTACCTATTGGGGGAGAGCCGGACGTCCCAACGCCTGGTAAGGCTTACCCGGGCCTTTCTTGGATGGATGCCCGGAGGTCTGGCCATCGTCGCCTTTGTTGCCTGCGCGTTTTTTACCGCCTTTACCGGTGCCTCCGGTGTGACCATTGTGGCGCTGGGCGCGTTGCTGTATCCGGCGTTGACAGAGGCCGGGTACAGGGACAAATTCAGCATCGGCCTGGTGACGTCGTCGGGCAGTTTGGGGCTGCTCTTGCCGCCTTCACTCCCGCTGATTCTTTATGGTATCATCGCACAGCAGATGGACATCGGCGCGAATGTGGCCATCAGCGATCTGTTTCTCGCCGGGATTCTCCCGGCCCTGCTGATGGTGCTGATGCTCTCGCTCTGGAGCCTGTGGGAAAACCGTCGCAACCCCACGCCTATTAATTCCTTTTCAGCAAAAGAAGCCGCTGCTGCCCTGCGCGAGGCGATTTGGGAAATACCGCTGCCGGTGTTTGTTCTGGGGGGTATTTACGGCGGATTTTTTGCCATTTCCGAAGCTGCCGCAGTGACCGCAATGTATGTGATCGTTGTGGAGGTTTTTATCTACAAAGAAATCAAGCTGTCACAGCTTCCATCAATTATGCGGGAATCCATGGTGATGGTGGGTGGAATCCTTCTTATTCTGGGTGTGGCGCTGGCATCGACCAATTTCTTAATCGATGCCGAAGTGCCGATGCACCTGTTCAAGCTGATTCAGGCCCATGTCACCAGCAAAATTGTCTTTCTGATTTTGCTGAATATTTTATTGTTGATACTCGGTGCTATTCTGGACATCTTTTC
>DATKWE010000009.1:0-6205 GCA_035529735.1 Desulfobacterales bacterium | reverse complement strand
GATACTGAAAAATCCTTAGATCTACAATTTTGCACCCAAAATGGCACGTTTAAGACAAAAAAACGGCCACGCCCCGGCCTTCAGGCCGGAAAATGCCAAATGAAAGGAAACTTCTCTGTTGAAACAAAGTCCAAGTAGTTCACACATGAAAATTGCCTCCCGACAAAACTCAACATCAATTTAATTACAGATATCGCATAATTTCCAGCAAAAAGCAAAAAGGCAAACCCCGCAAAACGGATTCACCCTTTTTGGAAAACGATATCACACGATTTTTTATAGACATGATACGTGTGTTTTATAGCAACTATCTATACTTTTGGTCTCAGGATCATACAATAGATGGGGGGTCGATGAACGAGGCAGCGACTATGTATATAGTCACTGCCTCTTAAATGCGCCATGCAAGGCTAATATGAAGGAAAACTAGGAGGACTATGAGGCGTAGCACATTGATCAAGTTCGAATCCACTGACAAACTGTACTTCATCCCCCAAACGAATCTCTATCCAAGGATTGCCGACAAAGCCTCCATCACCGAAACACAGACCATCCCCTTCAAGCTTGCCGTCGCCTTCTTCGTCGGTATCAAGATCGCCAAGGTATATACTGGGGGTTCCAGCGGTTCCAGGGGTTCCAGGGGTTTCAGGGGCTTCAAACAACAAGTAAACCCCGTACTTCGTTGCGACCTCGACATCGTCTACTTCCGCACCTTTTATTTTCACCTTGAAATTTCCGCCCACCCTGATATACACCTCGCCCTTCTCGAGTGTTTGCGTATCCGCAGTACCCGCAGGAACAATGTCCGCTTTGAACACGGTTCTCATTTTTTTAAAGGGTTGCTTAGCGCCGGCTGGGCCAACCGGGCCAAATGTGACAATCATAAGCGTTACAGTCATCAAGGCTATCAACGATTTCTTGTTCATTTCTTAACTCCTTTTCAAAAGTTTTTTTATTGAATCGCTTTCTTATCAATTGGCCAACAAATTATCACCTCCTTTTAAGATTAGGGGACGGCTTCACACGCCCTTGATCATCACTGTTTTTTCGCATAAAAAAAGCTCTCCAAACAGGATTGGAGAGCCTATTGACATACAAGACATACAATGTTATTCTTGTACATCTTGAGGTGCTGAAAGGCCCTCAGGTTCCTAAGCCAAGCACTTGCACCTGCCAAAGTCTCGTGCTTGGCTTTCTCTTTATTTGCGATATTGCATGGCCCTTGATTTTGTATCCAGCCACACGCGTTAGGGCGACATCCTCACCTTAAAAAATTATTATTAAACCAAACTTCAAGCACCCCTTTTCGAACATTCGGATATTTTTGACTCAAATCTTTAATTTTAATGATAGTGTCTTCAAGATTCATAAATGGGCTGATAAACCTGGTTGAATACTTTTGTAAAAGAAGTGCTCCTGCTCGATCCTCACGATGGAAGTAACGGATATCATTATTTTGATAATCAACCTTTTCTATCCCGAGAACCCCAAAGCCTTCAAGTTGAAGTAAAATAGCAAGATATTCCATTAGTTCTTTATTTTTTTCACTCGTATAATACAAAAACACCGTATAATTATCAAGTTGCGTCTTATCTTGAACCGTGTTTAATTTTGTTTTTTCGACATGAGATAAGGTTAATGGTTTATTATCGGTTTGTTCGTTTTCATCAGACGCGGCATTTGCAGGAGTTAACCGGGTAACATTTGAATCTATATGTTGCAGCTTGACTGCAGCATCTTCATTTACTTGGGTGTCTAAAGTCTGTTTATCCTCTGGGCTGACGGTCTCTTGGTGTTCAGGAACTGAAAGTGTCTCCTTGTGAACCGAGACTGCCGGAGCTACGATTTTCGGTTGCTGCGCTTCTTCGATCTTTGCCACAGCCGCTTTCTCTTTATTGGCTGGGGCTGTTGTTTGCGCGTTACTGATGGTTGCGACACGACTTGAAGAAATTTCCGCATCCGCCGGAATTATTTTTTCTTCTTTTTCAGCTTTAGCGGTTTCTTTAACGCTGGGAAACGTCTTTTCTAAAGGAACCTTTTCTACGCCAATGTTCGGAGCTGTTTGGCTCAGAATAACTGTTTCAGACGTATCTTTGATAGGCGCTTTATTGACCAATTCCTTTGAGTCTTCGATGAAACTATCTCCCTGAATCGGTAAAGGTGATTCAGGGGTCTCACGAGGCTGAGAAGCTGCATTTTGCCGGTCGCCAGTATCATCAGGCGGCACAAGATAACGATACACAGGAGATGCTTCTGTCTTGGGCGGTTTCTTTTGAGCCAAATTTAGTGTTTTACCACCCGGATAAAAAAAATACCCGGCAATGATTAATACTAGAGATAATCCAACATATACGGGAATCATCCGGATATGTTTTCGTTTGAGCTTTTTTTCAGTGACCGATTTTAAAGGATCTATGTTTTTTAACGCTTCTGCGTATTCACGCATCATGTTAATCTCGTTCATGACGCTGATTCTATCAGGAAATTTAATCTCCTTACTTCGCTTTTCGAGTTCATCGAGCTTTTTCTCCCCATATTCCAGACTTTTTCTGAATTGCTCCATTCGGTCCAGATTTACATCAGGAATACCAATCAATTCTGAAATTTGATCCGGGGAGTAATCAAGGAGCTCAAAATGAAAGATAAGTGCCAACCGTGCACGATCATGTGGGTTGTAAATTCGACGGCCCAGCTTATCGTTCCCGGGCGATATCAGTCCTTTTTTTTCATAGGAACGGATATGACTCTTTTTGACTTTAAACTCTTTAGCGATTTCAGATATAGTAAAACAACTTTTTCTTGCCATTTTTATACCCGACTATTTTTTAATTTGGATTCATTATCTATACCATGAACTTTGTCTGGATAATTTTCGGCCGGCTATTAATTAGTGCCCATCCATAAATACATTTGAGCACTAAGTAGTTTCCAATTCATAAATGAGATATTTTTTCGATGAGCAAGGCCGCACAAGGGTTTTCGCCCGAGGCGTACGCCTGTACGTCGAGGGCGGAAACCCGCGGAGAACGCCGCTCATCGGAAAAATAGCCATTTATGGATGGACACTGGCTAACGAAGAAGCTCGTCCTGAAGATAGATTGAGCAGTACCTGCAAAGATAGAGCGGTGTCTCGTCGAGTTCCTCGATACTTCCTGAAAAATGCATTAGACATCTTTTATCCTCGCAATGGAGGAGTTCAAAAAGATGCCCCAGTTCATGAAGGGCTACCTTCACCGCCCTTTCATAGACAAGAGATGATGGCGGCGAGGATCCGTCCGGATTCTTCGCCAGCCTGAACAGAGAGACCAGGGCAAATTGGCCGCCAATTTTTGCTTCACCAAAGGTATGGGTGAAAATGGGAATAAAGAGGTCCAGATTCAAAACACCGACGACCTTTTCACAATCTTTAAAGGACATGGACTCCAATGTCTCGAGGATGATACCCGCATCGTACTGGTACCGTCCTCTATCCAGAGCATATTCAGGATTTTCAAGCGAAGGCAAAATTTGTGAGGGAAGGTGTAAACAGGCTGAGATATGCGCCGCAATGACCTTTAAGGCAATTTCAGGGACTTCTCCAAAAGGTACGATGCCGATGCGTCTTTTGTCTGTGCTCATGAAATAAAATATTCCCCGAACTTAGCCTGAATTTCATGAAGAATTATCCGGTCTTTTAAGATTGTACCGTTTAATCATTTTATGCAGAGTGACCCGGTTGATTTCCAGAATTTTGGCGGCCTGGGTTACATTCCAACTGCACTCTTCCAATATCTGTTGAATATGATTCTTTTCCATCTTACGCAGGGATAGAGGCCTTGAAATCGGTACCGTGGAGGATCTAAGAAAGGAAAAATCTTCAATTCTGAGTGTTCGGGCTTTGGAAAGAACAACAGCCCGTTCAATGGCATTCTCAAGTTCTCTTACATTTCCCGGCCAGTCATACCGTTTTAACAGCTTAATGGTATCATGAGTGATATGATCGACTTTTTTGGTTGTTTCCTGGCTGTATTTTTTAAGAAAGTGCTCAACCAACAAAGGAATGTCTTCTTTTCTTTTTCTTAATGGCGGAATTTCTATCATAATAACATTGATACGGTAAAAAAAATCTTCTCTGAAACCACCTTCGGCCACTTCTTTCTTAAGATCCCGCCGTGTGGCTGAGATAAGCCGAAAATCAACTTCAACAGGTTCCCTGCTTCCAATACTCGTTATTTTTCTTTCCTCCAGAACCCGCAAAAGATCGATTTGCATTTTGGAACTGATCTCCCCGACTTCATCAAGAAAGAGGGTCCCTCCGGAAACAACTTCCAAAAAACCCTTTCGAGCACGGGTCGCACCGGTGAACACTCCTTTTTGATGTCCAAAAAGTTCGCTCTCTAAAAGAGATTCCGGGATCGCACCGCAGTTGATAGCAATAAAAGGGAGATGGGATCGTCGACTTTCAGCATGGATGGCTTTTGCCACCAATTCTTTGCCGGTACCGGTTTCTCCGAAAAGCAAAATAGAAGAATCGCTTTGGGCAACTTCCGGAATTATCCTGAATACCGCCTCCATTGCAGAAGATTGACCGATGATGTTATCAAAACGGGTGATTTTCTCTAAACGTCCTTTCATATAGTTGTATTCGGATACGAGCCTCTTTTGAACGGATATTCGCTCCATTACTAGGGAGAGCTGATCCGGATTGAAAGGCTTAAGCAGATAGTCGGTGGCACCGATCCGCATGGCCTTGACAGCCGACTCAATGGATCCATATGCAGTGATAATAACAACGAGGGTATCCGGGTATTCTGTCTTAACTTTTTCCAGAAGTTCTATTCCATCCATCTCAGGCATTTTAATGTCAACAAAAAGCAACTGAAAAGGATATTTTACCAGTTTTTCCAAAGCTTCGAAGCCCGATGAAGCGATCTCCACCACATGGCCGTATTTTTTAAACCAGTGAAAAAGGGACTTGCGGACAATTTCCTCGTCATCCACGATCATAATACTCATCTTTTTATCCATCGTATTCCTCCATCACATAAAACCTAAAACCTGTATAAACTATTCTCTAAATCGAGAACGGTTTATCTTTTGGGGTGCCGATGTTGCCAGACCGGCTGTATTGGCAAGCGTTTGCTGTATTACAATTTGGTTATACGCTGGCCGCCTTGCATATCCGGCAAACTCGACACTTGCAGAATTTAGCTTCAAAAAATAAGCTATAGGGCTGGAAATTTCAAAATAAATGAACTCCCTTTTCCCACTGTGCTGTCAATTTTAATGTCTCCTTTATGATTTTTTACCACACCGTAAACGATGGACAATCCCATTCCTGTCCCCTCTCCTTCTCCCTTTGTGGTAAAAAAAGGATCAAAAATATGGTCAAGATTTTCCTTGGGGATTCCATATCCGGTGTCATGGATCTCTATACAGACATTTTTTCCGTCACTTGCCAGTTTGGAAATTAACTTCAATTGGCCCCCGCCGCGCATCGCTTCAATGGCGTTGAAAATCAGATTGAGAAAGCATTGTTGCAGCTCACGGTCGTTTCCCATTATCATTAACAAATCAGGATACAGGCGGATAACTAGATCGACATTTCTAAGGTTCATCTTATGGCGCGTCAAGAGAATGGCAGCCAAAAGGACTTGGTTAAGATCTATTCCCTTGTATTCCCCGAGGGATTCTCGGGAAAATGAAAGCAGGCCGGAAACAATGTTCCCACAACGTTCCAATTCTTTGGACATAAGAGCAAGATGATCTTTAAACTGCTCCAGGTCTTCAGAACTCGGCTCACCTTCGGCAAGAATATCCTGCATTAAAACGCTGAACGTCAATAGCCCTTGAATAGGGTTGTTGATTTCATGGGCACAACTGGCTACCAACTTTCCCAGAGAGATCATCCGATCCTCTTGAATCATTTTTTGAAGATCGGACTTTAATTCATTGACCCGTTTTTCCCAGCGGTATGACAATTGCTCTGTGAGGTCTCTCCAAACTTCGATGACTCGATAAATTTCGCCGTTTTGATCCCTTAAAGGGTAAGTGACCAAATTGCAAAATTTGAAATGACCTCCCGGCTCGGGATGTTCGTGAATAACATGAGCGGATTTACCGGTTCTCAGGGTTTCTACCAATGGGCATTTCATGTCAGGGCGCGAACTCGAACACGGAACACTGTAGCCATGGGAAATCTCATAACAGTGTGCTCCCATGACGT
>DATKWE010000008.1:0-7946 GCA_035529735.1 Desulfobacterales bacterium | reverse complement strand
AGATGCCAGCGAAGCAGAATTCTTTCCGCTGGATAATCTGCCCGAAGAAATGGCGTTTCCAACCGATGTTCTGGTGTGTGAGCAATTGACTCAGGAGTTCATTAATTATTCGACATTGAGCAAACTCCCTTCATTGGCGCGTACCTCATTTGGACGCTTCTAAACCCTAAAGTTGCATAAATAACATGGCAAAATGAGTTTAATGACCATAATAATCAGCATTTCCAGACTTTTTCTCTGCTTTGATAGAATTGCCCCCAAGCGACATCATGAAAATAGTGAAAACAGCCATGTTATTTGCCCAATGGGACGCCGGATTCTTCATTGATCCGCTGGTTCCGGATCTTGGGGAATTGCCAATATCCCTGATATATCAAGGATATCCAATTGCTGTTTCAGATTGGCAATTTGTCCATTGAAGCGGTCAAGGTATTCTTTTCCAACGGGTTCAACCGACGGAATATCTTCCTTAGATGGATTCACCTGCCTGCCGTTTTTCCAAAATCTATAGCAGAGATGAGGACCGGTGGCCAAGCCGGTAGATCCCACATATCCGATAACTTCCCCTTGCCTTACATTTCTGGCCCGCTTGATTCCAGGGGCGAATCTAGACATATGAAGATACTGGGTCGTATAAACTCCGTTGTGCCGGATCTTTACATACTTGCCGTTATTTTTGTCATAACCGGCTTTCAGAACAACGCCGTCGCCGGTACTCATAATCGGCGTGCCGGTCTTGGCGGCATAATCTATCCCGAAGTGAGCTTTATATTTTTTTAGAACCGGATGAAACCGTCGTTTGGAAAAACCCGAAGTAATTCTTGAAAACTTTATCGGCGCCTTGAGAAATGCTTTTTCCATGCTGTCGGCATGTTGGTCGTAATAACTTCCATGAGCGTTCTGCTCAAAATAAAAGGCATAGAAATTTTTGTCTTTATGATCGAATCTGGCCGCCAGAATCTGGCCGATTCCAATCGGCTTTTTCTCAACAAATATTTCTTCAAAGATGACCCGAAACGTATCCTCTTTCTGCAGATGATGAAAATCGATGGCCCATGCGTAAATCTCTGAAAGTTTGATGGCCAGCTCCATGTCCAATTCCTGTTCCGTAAGGGTGTCCCACAGAGACGATTCAATCCGTCCTGAAACGGTTTTTGTTTGAAGCTGCACCGGCTTTTTACCCAAAGAAACTTTTATTGGATCGTCGAAATCAAAGACAACATAATCGACGGGATTGAGTTCGTACACATAATAGCGAACTTTTTTCGAAGAATCCGTGCTGTGGATGATACAAAATGGATTTCCGGCTTTCATCGTTCGTACGTTGAATATGGCTTTGGATTCCACCGCCGCATCATGGATTGTCGAATTGGGGACATCATATTTCAATAGGATATCAGAGAGATTTTGATGGAGTTGAACCCTATCTTTGACACTGTTCAAATCATCGCAGTCGATACCGTATTCAACACGATGCGGTTTCAGAATAGGGGCTTTTTTTTCGACAGGCGGTTGTGCCTTCTCCGTAACATCCGAGCAGGCAGATATATATAACATTGATAGGATCAGCGCCGGCAGGATTTTAGACTTCAAATGTTGATAGTGTTTCACGATGTTGGTTTTATGTGCGCTTGGATGTCTTCTTGGGTATTAAATTCGACGGGATGGTAAAACCCCGATTGAGCGAAAGCCGAGGATGCCCCGGATCTGCAGCGTCAGGGGTGAAGCCGTCGTAGACGACTGGCAACCCCCTTGACGACACAGGAAACGGGGTGTCATCGGCTTGTCCCCTTTATCTACAGTACTTAGGGTAAAAGACTTTTCGGAGTTAATCAATACTTTATTGACACGGTATGGACATGATCGTAATATTCTGTTAGGTTTATAAATACAGAAATACGAAAAAGGTAAAGGGGAACGATGAACCTTCAAAAACAGATCAAAAAGGATTTAACTGCTGCAATCAAGGCAAAGGATGTGCAGAGAAAAGACACCCTTCGTGTTATCCTGGGAGAATTTGCAAGACTCGACAAAAAAGAGCTTTCGGACGATGAGGTTGTAAAAATCCTAAAAAAATTATTGAAATCTGAAAAAGAGGTGTTGGAACAAAAAGGTCAAGGGACGGAATCCGCGTTCATCGGGATTGTTGAAACGTATCTGCCCAAAATGGCCTCTGAAGCGGAAATTCACGAATGGATTAAACACAACATCGATGTTGCGCAATTCAAAAACAAGATGCAAGCCATGGGTTCAATTATGAAGCATTTCGGAGCGACGGCAGACGGAAATTCAGTTAAAAAAATCTTGCAGCAAATGTAAATTATAAGGCCGATAAGGACGTTTATTAGGATTTGCCGTTTTCCGAATACTGTCGGATAACCTTTAAATACATGTTTTTCGGATATAAACCTGTCAGAGAAAGGACATTTTCCTTGTTTTTGACAAAAGCGACATGCGGGATGCCGGTCACGCGGAAGGAATTTGCAAGTTCGCTGTGTCGGTCAATGTTAATCTTGTAAATGGTCACGATGTCGCGGTTTTCTTTCCCGATTTTTTCGAGAACAGGAAAAAGATCTTTACAGGGCGGACACCAGTCGGCATAGAAATCGAGAACCAGGAGACGTTCTTTAGATGTTTCCATGATTTTATTAAATTGTTCCAGACTGTTTATGCTCCCAATAACCGAATCTTTGGCCGAATCTTGGGGTTGGTTGTCGGTATTGTTTCCGCACGATACCATAACCAAAAAGGAAAATACGGTAACAACGCGTATGAAAAATCGCACCCAACGGGTGTTGCAGTCTATATTTTCTGTCATGTTAAAACGTCCATTGGAACAAAGCGCTTTTGATTTAAATATATGGATTCATGATTGGACAAAAGTCAAGGCTGAACATTAACGGCTTGCACGATGTCAGATACCTGACAACGTATATATTTGCAAACAAAAAGATCGGGCAACCATTTAAGGGGAAAACAAATTTTGGCCCTTGATCGATCGAACTGTTATCAAAAACCCTTATAACGTGATGGCACGGACCCGAATTATTTATTTTCTTGTGGGAATCTATGCTTTAATTTCGATCCTGTTTGTTGCTGTTCCGTCCCTTTATGCCGACATCTATGTCTATTCGGACAGCGAAGGGGTGCTTCATTTCACCAACGTACCCACATCCTCCAACTATAAGATCTATATCCGGGAAAAACCGGACAGATCCCTGAACTCGGACGTCACCCGGCGATATGATCAAATAATAACAGAAGCAGCTGAACGGCACGGCGTCTCTTTTTCATTGCTGAAAGCAATGATAAAAATAGAATCGGATTTTAATCCCAGAGCGATTTCAACGGCCGGTGCGCTGGGGCTGATGCAAATCATGCCCGAAAATATCAAGCGGCTAAAAATAAAAGATCCTTTTGATCCACGGGAAAATATAATGGGGGGTACGCGTTATCTAAAACAGATGATCGATCGTTTTAATGGAAAGCTGTCGCTGGCACTGGCCGCCTATAATGCAGGACCCAATACCGTTGAGCGTTATCAGCGGATCCCCCCTTTCACGGAAACGGAAGATTATGTGGAAGCCGTTATGAAATATTATTCCATTTTTAAAAAGAGTTAGAAGCCGGCCTTCAATTGAAAATTACATCTTTATCCACTACCGTGCCTTCCTTAACCACCGCCTGAGATTTAAGGTCGTTTGTTATGACAACCCTGCCTTTTATGGTGACATTGCGTTCAAAACGCACGTCTCCCCGGATGGTCAATGATTCGCAATCCATCAGCGAAGGGATTCCATGGAGGAATCTTTCATCGAAAAGATCGATTTTACCGTAATATCTCGGATCGAGATCGATCTGTATGATTTTTGAGCGGACCTTGGGATTTAATACCAGATTGTTTTCCTTTGAAAAAATAAAACGGTCGGACCGAATCGACAGCAGCTCGTTGGAATTTTTTACCGGGAGAAACCGGGAAAGGGGAACCTGGATCAGCGCTGCACCTTTAAAAAGGGATATGGCAGCGCCCATGGCGGTTTCAATCTGATATACTTTTGGGCTTTTTTCATCCCGTGGATCCAGGGTTTTGGGATTTCGGATCAATGGAAGCGTTATAATCCCTTGTTTTTCAAGGAGACGATCAAGGGCCTCGAGATTGATCCAGATATTATTGGTGTTAAAAAATCCGTAACGTTTTATGTCTCGGAAGGCACTCAGTTCATTTTTGGGGCACTGGGCCGACTCGCGCAGGGTCAGACGCCCGTCCTGGTGCCTCGCCACATGTCCGCCTTTGACATCTGAGGGTGTTCTGGGGGCCACTTCCATCATAAAAGGGAATCTGTTTTCGGAAAAGTATCCCAAAAGCGATTCATCTAAGGTGGCCCCTAAATTATCCGAATTTGAAATGAATGCATATGTGATGCCCTTGTCGAGGAGGCTTTTTAATACTCCGGACGTATAAATGGCCGCGTATATGTCGCCATGGCCAGGGGGATTCCATTCCAGTTCGGGATTCTTCGGCCAGTTTGCCGGCGCGAAATTTTCCTGGAGAACCTTGGGAAATTTATTCTGGAGGAATAAGAGGGGCCGGCCTGACGGTTGGATCTTGGAAAGGGTGTCAAGGGTGTCGTCATGGGTACTGAAACTGTTCATCAGGGCCAGTTTAACAGGGCGTTTTTCCGTCTGTTTTAATATGATTTCAAGGAATGTTTTTCCGTTTTTTACTTCCAAAAGAGACTTGGCCCGGGTAAGGCCCATGCTGGTGCCGAGGCCGCCGTTGAGTTTTATCATCACCGCATTCTTTAACGCATTTCGCCCGGCTTCACCATATTCTTCAAGGTGGGTTGCATTTTGGACTTCATTGGAAGCGATCGGCCGTATGTCTCGGTCAGAGATAAGCCCGGTTTCGCCGGAAACGATTTTTTTATAATAATACGCAAAGGTGTCGATGACAAAAGGGTGGAGTCCGGCACTTTCCATCTTTGACATAAATGACAAAAGGTGTTTCGGTGGATCTTGATTTTTCGGCATCTTGGTTTTTCTCCATCCAAAATTATCAGAGGACCCCGGGCGGAGGCCCTCAGGCAGTTACAAACCCGTTTTAATTCATTTCCCAAGTGCCGCGGGGTTATGCGCGGGACGCTACTTGCTGAAAATCTTTAGGAGAACTTCGGGTTAGAGCGGTTCGATCCAACCCGAAGGATCTTTGGTTTTTCCGAACTGGATGTTTGTCAGCTCTGTGTAGAATCTGTTGGCCATGGGGCCGACCTTGCCGTCACCGACGAAGATCACTTTTTCGCCGTACTTGATTTCTCCCACCGGTGAAATCACCGCCGCAGTGCCCGATCCGAAAATTTCGTCAAGCTTCCCGGCGGCATGGGCATCGAACACTTCATGGATGCTGATTTTTCGTTCGGAGACATCTATACCCCACAGTTTTGCCAGTTTGATCACCGAATCCCGGGTGATTCCGGGAAGGATGCTGCCGGTTAACATGGGCGTAATCAGTTTGCCGTCGATGACAAAAAATATATTCATGGCACCGACTTCTTCCACGTATTTCCGCTCGACACCGCAAAGCCACAGCACCTGGGTATACCCTTGCTTATGCGCCAGTTCACCGGCATAGAGACTCGCCGCGTAGTTGCCGGGGGTTTTGGCTTCACCGACACCGCCCGACACCGCACGGACATGGTGGGGGGTTACCCAAATTTTGACCGGGTTAAAGCCCTCGGGGTAATAGGCGCCGACCGGAGAAAAAATTATAAAGAAGCGATAGGTATATGACGCGCGAACGCCCAAATAGGGATCCGTAGCAATGATGGTGGGACGGATATAAAGAGAGGTCCCCGGAGCGCTCGGCACCCAGTCCTTTTCGATGGTCAAGAGTTGTTTGAGGGCGTCCAATGCAAAAACTTCGTCGATCTGCGGTATGCACATGATGCGGGAAGAGTTGTTCATCCGTTTAAAATTGTCTTGGGGCCGGAAAAGCTGTACAGCTCCGGAATCTGTTCTGTAAGCTTTGAGTCCTTCAAAAACGCCCTGACCATAATGGAGGATCATGGTGGCCGGATCCATGTTAAACGATCCATAGGGCTCTATGCGCGGGTTGTGCCATCCGTCATCCGGATTGTAATCCATATTAAACATATGATCTGTGAAAATCGTACCGAAACCCAATCTGGAGTCGTCGGGTTTTGCTTTTAATTTTTCTGCTTTGGTAACCGTCAGTTGCATTTTAACCTCCCCGGATATTTTATAACATTTTGATGTTTATTTTGTTTGCCCGTTAGGGGTGTCGCTCCACAGGAACAGCCCCGTTGTACGGTCGTAAAGCCGTTCCAGAGGTTTGCCGACGAGTTCTTGAAGGTCCATCTCTCCGGCATAGAGAACGGTTTCTGAAAACAGGTGTCCACCGATGATTTTTCCGCGTTCATCGCCCAGAACAATATGGGTATGAATCACCGGAGCCTGATCTTTTAAGGAAACATTGCCGACACACGTTACGACTTCCATGGGCATATTTTCGGTGAAAGTGACGTATACTTGCTGTTTTTGATCATACACTCCGATGGTAGCGGACGAAACAGTCCCGATTACGGAGAATGTTGCCATCTGAATGGAGGATTCTATGCAAAAGTCCTCGATAGATGCAATCAGATCTTTCCCATGGGGAAGGCGTCCTACAAATCGACATCCCAGTTCAAATTCAGAGCAGACCGGTGGGTTCATTGAGAAACACCGATAGTGAATAAAATATTAACAATAAAATACGGTCTAAAATCTATAGCATCTTTGCCATTGAAATCAAGACCTAAGTTGTTGTCATAAAGGTTTTGCAAACACCGTATTGTTTTCTCTCACCGGTTGACATCGGCCGGTGCTTCGGATATTTAAAGCCTAAATTTTGACAAACTCGTAAAAAGTCTTTTGTGATCGAGCAAAACGGACTTTTTATGAGACCATCAATTTTGAAATTGAAGCAACCGTTTGGTTTTTCGAAACAAGACCTTATCTGCGAGTTGTTTCAGAAAAAATCAGTACTGCTTGAAGCAGCAATATGTTCAAACATACGGAGCGGTACATATAAAAGGGGAATATGAAATATGGATACACCCGATAAAATGTCCAGCATTGAGCCTGTAAGGCTTAGCTTAGACAGTAGATTCAGGTTTAAATGTCACAGCGGTGTTAAATGCTTCACCAAATGCTGCAGAGGGATTAATATCATACTCACGCCCTATGACATTATAAGACTCAAAAGACGTCTGCAGCTTTCGTCTGAAGCGTTTTTGGCAGTGTACACGACGCCGCAGCTTTTGGAAAAAACTGACTTGCCGGTGGTTACGCTGAAGCTCATGGATGACGATATGCAATCATGTCCTTTCGTTACCGACGCGGGTTGCATCATTTACGAAGACAGGCCCACAACCTGCCGTTATTATCCGCTGGGGGTTGCTTCGCTGAGTCACAAGGAGGGTGCTGACGATGATGGGTTCTATTTTTTTGTCCATGAGCCCCATTGTCTGGGTTTTGAAGAGGACAAAGAATGGACCATCCGTGAATGGCGGAAAGACCAGGGCGTTGATATTCATGATGAGATCAATGCCGGCTGGACCGATCTGGTTGTGAGAAAGCGGTCTTTTCCGGCGAACATCAAGCTGACCGAAGAAAGCAAAAAGATGTTTTTTTTGGTGAGCTATAACATCGATACGTTCAGGCAATTTGTTTTTGAGAGCTCATTTTTGGATCGTTATAATATCGATGCAAAGACCCTTGAAAAAATAAAAGAAGACGAAGTTGCACTTTTGGAATTTGGTTTGAAATGGCTGAAAGATGTTCTGTTTAAAGAAGGGAAATTTCGGGTGAAGGAAGGGTCGGCCGCCTCGAAACCCTAAACGCCGTTTCAAAACATATCCGGTTGGTTTTTCGAGCGCCTTTAAAAA
>DATKWE010000007.1:0-8887 GCA_035529735.1 Desulfobacterales bacterium | reverse complement strand
CAAGGGGCTTTGCGTGTCGAGGTGAACATCCCGCTGGGGGAAAGCAATGACAATCCCTGCTTTGCGGAACAGTTCGTCTATATGAAAGCGGATGTCGCTTTCAATGATGCGCCGATCCATAATACGTGTCATGCTGATCCAAAAGCAAAGATCAAAAATCAGGGAATTGTCACCGAAATCATTGAAAAGCACAAAGGGTTCAGGATTCTTTTTCACCTTTTTATGTTCGTTGGCGACCTGTATCATGATGCGCTCTACCTCTCGAACCGGAGATCCGTAGATTACTCCTGCCGTTACCTGTGCCCGGATCTCTGTATCTGAAAGGGTCCAGTTGACGATATTTTTCTCCAGAAAACTGCTGTTGGGCACCAAGATGTGAATATTGGCGCCGGTGCGAATCCGCGTACAGCGCGCGCCGATCTCTTCGACTATGGCAAAGTTTCCTTCGATATCGATGAGATCGCCGATCTTTATCGGCTGCTCAGCCATGATAATGAAGCCGCTGATGAAATTGTTGATCAGATTCTGTGCGCCGAATCCCACGCCGATGGCGATGGCGCCGCCGAGAAATGTGAATATGGTCAGTGGAATATTGACAACCCGCAAGGCAAACAGGACGATCAACAGCACGGTAAAATAATTGATAACTTTTTCGCTGGCTGCAATCGTGGTTTCTTTAAGGTGGGTGCGTTTTAAGAGACGCCGGGTCACCAAGAGGATCATTTTTTTGACGAACGTAAGCCCTATGATCAGTATAAGCAGGGTTACCACAAGTTTTCTAACGGTCACACCATATCCATCAATAACCCACACCTCAAAATTCCAGAACTGCCGAACATTGCCTTTCAAGTCGGAAAGCATCTTCCATAGGTCATTGTATTCACGCCGGGTGCCAATTTCATCCAAGAGCCTTTGATGCATTTGTACGGTCGCCAGCAGCGTGGAAAGATATTTGAGATTGCCATCGGCCAGACGCCGAAAGGCCTGCAAGCGATTCTCCAGTTCTTGGCGAAGTCTTTTGTCCAAATTCTGTTCGGATATCTGCTTGATCAGAACGGCAATCTGTGCCTGAAGGTTGGTCTGATTGCTTTCCTGTAGGCGCACCGTTCGTTCGATAGTTATTTTGCGGGTTTCAAACTCTTTATACCAGGTATCCAATTGTTCGGTGTTGATCTCACCGTTGACCATGGCATAACGATTTTTCCATGCCTGCTCCTGTTGGTTTAGAAGCTGCAATGCATCCTCTGCTTGTTCCAGAAGCTTCTGAGAAGCATTCCGCCGGGTTTCGTTTGCCTCTAAGGCAGCCTTGGCCAGGGCAATTTCCATCGCTCCCTTGGCATTCACCACCCTATCCTGGGCTTGCAGCCATAGCGCCTCGACCCTAATCTGTCCCCGGAGCTGTTCTTTGAGCCGTTTTTGCAATTCCGTTCTGGTTTGCTCAATGGTTTCGAGCTGTTTTTCCAGATCGTCCCTATCAAAGTGGAGATGTTTGCGCACCCAGGCGATGTTTTGTCGGGCAACATCGGCTTGCAGTGATGCAAGCTGAACTTCCACGGAAAGATTTTTTTGGGTTACGCTCTGAAGATCGAAGATTGCGAGGGCAATTTCCACTTCCAGTTGAGCTTGACCGATCTCCCAATTCAGTTTCGATGCCTCTATCCCCGTCCCTTTTATCTCCGTCTTTTCTTTGTACTTTCGAAGGGTTTGCTTCCCCTCTTCGAGTCTTGACCGGACATCCTCCAAAGCCTTCTTTGCCAGGCTCTTCTCCAATTCGACCGTCTCTTTTTTTTGATCGGCCATGGCCAATTGATCGAAGATATTGTCATGGAAACTCAGAGAATAGGGCGGTTCTTGCGAAATTTCTATCTGCTGCTGAGCCTGCCACTTTTTACCTAAAAGCGCTTCCTCTTTTTCCAAAAGGGTCTTTTTTCTCAGGGCCGTTATCAAACGTTGATAAACGGTTTCCAGATCTTCAAGCTTTAAACTGCGATCTTGCAACTGGGAAAGTGTGATTCCCAACTGATTGACTTTTTGTTCGTTTTCCTCTGCCTTGGCCTCGGCCAATCTTTTTTTAACCTCATTGATCTTCAGCTCAATGTTACTTGAATCGATCTCAGAAGGTGACCCATTCTGGACCACCGAAGAAGGGTCCTGTTTGGCTGCAAATGCGTTGGGCAAGACGGAGCATAAGGCCATTGTCAGGCCGAAAAAAACAATTATGCCGGAAAAAGCAATATCTTTTCGCCAAAAAAACATCAGACTGATAGACAACCGACTTTCTGAAAGTCGGCGGCGCAAGGTTAATAGAGCCATCATAATTACCTCTTTTCAAAAAACATCCCAAAGAATTTCAACCGGTATCAGAACCACTCTCTTATAAAGGCATCATTCTTGGCATGAACCCCTTAAGTTTTTTGCGCTCATTTTAAATTGACGGGCATTTTTAAATATGAATTGACACTATTTTTCCAAATTTACTCACATGGGACGCATTTTCACCGACTCATTCTCTCTATCCCATAACGCCTGCAATGTAAAAGTTTTTCGATTAATTCCACATTGACAATATCTTTTAAAGAAATCGGCCTGTAACACTTGATTTTTTAAGGTGGTAAATGCAACTCAATTTTTGGATTTAAATACAGGTTTGACAAAAAAATACCTTTTGGGTATTAAGGAAAATTTAACGAGGCCACTGCCCGCCACAAGCTGCCGACTATCCGGCCGTTCCTTTTTTAAATAACGTGGCAAGCTTGGGAGAATTAGACCCTAAAAAAGATTAAAAAATTCGATCCGTTTAAAACAGGATCTTATTTTCTAATATTATTTTTACTGCAAGGATGAATTCATGAAAGATCGTGGAGTTAAAAGCAGGATCGGTATCGCCTCTATTCTTGAGAAAACAGAGATCAAAGAGTATTTTGACACCCTTTTTCTTTTAACCGCGGGAATTGAATTTGTCATATTTATCGCCCATTTTATCGGGTCCATCGGCCCCGAAAAAGGACCGTTTCCCTGGAAACAGTATTTTTTCGTATCCTTTATGGCCCCGATTGTTCTGATGTTTATCGTGGGCCTTATTATTATCGGGTTCAACTATTATTTATATGGCAGCCAGCAGACGGCCTTTGTTCTGGAAGACAGTTCCTTTGTGGGGACCAAAATGAAACGGTTCGGGCACAGCTTCAGATTTTTGTTTTCCATAATTCAGCAGGTGCCGGTCCTTGCCGGTCTGTTTATTCTGGGGATCAGTTCCGTCGTCTTGTTTAAGTTCGATGCCATATTGAGGGTGTTGGGACGTATCGGCGAAAAGACGGCGTTTTACCTTTTTATTCTTCTTTGCGTGATGGTGGCCGGAATTTTGATTTTTCTGCTGCTCTGGCTTTTCTGGCAATTTAAACTCCATAAATATCAGATACAGCGGCAATGGGAATACAAACAAAAGGTGATCGAAACGTCGGGCCTGATTATTCTGGACAATAATGTCGTATTCAATCAAGACGGGAAAATTATCTCCCATGATGGAATAATCGAACAGATTGAAAATTGAGAGATCTGTCTGACTTACGGCTTGGACCTCAGCAATTCATGGTAAGCCCGGGTCAGTTTGATGAACCGTTCGTGGTCACCGCCTTTGTCCGGATGAAGTTTTTGAACCCGTTGCCGGTAGCGTCGAACCAGGTCTTTACGACTCATTTTTTTCAACGCTGAAGGGGCCTCTTTGAACAAGGCTCCGGCTCTATCCAGGTCGGCCTTCCGGAATTTTAACGGCGGTCGGTAATCCCTCCGGCTGTTGATAAAATTTCGGATGTATTCTTCAATAAATGATTCGGTGGCGTAATCGTAATCGAAATACATGAGCACATAACGAACCAGGTATTCATGCAACCTGCCGCCGGATTCCATTCCGCCCCAGAACCCCGAATCGCCGTTCAGTCGGCAGATTTCCGCTATAAAGTGTTCATCCACCTTTTCCGGGTCCAGCATTTTCGGTGCGGTCTGCGCAAACCACTCGTTGAAAAAATTCTGCAGATTAAAGATAACATACGCATAGGTTTTAAGTTCTCGGGCCCCCAGAATTCTCTCCATTTCCATGATCATCTGTTCGATTTCATCTCTGGATTTGGCTTTGAGCACTTGAAATAGCGCACGGGGGGCCCTGGCAATACTGCGCGGATCCGTTCGACCGCACTTTAGAAAGAGAATTCAACGCCGGTCGAAAACATGAAACTGATCTGCAGCCGGTGTTTTATTCGTCTTGGGGACCCGACGGCTTTTGGCGTTCATCTGACGGTTCCGAAAGGTTTCCAAGGCCCTTCGGATCTCCGGGTCCAAAAAACGCCAGAATATATCTTCCACCTCATGGTGTTCTGGATAAACGTTCAACGCATTCAGCCGTTCTTCGATGGACTCGTGGATGAAAAAAGAATTGCCGCCGGGATAAACGATGAAACGGGCAGGATCGGTTCCCAGATCGAACAGATCCCGGCTTAAAAACTGACGGTTTTGCCGGTAGGATTCACGGATGGCATAATGCGTTCGACCCTTAATTTTCTTTTGGGCAAGATACAAAATAATTTTCCTTATTGATCTCCAACATAAATGCGCTGAACGCGTTTGGATACACCGCAGGTCAATTCATAGGTTATGGTTCCTAATTTTTCTGCAACATCGAGGAGTTGAATGGAATCCTGCACCCCTTCACCCCATAAAATCACTTCGTCTCCGGGGTTTACCGGGTCCTTGCCCACATCGATCATGATGTGATCCATGGTGACCCGGCCGACCATTGGATACCGTTTTCCTTTGACGAGAACTTCACCTTTGTCCGTCAAGTCGCGACGAATCCCATCGGCATAACCGATGGGCAGTACAGCGATTGTTGTGGGGGTTTTTGATGTCCATCGTCTGCCGTAGCTCACCGGAAAATCGGCCGGGATTTTCCGTATATGGGCCACAAATGTTTTCAAGGTCATCACCTGTCTCGGTTTTATCGATCGGGACGTCTCTGATGAGGGGTAATGACCGTACAACAATATACCGGGTCGAACAGCTTTGAAGGTGCTTTCCGGTATATCCAAAACCGCACCGCTGTTGGCCATGTGAATCACCGCCGGTTGTTGATTTTTTTCTTTCAAACGGGAAAGTATCTTTTGAAATCTGGACAACTGAAGGTTTGCGTATGTCTTGTCCTTTTCATCCGAGGTGGAAAAATGTGAGTAGAGTCCTTCCCAGATACAGTGTTTTGACTGCAATAGGGCATCGAAGAAAGCGGGTTCCCGGTCCAGAAGAACACCGATTCTTCCCATACCGGTCTCAACGTTCACATGGACGTTTGCCGGTTTTTCCTGGCCGGCTTTTTCAATCCAGCGGATATCCGCTTCACCAAACAGGGTGATTCTGAAACCGGCCTTTATGGCCTCTGGAATTTCATTTGGAAACAGCCTTCCAAAAATTAGTACCGGCTGAGATATTCCGCTTTCCCGTAATTCCATGGCCTCTTGAAACTTTGCCACCGCAAAAATTTTAAAACCGTCTTTCACAAGACGTTTTGTAACGGCCACAGCACCGTGCCCATAGGCATCCGCTTTTACCACCGGAATTATTTCGGACGGAAAAACCTTTTGTTGGATGGCACGGATATTGTAAATCAGATGGTCCAGATTGATCTCCGCGTAGGTCTTTGCATTCATTGATTGGCCTTTTGTTTTTGAGGTTTTAACCACACCCGCTGCTTTCTGCCCTGTTCGAGTTTTCACGCCGTATCGTCGTTTCGAAATCTAACCGTCTTTTTTTTAACGGTTCAATCCTCCAGGGTCGGATAAATCTCTTGCAAAAGTAAGCCTAAAAAGAGAACCGACGACACCGAATTGGGTTTAACTTAATTTTGAAAACAAACCGATGGGTCTTCGGATTCATAGGTAAGTTTATGGTTTCAGAAGCATGTTGTCAATGAGGCGGGCTTTTCCCACTTTGACGGCAAGGGCCATCCGTACCGGCCTGTCGATGGTTTTGACATCAACCAGGGTTTCCGGATCACAGACGGCGATGTAATCGATTTCGGTATCCGGATGAGATCGTATCAGATCTGTTGCCGAGTCGATAATTTTTGATGCATCTTTTATTCCGCTCTCAAGAAGCGCCTGTGCATTGATCAAGGATTGGTAGAGGGACAGAGCACTCACCCGCTGTTCCGGTGTCAGGTAGGTATTTCGGGAACTCATGGCGAGCCCGTCAGGTTCCCGAACCGTGGGGGCTCCGATGACGGTGATATCAAAATTAAGATCACGCACCATTTGGCGTACGATCACAAGCTGCTGATAGTCCTTCTGGCCAAAAACAACCACATGGGGTTTGACAATATTAAACAGTTTGGTAACCACGGTTGCAACGCCCTGAAAGAACACCGGCCTCGAATTTCCACAAATGTGATTCGGCAGTTTCTCCAGTTCGACGTAGGTCTGAAATCTGTCTCCGTATATCTCATGGACATCCGGGAGAAATACTGCATCTACGCCTTCTTTTCGAACCAGGTCAAGATCTCTTTCAAGATCCCTGGGATAGGCCTCTAAGTCTTCACCGGGACCGAACTGGGTCGGATTTACAAAAATACTCACCACCAGATCATCTCCATGGGTCTTCCCCTCCCGCATCAGGGACAGGTGGCCTTCATGGAGAAATCCCATGGTGGGGACAAAAACGATGGTCTTTCCCTGACGGCGCATACGATCAGAGCGCGCCTGAATCTCCGTTACGGTGGATATGATTTCGATGACATTCACCTCAAAATTTTTTGAAAACCATAGAACAACGGAAATGCAATGTCAACCTGCGCAAAATACGGTCCAACGAAACACTTGACCCGTCTGGATATTTTTTCAACCAACTAAATTCATGGGAAAAATCATGCTAATTCACAAATAAGACGGATACATCCTTTGCCAAGTTGAAAACTTTCTGAGAAATACTCCCCAGAAGGAAATCTTTGATTCCTGACACACCCCTTTTCCCCATAACGATAACGTTATATCCGTCTTGCGCTTCTTGCATAATATCTTTGGCGATCCCCTTATTTTTGAACTCTGCTTTTGTGGTGATATTGTTTTCGTCGAATCCGGCGTCTAAAAGCATCGCCTTGGCTTTTTTCAATGCTTGCCCAACCAACTCCTTTTTTTTATCTTCGAGCAGACAAAAAGCGCTTTGTTGAGATGTAAAATAGGGCGTTAACTCAGGGCTGTTCATTTCGCATAAGGTGGCCGTGTCTTGTATGACGTTAAACAAGGTAATCTTATTGTCCGTAGAAAAAGAGTTTGATACAAATTCAACTGCGCGCAACGCATTTTCAGAATCGTCGATGGCCACTAATATTTTTTTGCTCATCTTTCAGGGTCTCCTTTTCATGGGTTTTCGATTTATGTTTCGTCTGTTGATCCCTTTTTTACTCAAACCTAAATTTTTTACCCCAATTTTTTGGTAAACGCTTCGTATGGTGGTGGTGTTTTCTGATTTTAGGTTATCTATGCCAGCCCCCATCGATAACTGCAAGGGAATTTTAATTGGGGATAAATTTCTATATGAAAATGGGAAAATTTGAGATACGGGTGAGGGTCAAAAATGGGTGGCTTGGGCAGTTTAACGTCTTGCCCGGGACTGAAAACTGCAGCCGCCGCTACAGTGAGCCACTCTAGGTATGGTAAACCGCTTCATATGTTTCACCTCCTTTTATTTTATCAAGTGTTGACTGATTTCATATTGAAACATTCTTCAACTTCCCGTTAATGGCCGGTGAAATCGAGTAATACGGACTTGTGCTTTCCTTGGATACGAGTTCATCCATAACGGGTTCTTGATCACATTTATACCGGCAATCCATACAATTCCAATAGTTCCAGTATTTTTTACTGGCATGGTCGAGACAGTTTCGATAATGCGGACAAAAGACATTTCTGTAGCCTTTGGCGTGTACAGGACTTCTATCTTTTTTCATGGCTTAACTCCATGTTTTAATACAGTTAATGGAAGGATTTTATAACTATATGTCATACTAATAATACCACAATGTGGTTCTGTCAAGCAAATTCAACTAACATCTGGCAGCGCTTGACAAAGAAGTTGCTTTAATCGCTCACTTAAAAACATAATGGACTCGATGTCGGGATGTTCGGTAATTTGCCGAATGGAATTCTGCTTATAATTCTTCCATATCGAACTCTTTGAAATCAAACCAATATCCAGTTTTCGTGATATAGTCCAATTCGGCCTGAACCGCAGCGATGTGGTTCTCTTCGATCTCCAGAAAACGGGCGAACATCTTTTGACCCTCATCGGACATTTCATTGACCATGTTCTGGTAAAAACTGCTTGTTTCAACTTCCGCTTTCAGTGCCCTGCTGAGGATGATTTTCATACTGCTGAGGTCTTTTTGAGCCATATGAGCCTCGATTTTTTTCGTTGCTCTTTGGATGATTTCTTTCGATGGAATCGAAGATTCCAGCTTTTCAGCAGATAGTTGCCCGGTTTTTTGCCATAAATCGAGTTTGTCGATTAAATAATCAAGGTGATACTGCTCATCATCTTCCATCATTTTGAAAAATCGCTTTCCTTCCGGATCAGAAACCTTTTCGAAAGCATCCCGGTAGATATCACGAATTTTGGTTTCGTAATCCATGGCTGTCTGAATCGCTTTTTCAATCTCCACTGTTTGTCTCCTATGTTTAAGTGGTGAGCGGGTTTAAATGGGTATAATTTCATGATTGTCCCGAATTTTCTTAATGAGAAGTTCGAGTTGGCATAAACAATACTGTTCAAATTTCATGCCATGTCTGCCTAATTGCATATTAAATCAATATTATCTTTATGTTGAAGGAATAATGAAAAAATTTGCGGG
>DATKWE010000006.1:0-6541 GCA_035529735.1 Desulfobacterales bacterium | reverse complement strand
TGGATCAGCATGACACGTATTATGGATCGGCGCATCATTGAAAGCGACATCCGCTTTCATATAGACGAACTGTTCCGCAAAGCAGGGATTGTCATTGCTTTCCCCCAGCGGGATGTTCACCTCGACACGCAAAGCCCCTTGGAATTACGTATCGTCAATGCCGACAACCGATCCATTATGAAAAAAGAAGAATAGGCTCTGGATAACGACACCGGACCGTCCAAATTAAAAAAGGGCCTATGTAAGCGTTGAGTTCTTTGATACCGGTCGGCTTCATAGGAGTTTCAAGTATGATTAAATTTTATACTTGAAGCCATAATATTTTCAAAAGCTAACGTGTTGCCAACCGGAAAATGTCTCTCCAACGGCGTGGGTCAAGTATCGATGCCGAAGAAATTGACCAGGAGGGTTTTCAGGCATTTCCTGAGTACGGCAAAGGAATAATGACGGGTTGCGATTTTGTAGTTGTGATTGACCATTTTTCCCCTGCGCTCCGGTGATTCAAGGATTTCTTTAACGCTCTGGATCGTTTTTTTGGTCAAATAACCGTCCATGACCGCCAGATCGAATCCTTGAGGCTCGATATCTCGGACAAATATTGCGTAACGATTGATGAGCAAAGGTTTTTTAAAATAGATGGCTTCCAAAAAAGCATTCCCGAACCCCTCATACAGGCTGGGATACGTGATGAAGTCGGCATAGGGATATATATCCCAGAGTGTGTATCGGTCTCCCTTTTGCTTTTGGTCGATGTAAGGATCCGAAATATGAACATTGAACAGACGCAGATCCACGCCTTGGCTGCGGGCGTCTTCTTTGAGCCATTCGGCGTAATCATGACCCTCGTCACCGGCTTCATGGGAAATTACCAGTTTATACCGGGGGTCTTTGAGTTCCTTGACCAGTTCAACGGCATGCTCGATGCCTTTTCTCTGGATGATGCGGGTGGGCTGTAAAATCATAACGTCGTCGGGGGTCAGGCCGATCAACTGTCTTAAATTACTGGCGTTTTTATCATCAACCATGGGCGGATTTTCAAAATCCAGAACATTGGGTATGATGATCGACGAAATTCCGGTACGCAGCGCCAGTTCTTCCTGGGCTTCGGAATTGATGACCACATGTCCGATATTGGGGAGATTCGGCGGGAATGCCATTCGGAGGTAGTCTCCCACGGCATTGACTGAAAACCGGGTCCTTTCCCAGTAAAAATCATGATGATGTGCAATGGTGGGAATCAGCGTTTCTGCAATGTATTCCGTCAGGGCAACCCCCAGAGGAATGTTCATGGGTATGGTCAACGCATTTTCGACCACCAGAAGATCGATCTTGAACTGTTCGATGAATTCCTCCAGTCGAATCTTCAAGAGGGTTTTGACGTCGTGAATCGTGTTTGTGACCGAAGATTTGCGCCCTTTCCTGCCAAAGACGTTTTCGTTGATCCATCTGGTTTGTGGGTGCTGGAAATGGGCTTCCGGAACCAGAAAGCTTTTTGACGGATCTCGTTCCAGTTCTCCGGCAAACCAGAAGCACGTATGTCCGTCATTTTTAAGTACCTCCGCCCATTTGCTGGCTTCCAGCGTGACCCCGTCCGTTCCGGAAAAACGTGTTGAAACAAATCCGATATTTCGTCCCATCTTGCGCTTTGACCTCCCTGCAAATTTGAACTGAATTGGCTTTTACTTAGAAGATTGGGTCTGAGAGACAACGACCACGTTATTGTACGTACCGAAACAGTTGGAACACGTCCGATGGTTTGTGAGGTTCTGGGCTTGAACACCCCAAGGTGATATTGTCAAAAGGATGATGCAAAGACACAGAAAAATACCGGCAACATAGTTTTTTCTACAATGCATTTTTTCTTCCCCTTGGAACCCTAAAAAGATTCTCACGACAATTTTTCATAAATTTTACGATTTTTTAACCCGATGAGCAACAAATTTTTCGACCTTTACGCTTTTGACACGCAAAGGTGTTTATGTTAGAAATTTTATTTAAGCTTTGCGCCCCTGAAAAACATGATTGTTATTCCAATCTGACCATTCGGTGTTTAAATGACCCAAACCCTTGGCAGCGCAGAAGATGGGGTGGCATCGGCTTTCCCAACGGGCAAACATAATGGAGAGATAGTTCTTAAAATTATATCTCATTGATAGAAGATATATGAAAATTGTAACAAACGAATATCAGCTAATTATTTTAAATGGTTAATTCAGCTATCCTTTTGTTTGCGATCAATTAAGGTAATATTTCTGTATCGCAGGACGATACGGACGCCGACAACGAAAGCGAGCGAGAACAATGAAAATATTGAATGTCCGGTTCAAAAATATAAATACGTTAAAGGGTGAATGGGAGATTCATTTTGACCGGTCTCCGCTCAAGGAATCCGGGCTGTTTGCGATTACCGGCCCCAACGGATCGGGGAAGACCACGATTTTTGATGCGGTTTCACTTGGAATTTACGGCGAGACCGCCCGGCTTAAAAATTCACCCGAGCAGATCATGAGCAAACAGACCTCCCGCTGCTTTTCGATGGTGACATTTTCAGTAAACGGGAATGTTTACCGCTCCACATGGTCTCTGCGCAGTGCCCAAGGGAAAACCCTACCGCCGGAAATGAAACTGTTCGAAATGAACGGAAAAGAACGGCTGCTCGAAGATAAGATCAGCACGGTTCGCGACCGTATCGCAGCGCTCACCGGTCTCGATTTTAAGCGTTTTTCCCGATCGATCATGTTGGTTCAGGGTGAGTTCAGCGCATTTCTGAACGCCCTCGATAATGAACGCGCTGAAATATTGGATAAAATTGTCGGCAAAGACATATTTTCCGAGGTTTTGAAAGCCGCCGTTGAAAACGCCGAAACAGCAGATAAAAAACTTCAAGCACTCGAACAAGAGATTCAAGATTTTCCGTTGATGCGCCGGTCGGAGGTTGAAAATCTTGAGGAAACGGTTCAGCAGCTGGAAGAAGATTTTAATGAGGCCGATGGGCGAATTCTCACATTGAACGAAAAGGAAAACCGACGCAAACGCTACGATCAGTTGCAAAAAAAATACCAGGAGAATCGAAACGCCATCGAAGAGGCTCGGTACCGAAAAAGCCAGATGGAATCCGATTTTCAACGGCTAAAAAAGGCCATGGCTGCCGCACTGTTTCAAGAAGAAATGGACCGACTGGACAGCCGGAAATCCGAAGCCGCCAAGGATTTGGATGCGCTAAAAGGATTTGAAAGAGACATCGCAGATCTGGAAGATCGGCATAACGGATTGAAGGAAAAGGCAGGGATTCATGCCCTTGAACTGGATCGGGCGCAAAAAGCATGGTCCCAACGACGGGAGTTGGTTGAAAAGACCCTGGAAATCGAGAAGGAGATTGCGGCGGCAACCGATTCGGTTGGAAAATTGATGGAACGACAGGCTGCAGTTGAAGATGAACAGGCCAAGACGTCTCAGGAACAGCTGGCCGTAAAGCAGGAAATCGCAGAAAATGAAACCCGCCAAAAGGATACGGAATGCTGGCTGGAGGAACATCCCGAATATGAAGAACTGGTGAAACGGATCCCCGTCATAAAGGACGGTCTCGAAAAGTTGCAATCGATCCGTCAAACAATATCGGCACACCCCGGTCAACAGAAGTCCGCTGTGAAGGCTGAAAGAAAAGCATCTTCATTGTTGATGAAAACGGCACGCAAACTCAAAAATCTCCGGACCAAAGCGGAGAAAGTCAAGGCCCGACAGGCTGAACAGAACAAAGCGCTGACAGCCCTCTTGGGTGACGGAACCCTAAAAGATCTTGAAAAAATCTATGGCGGACAGAAAGATCGGCTGAAAAACTATCAATCGATGCTTAAGATCGCAAAGACCTATGCCAAACAGGAAGCAGGGGGGAACGGGGAAGCCCTGGAAAAGGCGCTTATAAAAGCCGAGGGGGAACACGCCGAGGCTCTGAGAATATTCGAACGGGAAAACAACCGCCTGTCCGTCATCAAAAATACGGCCAGGTTCGAACCCTGCCGAAGGCAGCTTAAAGAAAAAGAGCCGTGTTCCCTCTGTGGTTCGCTGGATCATCCGTATGTGACCGCGGGTCCGTCGTTTGGGAAAGAAACCGCCGAGGCGCTTCAAGCCCAGGAGAATACGCTGAAAAAAATCCAAAATCGACTCAAAACGCTTTCGGACCATATTGCCGGACTCAAAGCGCAGCATGACCCCCTGGTGGAAATGCAGAAAGAATGGAATCTTTTGTGTCAGGCCACCGGAGCTGAATGGGCCATCGGGGATCGGCATTCGGTGAAGACATCGATTCGGTCACTGAAAAAGGATGTTCGAAGGCAAGGGGCCCGACTTAAAAAAATTCGAAAACATCATAAGAAGACCGGAAAAATTGATCAGACCGTTCAAAAGCATTCGGCAAAATTATCCGAAAAGCAAACGGTTTCGGACCAACTCGAAATTGATTTAAATGTCCGCCGAAACAGTTTGTCTTCACTGCAACAGGAGACTCAGAATCTCAGGCAAACGGAAGCAGAGGTATTAAGAAACCTTCAACCGCATCTCGATATGTTCAAAGAAAAAGTTCCGGAACCGGGAGCAGAGAATGAACTGAATCGGCGACTGGAAGCAAAAAGGGTCGAATTCCTCAACCATCTCAAGACTCAAAACGAACTGAAGGAACAGGCCATTGCATTGAAAAACAGATCCGAGGCATTGCCCCGGCAACGCGACCGGTTGAAAACGGAAGCCGATGATCTGGAAACACGGATTAACACCCGCCAAGGGGCTTTAAATGCGCTGAAAAACCAAAGACAGACGACATTCGGAACCGGAGACCCGATTCAAGAAAAACAGGAGACGGAAAAAAAGATTCAGACAGAGAAAGACGCCGTCGAAATCATCCGGCAGGAAATCCAACAGGTGCAGCAAGCCCTGACGGAAAAACTGCGGTTGAAACAGGTTGCAGAAAAAAAATGCCGGGACATTCAAAAAGCGTGTGAAGATCTTGAACAAAATCTTTCGATCCGGGCGGTTGCTTCGGGTTTCACGTCCTTGGCAGACGCCCAAAACAGCCGTTTGCGCCTCGAAGAACGGCAGACTCTCGAGTATCAACAGGAAGCCATAGACTGCGAAATAGCTGATTTTGAGTCTAATTTAGATGCGATACAAAAAGACTTCGACGAACAGGGGATAACGGAAGGGGCCGTCGAATTTCCAGAAGACTTAAGCCTGCAGATCCAGGAAGCGAGGAGACGAAAGGATGAATTGAGCGAAGCGCTCACCGCCGCTTGGGATCGGCTGGAGCATCAGAAAACGATGGAAAAAGAGTACGCGCTGAAGTTACGGGAAATCGAAGAACAGAAAAAAATAAGCGACCGATTACACGCGGAAAAAGAGTTCTTTGAATCGGCCGGCGAGGCCGATATCAAAAAGCGGACCCAAGAACTTGTGCTCGAACGTTTGCTTGAACACAGCAACCGGCAACTCGAAGAACTGAGCGGCCGTTATCGTTTGAGACGTTGTGAAGAAAACGGTCTGGGGTTGGAAATCGAGGACGTTTTTCATCAAAGGGAACGAAGATCCACCCAAACCCTGTCCGGCGGCGAAACCTTCCTGGTGAGCCTTGCCCTGGCGCTGGGGCTTTCGGATATTGCCGGCAACGGCCGAAAAATCGAATCTCTTTTTGTGGACGAGGGCTTCGGTTATCTGGATGACGAGACCTTATACAAGGTCGTTTCCACGCTTAAAAATTTAAAAAGAAACGGCAAACTGGTGGGCATTATTTCCCACGTGAAGCGGCTCGAGGATGAAATACCCACCAAAATACGGATAAACAAGGTTGCCGGTGGGGTGAGTCGTTTAGAGGTGGTGGCATAATTTAATATTTCTTCTAACGTTCATTTCGCAATGCCCCCCGGGTAAAGGAAAAATAGATTCCCACGATGCACATCACTGAAAAAATCGTAAATGCCAGGTTTACCGAAGATAGAAAAGCGCCATAATTGCCGGGGGAAATTTGAACCTTTCCGAGAAAAATCGAAGGGCCAAAAAATCAGGGTTTACAAACAAAATCATGAATGATATTAATATAATAAAAGTATTTATTAATGAGGACGGGGGCTTCAGAGAGCTTCAATAATATATTATGACACCCAATAAACTTGCCAGAAATAATATTATTCTTTTAATTTGTTTATTGATAACCGTGCTTTTCTATCCCATGTTGTCGGTTCATCGGGTGATCATTAAAGACATAATTTTTACGGCCATAATTCTTACAGGTATTTTTTCACTCCATTTTTCGAAAAAAACACGAAACATCCTGATCGCCTCTGGAGTGATGACGATAATTTTAACCTGGCTGGAGGTTTTTATTGCCAATGATGGGATAAAATTTGCCGCTTTTTTTTCATTTTTTTGTTTTAACGTGTTCATTACCGTGTTCATGATCCGGCATGTGGCCAGACATAAAAATGTCACGGTTACCATTTTAATCAATTCGATCAACTGCTATCTGCTTATCGGTATATTGGGAGCTGTTCTGCTG
>DATKWE010000005.1:0-16019 GCA_035529735.1 Desulfobacterales bacterium | reverse complement strand
GCCCATGACAACCCCAAGCATATCGGAAAATATCATGGCAAGGGGCTGGATCTTAAAAGGATTTCGCATCTTCAAACGGTTCAGTGGCGCATCGTCTCCACCCCTGGCGGAAAGAAAATATTTGAAGTGTTCAGTAGATTCCTGCCCCAGGAAGGAAGCTTGAGCATGGGGTACGGGCGCATGATGATGCATCTGTGGTTTCAACGGGGTATGGATGAAAGAATGGACGTCCCGCCGTCCACGCCGATCATCTTTGTGGGGCTCGACATGACGTCCATCGAAGAGGCCATCAGGATCGATACCCGGCATACCGTTATCATGGGCATTATCCTCCTTTTGGTTGGATTTGCCGGCATCATTCTGCTATTTTTGGCCCAGAGTTACCGCGTGACACGGATGTCCCTCTCCAGGATAAAAGCCTTCTCCGACAACCTGGTTGAGCATATGCCCATCGGCCTGGTCGCCACAGACGATCGCCAAAGGATTACCTCCCTAAACCATGTGGCCGGAACGATTCTTGGCCTTTCCGCCGAAACGGTCATGGGGGAAAATGCAGCGGACGTCCTGCCCGAGGATTTATGGCAGATGCTCAAAGACCTGGATATGGAAAAAGGGGTTGTTGAAAAGGAGATCGATTGTGCCGTCGGAGAAGCGGGGATTATTCCCCTTGAAATCAGTGCGACATCACTGAGCGATGAAACCGGAACGTTTCTCGGGTATGTGCTCCTGTTCAAGGATCTCAGTGAAGTCCGTTCTTTGAGAAAAGAGATTGCACGGAGCCAGCGTCTTGCATCTGTGGGAAGACTTGCCGCCGGTGTTTCTCATGAGATACGCAACCCCTTGAGTTCCATCAAAGGTTTTGCCACATATTTCAAGGAAAGATACCATGACGTGCCGGAAAACCAACAGATCTCCAACCTCATGATTCAGGAAGTCGACCGGTTGAACCGGGTTGTGGGCCAGCTTCATGAGTTTGCCCGGCCCATAAAAATATCGAGAAAATCGATCCCCGTTGAAAACTTTTTAAAGGACTCTCTCAAACTCATTGAACGGCAGGCATCGGAAGCGAACATTGACATTAAAACCCGCCTTGATCCTGAAATAGACACGGCGTTTTTCGATCCGGACAGGATCAACCAGGTCCTTCTGAATCTGTATCTGAACGCCATCGAATCCATGGACAATGAAGGAAGCATGACCGTAACAGTTCGAAAAAATGTGAAAAAGGATGGCATTGAGATCCGGGTCTCGGATACCGGCACCGGCATCAACGAAAACGATCTTGCGAATATTTTCGATCCCTACTTTACCACCAAAGCATCCGGCACCGGTTTGGGATTGGCCATCGTTCACAATATCCTAGAGGCTCACGGCGGGGAAATAAAGGTGGAGAGCCGATTGGGGCAGGGGACCACCGTTAGGATCTTATTGCCTAACTGATGGCTTCTAACCAAAATCCGAACACTGATAACAGGTTAGCAGCATTTAGGTTTTACCCACTCAAGAGATGATGAACTCGTAAAAAGTCTGATTTTGCTCGCTTTGCAAGCAATTTTGGGATTCATGACTCGCCCGGCTAAATTGCTAGAACTCGGGCTAACGCCCTCAAACAGCTTGCAATTTTTAACGCCGGACTCATCATGAATCTTTCTCCAAAATTGCTTGATGTCGCTCACAAAAGACTTTTTACCAAGCCGTCATGTTTTTGGCTTGACTAAACCCATTGTGTTAGAATAATAGAAACGGTTTTAAAAACATTAATCTGATCCGGCTAAAAAATTTACTTTGGCGATGTAGCTCAGATGGTTAGAGCATACGGCTCATATCCGTAGTGTCCGGGGTTCAATTCCCTGCATCGCCACCAACAAAAAAATATAACCTGCTGTTTTTTACAGCAGGTTTTTTTGTTCATCCTGCCTCGATATTTGATCAATTAAATTCTTTTTTGCGTTTGATGAAAAATTTAAATTTTTCCTGCTATGGGAATCCTGCAACCGGTGAAGCCATGATTCTCAGACCACGGGAAGTTGTCATGTTCAGATGTTCAAAAAATTGAGAGATTTGATAGATAAAAAAATAAAAAAGGCAGATCCGGCTTTAATCTGCCTGTATCAGCCCGATAAAATGAGATCTTTGAAAAATGTTCATTTTTTTTCAAGTTCAAGAAAGGCGAAAATTTTAACCACAGGAATACATTGAGTATTTCGAGGATTACAATTTGAGACTGACGCAGAAATTGGATAAAAAGGGGCGTTTTGCAAAGGTCTCAGAATCTTTTCTCAAAACCACCGCAGCGACTACCCAGCCTTATAATCTTGAAGCTTCCCTGAATGCCGTTATTAAACTCGGTGCACATCGTATTTTAGCATATTAATGCAGATGACCGAGGTAAGATGCACGTACATCCGAGAAGCTTCATATCTGCCGGATCAAGCTTTTTTTTCCAGTGTAACCTTTGGCGGCGATGAACCGCCACTTGGTTAAAATCATTGTGTTGAAGCTGACTGACATTTAGTTTTTTCCAATTAATAATCATTTCATAAAATATGTCCATAAGATAAAAGGTTCATTTTTATAGGGAAAAATCCCAGCGCTTAGGGATTGCCCCCAGCGCTATCCCCCACCCAAAGCATTTCAGCACACACATTTGAATTGTAACAAATTGGAATTGTTTTTATAATCTGAACGAAAAAACGCCATTCGGAAGTTTTCCGGAGTTGCCACACGTTACGGTTATCACCGGGCGTCTCTTGAAAATATCAGAGGACCCCTCTTTTTTTCAGCGTTTTATCGCTTGAAAAGCGGGTGAAAGTTGTATTATAGCATTTAATGCGATATGAATTACAGGTGATGCAGCCGATACACATGCCGGTGTAAAAGGAACAGCGATCAGCGATGATACACGGTTTTGAAAAAATTGTGGAAGAGCGTATTCGAAGGGCTCAAAAAAGGGGCGATTTCGAAAATCTCCCCGGTTCCGGCAAACCCTTGATATTTCAGGATGCTTGTTTTGTCCCGGAAGAACTGCGCCTGGCCTATAAAATACTAAAAAATTCAGATTGTATTCCCCCGGAAATCGAGTTGAAAAATCAGATTAAACAGACCGAAGACCTTTTGGCCGGTATGGAAGAAACGTCTGAAAAATATCGTTTATTAAAAAAATTGAACTTTTTGATCATGAAAATGAATTCAATGCGAGAAACATCCGTTGCCCTTGAAATGCCCCAACATTATATGGGAAAGCTGACAGAACGATTCGAGAATTCAAAAAATCAATAAAAGGATGCGCTAAGTTCCAATTATGGTATTTAAGCAAAAAGAAAAAGAGAACCGACATTTTAAAAGTGTCCTCATGGCCTATTTCATCCTTCTCCTCCATGTTGTTTTGGTGGGGGGGTTGGTCATGATGGTCATTTTTTTCCGGGGCGTAATAAATTACATGATATGGATTTTTATCGGCGGTTCAATCGCCATCATTGCTTCGGGCTTACATTTTTACAAGCGCATGAAAATGGAAGGAAAGACCCTCAGGGAAATACTCAGCGCTCATCGGTATAGCGGAAGAACGATCGAGATCAGTTTTCTTGGCGGACTGGCTTCATTAAAAATCGACGGGGCAAAGAACAACCTGCCTGCCTTGGACAGCAGTTCATCCGGCCATGTCAAGCAACTCGAAGACCCGGAATCGATTCGCTATAAAGAGTTTTCCGAACTTGTCCGTCTGCTTGAAAACGACCTTATTACCCTTGAAGAATATCACAGATTCAAGGAACGGCTTTTTAAGTCATAGAAACATTTAGGCAGCACATTCACTTCAACTTTGGTCAAACTGAAAGGCAACCCATGAAAAAACTAACCCTTGCGCTTCTGTCCGGCGGGATATCCTCCGAACGTGAAGTTTCCATCGCCAGCGGAAATCAGGTCTATGAGGCATTGGATCACAACAAGTACCATATCATTCGGTATGATCCAAAAACCGATCTTCCGAAACTGGTCGCGGATGCGCCTAAAATTGATGCTGCACTGATAATTCTCCATGGGCCGTTTGGTGAGGACGGTACACTCCAGGGACTGCTCGACCTTCTGGATATTCCGTATCAGGGATCGGGGGTTCTCGGAAGTGCTCTGGCGATGAACAAGCTGGCTTCCAAACATCTTTACGAAAAATCCGGACTTCGGGTCCCGCCCTATATCGTGATAAAAAAAGATGATGTTTTAGATTCGGACGCATGTGCCGAACAGCTGGGTCTGCCCCTGGTTGTGAAGCCGGTGGCCAGTGGTTCGAGTGTCGGAATCTCCCTGGTTAAATCCACGAAATCCTTAGAGGATGCGGTGAATGCAGCCTTTAACGAGGATCCGATGGTTCTGATAGAAGCACATATCGACGGGATTGAACTTACCGGCGGTGTTATCGGCAATGAGAATCTGGAAGCCTTGCCCATCATTGAAATAATTCCTGATAAATCCTGTGACTTTTTCGATTACACGGCAAAGTATACCGCAGGTGTCACCCAGGAGATATGTCCGGCCCGAATCGACGATGTGCTCACCAAGAAAGCGCAGGAAACAGCCAAAACAGCACATAAAGCGCTTTTTTGTAACGGATACAGTCGAACAGACATGATTCTTAAAGATAATGAGCTTTATGTCCTTGAAACCAACACAATTCCTGGCATGACCGCCACGAGCCTATTGCCACAAGCTGCCGCTGCCGCGGGCATTCCTTTCGGCCAGCTTCTGGACAGATTGATTGAGTTAAGTATCGAGGGACACAAAAGCGGCGGGTGATTCAATGATCGTAAGAAGCAGCAGGGAACTCAAGGAAGTCTATCAAGACCTTCGTTCGGGAGATATTTTTTTAGGGACACTGGCTTACAAACACATGAAACCATCGGTCCTTATCGATCTTCTCGAACGGGGCATTTCATGTTTTCCATCTCCGCTTTCACAGGCCCTGAACAACTCCAAGGCTGCGCAAGTCCTCATTCTAAAAAAATGGATGTTGCCCCATACATTTGTTATTGCGCGGCGGTCGGATCTTCTCAATACGATAAATATCTATAACAGACTCAAGATCGCCTCTGTGATTACCAAGGAAGACCGTATGCACTGCGGTCATGGTGTGCGAAAGTGGGACACCATTGAAGTCTTATACAGTTTCATGGCCTTGTCCGAATCTTCATATCCTTTTGTTGTTCAGCCTTTTTTAGACGACTTTATTGACGTACGGGTGGTCATTGTAGGGGATTACATGGAGGCATATGTCAGAAATAATCCCAACAATTTCAGGATGAATATCTCCATGGGTGGAGAAAGTTATCCCTACGATCCGGACGAGAATCTAGAAAGATTTTGTCATACCGCAATGGAACGCGGTAAATTTCCCTATGCCCACTTGGATATTATGATTACAAACGACGGAAAGTATTACCTTTCGGAAATTGCCTTAGATGGCGGGACCAAAGGTGCAAAGATTGATCGAAAGGAACTCGTTCAAAAGAAACAAGATTTGCTTGAAAGCCTTGCCAGCATATCCTGAAAAGGAGGTTTATTTGAAAACAGGAAACAAGACTTCAAAACAATCCGGCCGGCCGCCTGAAGTCGGGATTGTCATGGGGAGCGATTCTGATCTTAAAATAATGGAAGAAGCCGCTTCGGTTTTGAAACAATTTGGAATATCCTATGAAATGACGGTTGCCTCCGCACACCGAAGTCCCAAAAGAGCGATTAAATTTGCCACTTCCGCCCATAAGCGGGGCATAAAAGTCATTATTGCCGGAGCCGGGCACGCAGCCCATCTTGCTGGGTTTATAGCGGCGCATACTTCGCTGCCGATCATAGGGGTTCCCATAGATTCCTCATGCCTTCAGGGGTTCGATGCACTCCTATCAACCGTTCAAATGCCCCCGGGGGTCCCGGTTGCCACGGTATCCATCGGAAAGCCGGGTGCAAGAAATGCGGGTATCCTTGCCGTACAGATACTGGCAATTGCAGACCCAAACCTTACAAAAATGCTGGAAACGTATAAAAAGGAGCTTGCAAAACAAGTTGATCAAAAAGCAAAAAAGCTTAAAGATCATTCAGGTTGACCCTCTCAATCCCTCTCATGATCAAATCTTAGAGGCCTATCGGATCATTAAAAACGGCGGGGTCATTATGTTCCCTACCCAGCACCTTTATGGACTGGGTGCAGCGGCCTTGAACATCAAAGCTGTCGACAAGGTTTTTGAGATAAAACAGCGGCCGTATAATAAACCGCTGCTTGTCCTTATACACGAACAAAAAGATCTGACAAAGCTGGTTCAAAAAATCCCTTCTACAGCCATTCGAATTATGGAATGCTTCTGGCCGGGTGCACTGACCATTGTATTTAAGGCTAAAAAGGTGTTGCCCGCAAACCTTACCGCCGGCACAGGCAGGATCGGTGTCCGAATGCCGCAACACCCGGTTGCGCTAGCGCTTGCGAAGGCGCTCAAAAGCCCCATAACCGCCACAAGCGCCAACATTACCGGCAATTCAGGGTGTTCACAAGTTTCAGATATAGACCCGCTGATTGCCGACAAGCTTGACCTTATTCTGGATGCCGGACCCCTCAAAGGCGGCATCGGTTCAACCGTCGTCGATGTTACACATGATTTCCCGAAAATTCTGAGAGAAGGCGCAATCCCTGCAAAGGATATTTTTGCTGTTCTCCGGGGAGCAGATATCGGGTAGCCCGTATTTTTCACCCAACAAGGCAGACACCCAATGTTCAAAATAGATGACATCACCGGTCAAGTCCTGAAAAACTGCGATATTGCGGATTCCCAACATGCCGGTCTTTATTCTATATGCGGTTTGGCATTAAGATTGCGGGATCTGTACAAATGGGAAAAAGGATTGGATCCCTGGATTGAAAAGGACCCTTCTGAGGTCTTAGAATGGATTGGTGACAAAGAAGAAACATGGGAAAAACTACTGGAAAAAGAATTCGGAGACATCACGATTCTCGGACGTCGATTCGACCCATTTGATGTCACAGAGATTAACGCGGTTTTAGAGCCCCATGGATTCATCTACGGCGGAGGGTATGCTCGCAGCCTTAAACCCACCTTTTTTCTCGCTTCGATCGATGAAAAGAAAGAAATAAACGGATACACGGTATTTATCCTCGGTCACGAGCTTGCCCGTGATCTACTGACAATCCCTGCCCTGTCCCAAGACAATTGCATCTTTATCAGACAAGAACCGGCAAAACTATTTCTCTGGGATCAAATATTTTATATAAAAAAATCCGGGCGGTATGCTCTCAAGTTTGCCTTTGAAAACTATGGGCTGAAAGAACCGACACCTAAAGAATTACAACGTATTTTGGCAAGAATTGCGGTGGATGAAACAGACAAATACATCTACCACGAACTGGGTGAAATTCAGGATACTGTTTTTGATCGTCACCTATGGCGCGAAATTGTTGCGGCGTTCCCTCACACACCCATCGAACTGTTTGCCCGAACCGTTAAGGACCTTCTTGCAGACACCAACGCGCACGGAACACTTCGACATATCACCCGAGAGCGGAAAACAGCGTCTCTGGCATTTTATGTTGCTTTCCTCGAAAGTTTTACGAAAGAAATATTTCCTCAAATAATTACGGCGTTTCAAGAATTTACACACACAAATGACTGGCTCATTATAGAGCACGCCGTGGCCGAAGGGTACCATACCGCAAAATCTTACGCAGAAGCGATCACCCGTATTTACCGGAGGGGAAAGACCAAAAATGATATGAAATGGGTGGAAAATGAGATAACAAGACGTTGTCTATCCAGCCTTGTTCACTAACTGTATTTTCACACGCCGAGCGTGCCCCAGGATGCACAGATGATTTCAAAAGAAGACGCAAAGAAAATAACCCGATGGGCCCAAGAACTTGGTGATGATATATTCATCGATCTGATCT
Source organism: Desulfobacterales bacterium (assembly GCA_035529735.1). Classification (GTDB taxonomy): domain Bacteria; phylum Desulfobacterota; class Desulfobacteria; order Desulfobacterales; family UBA11574; genus JAAXQD01. The sequence continues at coordinate 8,080 of DATKWE010000005.1, read as the reverse complement.
TGACCGACGATGAACGCAGCGAAATATTTCGGGGTTTCTGCGAAAATCTGACGCGCATCGCCCCGAATGTCAAAATTAAACCGGAAAAAGACGAAGAATCGACCCCCCCTGCAATCCAGGTCGGCAACGTTCGATACCAGGCGATTCCCGGGGGCAAGATGCTCGAACCTTTTCTGGATGTTTTGGCCAGCCGTGACCCCTCGACGCCAAATGCTCAGGTATCGGTTCAGAACAAGCTTTCTAATAACCAGATCCCTGCCGGGCTGAAAATCTATATTATGCCCCATTGTCCTTTTTGCCCGAAAACGGTCGTGCAATGTCTCTCTCTGGCCAAGGGAAACCCATCCATAAAATTGACCCTCATCGATGGTGCGCTCTTTCCTGAAATGGCGGCATCCGACACGATTCATTCCGCACCCACCGTTTTACTCGAAGATCAATTTCGCTGGACCGGATCGATCCAGATCGAAGAAGTGGTCGATATGATATTGAATCGGGATCCCTCTCAGCTCAGTGCGTCATCGTTGCAAACCATGTTTGAAGAAGGCGGCGCTGTGGAGGTTGCCAACATGATGCTCGACTGTGGAAAAATCTTCCCGGCCTTCATGGACCTCTTGGTCCATAAAAAATGGCCGGTTCGCCTGGCTGCCATGGTCGCGTTTGAAACCATCGCCGAGGAAAACCATGAACTGGCCGGCCATACCATCCCATTTTTATGGGATTGTTTTCCCCGGGCAGAAGATACGGTCAAAGGAGACATCCTTTACCTTTTGGGCAACGCCGGGGATAAAAAGATCATCCCAAAGATAGAAAGGCTTTTGAACGGTCCGTATCCCGTTGAGGTGATAGACGCCGCCAAAGAAGCACTTGAAGCGCTCAAATAACAATGACCATTGCAGCCAGGTCTTTCGATCTCGAGTTAAATGGGACGCAGATTTTAACAGACCTGCCTGCCGCTGCGAGTTCGCTCCACAACCAAGTTCTCCAGTTTTGCACGCAAGAGCGGTGCAAACAGGCAAGGCGAAGACAACCGGGAGCACTCGCGGACAGGTATAACCAAACGATATCATTATTCCCAAGTTTGAATTTCTTGACAATCCGTGTTCATCTGTGTCCAAAAAAGAAAATCCCATAACGGTTGAATTGGGAAATAAAATACAAAACTTGAACCCTGCGTAAAACACCCTTCACAATAAACGGGAGATATTGAAATGCTGAATCATGAATTATTGCAGGATGAGGGAATACTGATCGTAACACCCGACGGCCCCTTAGAATCGTCGGATTTTACGAGACTGGCGGAAGAGATTGACCCTTTTATCGAAGAAAAAAGCAAACTCAACGGATTGATGATCTACGCTGAGTCGTTCCCGGGGTGGAATGACTTTGCGGCGCTGGTATCTCATCTAAAATTTGTCAAAAACCATCATCAACGCATCGAGAGAGTTGCAGCGGTAACCGACAGTGGTTTTTTGTCGATTTTGCCGCGAGTTGCCAAGCATTTTGTCCGTGCAGAAATAAGACACTTTGATTGCCGGGATAGAAAACACGCCCTCGATTGGCTGAAGGGCTTCAGATTATGAACATCCGGACAAAATCCATCTTGATTCTATGCTTTCTCGGAATGGTCGATGCGGCAATCCCGATACCCATTATCGGCCTGATTTTAATATACGTTATCGTTCAAAAGCCGCCCTGGTTTTCGGACATCGTACAAGAAATTTATCACGTAGAATGAAGCTCCCCGATGCCGATCACCGGGCATTGACAGAATCGGCTCGAAAGAAAAGGATGCAACCATTCTATTCCAATCCAAACAGCTAAATCGGAGTCCATATGTCAGACATTGAGATAACCAGAGGCTATATCCCCGGTTCCATCGGCCGGGTGGTTGAACTTCATGGAACCTACTACCATGCGCATTGGAAATTCGGGGCCTTCTTCGAATCAAAGGTGGCCGCCGAACTTTCAGAATTCATCGGAAGATATGACAAAAATCGAGATGGCTTCTGGACGGCTTCATTGGACGGTCGTATCGAAGGATCCATTACCATCGACGGGATTCACAACACAGGCAAGGGTGCGCATCTCCGGTGGTTCATCGTGTCCGATGCCCTGCGCGGGAAAGGTATCGGCAATCGGCTGATCCATTCGGCCATGGACTTTTGCCGTAACAGAGGCTACAAAAGAATTTATCTCTGGACTTTTGAGGGGCTGAGTCCTGCGAGACATCTCTACGAGAAGCATGCTTTCAAACTTGTAGAACAACACAACGGCATGCAGTGGGGTGCGGAGGTTATCGAACAGCAATTTGAACGGCGGTTCGAATAGTATTGGGGGCTGAATTTTAAAAGCGTAGAATTGACCCGGATTTTACACCCGTTGAAATCGATATCGTTTTGGTTTGACCGTATGATCGATGTGTTTCATGAGAAGTTCGGATAAAGGAGATTTTTTCAACATGGCTGAAATATTTATTACCAGAAAAGTGTTCAAGGACGTCATCGAAATATTGGAAAAGGAAGGACATACCATTGACATAAACAATACAGATACCATCCTGCCCTCCCGGGAACTTGTCAAAAGGGCTCGAGGAAAGGCAGGCCTGGTCAGCTTACTGAACGACAGGATCGATTCACAGGTGATGGACGAACTTCCATCCCTCAAAGTAATCTCCAACATCGCGGTGGGCTATGACAATATCGATATGGATGCCGCAACCCGGCGAAACATCATGGTGACCAATACGCCGGGCGTGCTGACAGAGACCACCGCCGACCTTGCCTTTGCTCTGCTGTTAAGCGCTGCCCGAAAAATACCTGAAGCAGACCGCTATATCAGGGCAGGCAAGTTTAAAAACTGGCAGCTCATGCAGCCGCAAATGGGGGTCGACATCTACGAAAAGACCCTGGGCATCGTCGGTATGGGCGCCATCGGACAGGCTGTCGCCAAAAGAGCGCACAGAGGGTTTGACATGCGGATCCTATACGTTAATTCATCCAGAAAAAAACGGGCCGAAAAGGAATACGGTGCCGAATTCGTCGAGTTCGATGCGCTCCTTTCCAATAGCGATTTTATTAGCATTCACGTGCCCCTCACCGAAAAAACAACGCATATGTTTTCCACTAACGCCTTCAAAAAGATGAAAAAAAATGCCATCCTCGTCAATACCGCAAGAGGGCCGGTGGTTGACGAACAAGCGCTGGTTTCGGCCATCAAGGATGGACTAATCAGAGGGGCGGCCCTGGATGTGTTCGAGGAAGAACCCAAGATCCACCCGGAGCTGATAAAAATGGCGGAAAACGTGGTATTGACGCCCCATATCGGCAGCGCTTCCATAGAAACGAGGTTGCGGATGGCAAAAATGGCCGCTAAAAATATGGCGGAGGGCCTTAAAGGGAATAGACCTCCCAACTTGGTTAATGCAGCGGTCTTTTAACCCTAAGAAGCTTTATAAAAATACATTTTTATCTAAAAAAACATAAAAAACCTAAACACTTATAATATTTCTCCCAGTTTGTTCACGACCAATTAAGGTATTAGAAAAAGACAAGGATATGACCCTGAAAGCCTTTCAAGATTACTATTCGGATAATTTCGCAAGCTGCTTTGGATGTGGAAGGCTCAATGAACATGGCCTACACATAAAAAGCTATTGGGATGGAGAAGAAAGCGTATGCCGCTTTCAACCCAAACACTACCATACCGGTGGTTTTCCAGGAAATGTATACGGCGGATTGATCGCATCCTTAATGGATTGTCATGGCGCCGGTACAGCTTACGCGGCAACATATCTTAATAGCGGAAGTAAAACCGATACGGATCCGCCCCTGCGCTATGTCACGGCCGCTTTACATGTAGATTATTTGGCCCCGACGCCGATGAATGAAACTTTGGAACTCCGTGGAAAAGTGAAAGAAATTCAGGGCCGTAAGGTGATTGTTTCCATGACACTCTCAGTAAAAGAAAAGGTATGTGCAAAGGGTGAAGTGGTGATGGTTCAGATACCTGAAGATTCTTTGTCTGAATAAAATCCGTATTGCCCACCGGTCAGGACGTCTCTGATGCAAGGCATTTGGGGTGAACGAACGGACCTAAAATATCAAGGCCGGCTATGGGTACTCTTCATCCGATTCTTCGGCTTCGAGAACCGCTTTCGATCGCTTGTTTTTGACCATTATAAAACAGACGGTGACCGTAAAAAATATAAACATTGGAAGAAAAAGTTCCGCCAACATCATCTGGCCTTCACCCTGACCGGGTTCTACCGACTCAATCCGTGTGATCTTTTCCGGGTTGCTCACCCTTGAGTGAACGGTTATCACCATTGCGCCAATATAAATTGCCACAAATATAAGGGCAAAAATACACAATCTTTTTTCAAATTTACGCATCCCTATATAACCTTCGGCAAGAAATTTTTACGGTTTTGCAATATGCATCCAAACCATAATATGGGTTTAATGATTGGAAAATCAAGATAAAGGTTATCCCCGCAGTTTTGGGTCCTGATTTTCTATTTGCTACGAACCTTTTAAACTTTCAATCTGACATTCTTTGTCAAATTGAATCGCCACGCCTTTTAAGGTGGAACGCACCCGGCGTCCTTTACAGCCCCTCAAACGCTTGACCTCCTTAAATTCTTCGACGCTGTCACCCGGAATGGTAAAATCCAGAATAAACCGGGTTCCTTCCGGAAAAAACGTTAAGGTATTAATGAATGTTCCGGAAGCAGATATGTCTCGGGTTTCAAGATCTAACACCCTCTTTCTGCCCGGCGTTATGCCTTCCAGTCTTACAGGGAGTGGAAGAATAAACCTTTCATATTGACGTCTCTCTTTCATCGACATCCCCTTTCTATCGAATCTTTAGGGCGCTTCTCCAAAAAATAATAATAAAATGGCATCTGCACCGAATGCAAAAATAATGTTTCGTGCCGGGGATAAGACGCATCCACCACTTTCGGCAGATTCTTTGATGGGTGATATATCCGCATTCAGGACATTTATTTTGAATTTTTTTTCTTTCCACTGTTATTATTCCCTTGGGTCGAGAAATAACGATCAGAAAAAATCAAAATTATAAACTCCTTTAAGTGCAATATGCTAAGCCCGTTTGGATGTCAATGAGGACGGAGATGGATTTTTCGGTATCTACACTGCGGTGCTTTTGTTCTTTCAGAAGGTCAGGATCATTTCTCGTTTGCGAACATCTTTTTATCAGCCATGTTTATTTTATATCAAAAAAACCTCGACAGCAAAGAAATTGTTTAACATACAACAGATTATCATGTTAAAATCTAAACATAGATACAGCCCCAAACCCACAGTAAAATGAAAAATTAAGAATCAAACACAGGCATTGAAGGCACCTGCGACGGTGACCTTGTGGGCGGTTTTTCTGTGAACCGAGGAAAACCTTCAGGCCCTTTTTTTTAAATAAAAAACCCCTGCCAGTATGACGGACAAGGGCGATGCGCTCGGAAAAATCGGCAAAACTTTTTAACTTAATGAAACACTTTGTTCTTATCTGATATTTTCAACCCTAAAGCTAACAGGATTTTTCGTTTTGTTCCCATTCTGCTGGGTTTCCCCTGCTCTACCCGTGTCAGGGTGATGGATGATATATTTGCCTTTCTGGCAAGTTCGGTCTTGCTTATCATTAAAGATTCTCTCATTTCCTTTAAGGAGTTTGTTCTCATTTTATTCCACCTCGACCAATTTCAGCTCAATCTTGTAATATTTGGCTGAAATATTTTTTTGCCGGAACTTTATACTAGAAAATAGTTCAAAATTATGATATGTCAAGCGGTTAAACAGGAAAAGTTAAAATTGATCCAGGGGGGCATCATGGAATTAAAAATTACCTACACGCACTTCGACATCAGAAAAGTGAGTATTTATGATGAACTTGAAGCGGATTTAAAAGCTTGCCTCGCGAAAAACGGATTTGAACTGACAGATGATGATTTTGACTTTGACAGCGGACAGAGAACCTTGAGCTTTATAAATGAAAAATGGTTGTCTAAATTCGAAGAAGACGATTAATCATCCAACCACGAGCTGATCAACCGGTGCCGAAAAGGAAATTCCTTTATTTCGTGCCCGTGTATAAATTTTCAAAAAAAAGCGCTTCAGCTTGCAGCTCAAAAACAAGCTCTTTACCTGGAATCCCTAATCAGCACAATTTCAAGCACAGTTCATGATTTTAACGAAAAAAGGGCTAACCAAGATGTTGGCTAACCCCTTCAAAATAATGATAGTGGTGCCGAGGGACAGAATCGAACTGCCGACACGGGGATTTTCAGTCACATGATATCACATTTCACTCACCTTCACTAATTTTCACCAAAGCGTAAAAAAATATTGACATTATTACATTTTTAGGCTATTCAATCTTCATAATACCTCACTCATTATCACCCTACGTCAACCAAAATCCTTGTACCCCGCTTGTACCAAATAGGCAAGGGGACCTTTTGGGGATCTTGGCAAATGACACGGGAATAAAGAATCACCGTTTAAAAAATGGGGGAGAAATGAGGGCCTGGAAGACCTTAAAAAATGCAGAGGGCAAAAAGGGGGTTCGTTATCGGGAGCACCCGACCCGGAAACACGGGATCATGCCGGACCGGTATTATGTGTTGGCCTATTGGTATAATGGAAAGTCGATCTCCGAAGCCGTTGGCTGGGCGTCCGAGAAGTGGACCCCCACCAAATGTTTCAATTTACTGGCCCAGCTTAAACACAACCAGAAGGCCGGCAGCGGTCCGTGCACCCTGGCCGATTTGCGAGCCCAGACCAAGGCCGAGAAGCGGGTCTTAAAAGAAGAAGAAAGCAAAAATGTCAGCTTTAAAAAATTTATGGATGACATTTTTCTTCCAGATGCAAACCTGCGGTTGTGCCCGGAGACGGTTCGAAAGATCGAAGAGCACACCCGGAACTGGATCGACCCGGTGACCGGCGACACCCCCATGCGTGAGCTCGGCATGGCTCATCTCAATCGCATAAAAAACAACATGGCCGGAAAAAGCCCGCGAACGGTGCAGTATGTGTTCCGCAATTTTACAACAGTCTGGAACACGGCGGCGGATTACGGCTTTGTGAGTGGGCCGTGCCTAACGAAATCGGCATCTTTTCGTTTGCCCAAAGTGGACAACGAGCGCGGGCGATACCTCACTTTGGACGAGGAGACCATTCTGTTGGAAAAGATCAACGAAAGAAGCCCCCAGGTGCACGATATCGCGATTATTGCCATAGACTCAGGCCTCCGGTTCCGGGAGATCGCAAAGCTCTCCTGGGGCTGCGTGGACATTGAAAACAGCGTTCTGCGCATCCTGGACAGCAAGGGCAAAGATCGCCTGGTCCCGATGACCGAGCGGCTCGAAAAACTGTTTGCCTCGTGGGCACCCGGAAAACCGGAGGATCTAATTTTTCCGAACCGCAAGGGCAAGGTCCAATCCCAGGTCCCTTCGTCGTTCAAACGAGCCGTTGTTGATGCCAAGATGAATGAGGGAGTAACGAATAAAAAACTTAAAGCAAGCTTTCACACGTTGCGCCACACATACGCGTCGCGACTGGTCCAGGCCGGCGTAGATATCTATCGGGTCCAGAGGCTTTTGGGGCACTCAACACCCACAATGACCGCAAGGTATTCCAAGCTTGCGGATACGGATTTGAAACAGGCCGTCAAAAAGATGGAGCGGGACGGCCGCCGGCGCCGCGGATCCGCGGGGAAAGTGATCGAGCTACACAAAAAAGTTAAATAATAAATTTTTCTCCGGCTAGGGTGATCACCGAAAAGCGGCATATCCTGGGCCGCCTGCCGGGGGAATTCCTCCAGGGCAACTTACAGGAGGTTGCAAAATGAATTGGATTTCCGCAGAACAGGTCTTAAAACGGTGGAACGCGATCCCTCGAGTATTACGGGACGCAATTGATGCGGGACTGCCTGTTTACGAGGAAGGTCCAGGAGGGCCGTTGATTGTGACGCGAGATAATTTTATTAAGGGATTTGATAAGAACCCGATAGGATTTACCTCCACCTGGTTTTCGGTAGTGTTATTCAAAATGAAAGATAT
>DATKWE010000004.1:0-13371 GCA_035529735.1 Desulfobacterales bacterium | reverse complement strand
ACGATTCTTTACGATATCGATATCTTAAAGTCTTATTACACGGGAAAGTCGCTTAAAGCAAGAATCGGAAGCGATTCCACGGGCCGTTCCTCCAAAGTTCACGGGATGGGCCTGGCGATCAAGGAAACGCTGCCGAAACGGGCGCAGCGGCAGGTTATACGGGATTGCATTGCCGATCACCGCGAAACCATTCCCATCAGAATCGACGCCTACAAATATACGGTTTATATTCCGCTCGATGACAATAGACCACTGGGTAAGATATTCGAAGGACTCTCAAGAATCCTAAACGTTTTCAGCTGGACGGGGGTTGCACGCCGAGAAGGTTGGCAAGTCCAAGCTGCCTCCACCCGTATGACCCATCCCGGAAACATCATTACCCTGGGAGGTGCTCAAAAGGAAATCGTCAACGGACTCTATCTTAATCCTCCCGAATTACTGGAAAGCCGGGGGCGATTTCGCTGGAGCTATTTGAACTCGAACCTGAAAAAAATCCTTAAGGTGCTGCTTGGCTTTATCCCGGCCTTTCTGACCTTTGCTCTGACCAAGGACTGGTGGGTATTGGCTTACGGCGGAGCATTTATCTGGTTCGGTATCACCGGACTCCGCAATATTCTTCAATCCGTTCTCGGCGGAGGAGGCTTTCGCCGATCGCCGCTCTTGAATTGGAATGATTACATCAGCTGGACACGCATCACGGACTCTCTGCTCTTCACCGGATTCTCCGTACCGCTGCTGGATTATGCGGTAAAAACCGTGATATTGAACCGGGGACTCGACATTACGACGGCGACCCATCCGGTGCTGCTATACACTTTTATGGCGTTGGCCAACGGCGTCTATTTATCCAGCCATAATATTTTTCGGGGGCTACCCAAGGGTGCGATTTATGGAAACTTCTTCCGCAGTATCCTGTCAATTCCCGTGGCCGTGGCACTGAATTCCAGTATCGGCGGTATCCTGAACATGTTCGGCGCGGTGGACGTCAATGATATCCTGCAAAAGTGGGCGGCGATCATTTCCAAGGCCGCCTCGGATTTTGTTGCAGGTTTCATTGAGGGAACGGCCGACCGGTACAAAAACATCCAGATGCGCTTTCGTGAACACCAGAACAAATTCACAGATATTTTGAACATTTATGCTCAACTTGAGTTGCTCTATCCGGACGTGGAGACTTTCAAGATTCTTGAGCATTCGTCCGATCTGAAGCGAAAAGCAAATGCAGAGGCCCAAGATCTGGAGAAAATCATCATGATCCATGCACTGGATATGCTGTATTTCTGGATGTATCAACCTCGTTCCCGTAGCGCTCTGCAGCAATTCTTACACACACTTTCCGAAGATGAGCGCCACATGTTGGTAAGTTCCAATTTTACCCTACAACGGCACCGTGAAATCAGTCAGATGTTTATTGACGGTATTCTAGGGGGCAACTTTCCCCGCCCCCTGTCGTTTTATCTCTCGAGCTACGAAGGCTACCTTGAAGATATCAAGCGTCTGGTGCTCAGTGAAGAATTCGGCAACGCGTATACCGAAAACAGGCTCAGCGACTTTGCCGATCCAGAAGTTCCACCGGTGGTTGCGGTCGACGAGGCAGTTGAGGCTACCGGCGAATTGCTTCATCCAACGAAGACCGTCTGCGTGCAGGATGAGCATAAAAATGAGGGGGTGCCCCGGCGGTTGGACCGGTATCGAGACAAATAGTGTCGTTTCCAAGAAATAGTTTTCACGGGGGATTGCAAGCAAATTCTATAGTGTGGGGTCTGCCCCTCAATTAGAAACTCAAGATTCTTTGAATCTTCACACTAAACACATCCCATAAGCTCAAAATTAAGATTTTAAATTTACTTGGCTGAATCGTGGATGTTATACGTTCTCTGGATATTTGTAAACGTTCAAACCGATTACAGCATCGGTACCCTCAATCTTTTGGTTTCCCCGCGTACTGGCAATGGTTATCGTTTTGCCGGATTTCGAGGGTCCGAACTCCGTTGTCAAATCTATCTCAATAATCAGTTTATCGTCTTTAACTTCCCACTTCACGTTCTGCATTTCTTCACCTTCTTTTTTTAATCTGACGATACGATTGGACTCGTATTATAGAGTTATGATAATTCGCCGGCCCGTTGATACCTTGCAAAAGCAGCAGATATCTTATGGTTCCAATGCCGTGTGATACGATTGAGGTATCAATCCGCTGTCAATGCTCGGAAAAATTTTTTATCTGAATCTTTTCCCCTATCTATCCACCCTCTCCTTCAATTCTTTCCCGCATTTAAAAAACGGAAGCTTCTTCGGCTTGATCTTGACCTGTTCCCCGGTTTTCGGATTTCTGCCGGCGTATGCCTTGTATTTCTTGACATAAAATGAACACAGGCCGCGGATTTCCACTCTATCGCCGTTGGCCATTGCGTTTGACATTTCATCAAAAAACAGGTTCACAACCGCCGCAGCTTCGTTTTTTGTTAATCCTGCTTCCGTTTTGAGCGTCTCAATAAGTTCCAGTTTGTTCATCACCATTCTCCGAAGTTTGAATTATTTCATTAAAATACATTAGTAATGAAGAAATGTCAAGAAATCTGTAGGGTTACACTTTAGGTATTTTCTTAATATGTGATAAAGATGGGGGTATATTTCCCAACATCAATAATGAGTCCTCTATGAGTTGAGCTAACCCACCTTTTCTTTCCCGGAGCGTAAGTTAAAACATATGTCACCCTATTTTAAAAAGCGTAGTTTAAGATAAAAAAGCCCGGTCTCTTGCTTCAGAAGATCGGTTTTTTTGGGTATGAAATTTAATTTTTTCCCCTGATTTTTATCGATCTTGTTGGGTATAGCGTCGGGTATTGAAAAAGTAGAAAATAAAAAGGGAGCTGCGATCTAATGCAACTCCCTGAAATAATTTATGGTGATCCCACGGGGAATTGAACCCCGGTTACCGGCGTGAGAGGCCGGCGTCCTAACCGCTAGACGATGGGACCAAAAAGAATAAAAATTTAAAGGATGAATATTAATTTGTCAAACATTATTTGCTGATTCCTCATCGCTTTCCGGCTTGTTCCCCTTTCTGAACCCGAATATCAGATAGATCAGCCATCCGACAAACGGAATCATGGCGATGATTCCCCAAAGCGCTTTCTTCCCAATGGTACCGAAATCCTTTCGCACAATATCGATGATTGCCAGTATCGTAAACAGGTAAAAAACGATACTTATTTTAATCCACACCATTGCTGTTGCGATGTCCACGTTTCTCCTCTCGCTCGATTAGGGTTTCATCTTAATTTACGTTTTGGGTTTCAATAGTGCCGAAACCTTTAATATGGTCTTAACATACTGACTGCTGTGGTTATAATGATAAATGACCTTGTAAGCCTTTTTCCGGTCTATTCCGGGATGCCATCCGTAATGTTTGAGATAACTGGCGATACTGGTTATGGCATCTGCATGGTTAAAAACATCGATACGGCCGTCACCGTCACCGTCTCTGGCAAAAATAATAACGTTGCTCGGCATAAACTGGGCAATGCCCATGGCACCTGAATAGGATCCGGAAACAGCAGTGGGATCCATATTCACCCGGGCGGTATATTTCAAAAAGGCCTTGAGCTCATTGTAGGCCCAGGTCGATTTTCTACCCACCCACTTTTCGAACTGTTCCCGGGTAAGCTCCTTTGATTTCGAGGCGTTCTTCCAAAACATATCCCGCACATCAGGGTCTGCCAGGACAGCGATGGTGGAGAGCGTATTCAATATGGACGGCCCGCCAAGAAAGGTCCCCAAACGGGTTTCCACCAGAAGGATGGCCGTAATAATTTCTTTGTCGACACCGTATTCCTTTTCGGTCCTTTCCAGCGCCACCGTGTGGGTTTCCATATATTTCAATGCATGGTTGATGGATTTTTTACCGGCAAACTGATCATAATTCAGCCGGGACTCCCGATGGACCAAAAAACGGGAAACCCCTTTCGCCTCAAAATAGACCTCGGGCCTGTTGTACAATCCGGTGATCCGGGTGGGATCGAACCCGTCGCTTATCAGCCTGTTTTGGAGGGATTCAAAAATGATGTGGTTTTCTTCCACGCCAAGCGCGTTTTGCGGCAAAACTATGGAATTCAATATCAAAAAACTGAAAAAAAAGGCGATGTATTTGCCCCATGTCATTTTATTTAGAAACATTTGAATCCTTTACTTCGTTCAAGTAATGAATGTTTTCTCTTTTCTTTATGGCGATCTCACTACGCTTCCGTTTTGTAAACGTCGCCAGATACCTGTACCCTGCGGACAGGATCATGGGCAATGCCCGTTCGTAGTGCTGACCGACCTCTGCCGGTTTGTGGGCATCTGAACCCAGAGTGATACCGATCCCTTTTTCATGGCATTTCCTTAAAATATCCGGGGAGGGGTAAGCGTTTCCGACCGGGTGGTTGTATCCGCTGGTATTGACCTCCACGGTCAGATTTTTTTCTTTTATTTTTGACAGTATTTCATCGATCGCCCGTTCAAAAGACCTCGAAGGTTTTCGACCGAATTTTTTTACGAGATCGATATGACATATCACATCGAAATATTTATAATCCAGCATCTTTTCAAGCTGTTCGAAATAAAGGTCATAGACATAATCGCTATCCTCTTTCCCATGACCCCAGGCTGAACGGTGGCTGACGACGTCCAGACCGCCTAAAAAATGTAACGAGGTTGCGATAACATCAAATGCATAGGTCCCGGCAACTTCCTGAAAAAGGCCGGTATGATCCGGGTTAAAATCGATCTCAAGACCGGCCTTTATGCGTATGGCATGTCTATATTTCTGCTTTAAAACCTGGACGGCTTGAAAATAGTAAGGAATCTCCGCCAATGACATGGAAAGCCCTTTTTCTGTCTTCTGAATTGTCAGATGATCCAGAAAACATATCTCCTCAAGGCCCAAATTGATGGCATTTCGGATATAACTTTCCATACTGCCCAAGGCATGGTTGCAAAACAGGGTATGTAAGTGGTAATCGATCATACGGTCATCATACGGGTGAAACAGAACACGGGTTGATCCGATTTAAATGGCATGGTATGAATTCTATTGTCAATCAATAGAAACCGTTTCAAACAAAATAAAACCGCTTACACGATTTTATTTAATCTTGAAAAATCTGCTCCTCTGGGCCAAGCCTGTCCCGTATTGCGGGAGTCAGAAACAGTTGGCTATGTTGCAAAAGCAGTAAAGTTGAAAGTGACTAAAGTTTGAAGTGAACTAAAGTTGATGGTTGTGCCTTTGGCACTTTCAATTTAAGTAAAAAATGATTTGCGCTGAAAGCGTTTTCCTCAACTTTAGGCATTTTAGCTCACTTTAGCTCACTTTAGGCACTTGATATATGATATATGATAAAATAATCCCTTCCAGGGATGAAACCAAAACTGGGTCCTTTGGCCCGGATTCTTTATTAATTTAGTTCAGTATCGTGAAAAAAACTCCAAAAACAGTATTTTCATGTCAGGCATGCGGATACCAAACGCCCAAATGGATGGGTAAATGTCCGGATTGCGGGGAATGGCAGTCGTTTGTGGAAGAAATCCAGTCCGGAAAACCCGGTCAACGGGGACGGCGGATTTTATCCGCTTCACAGCCAAAACCGCTCCCCATCGACGCCGTTGAGCTGGAGCCGGAAGATCGCCTTTTAACCGGAATCGGAGAATTCGACCGCGTCTTGGGCGGCGGCCTGGTCTCCGGAACCCTTGTCCTCATCGGCGGAGATCCGGGAATCGGCAAATCTACCCTCATGCTTCAGGCACTGTGCGGTCTTGCGGAAAACGGCCGTAAAGTATTGTATGTTTCCGGTGAAGAATCGGTGCGCCAGATGAGAATGCGCAGCCAAAGGCTGTCCGCAGTATCCTCCGGTTTGTTGGTGGTTTCAGAAAACGACATGGAATCGATCCTCCTGATGGCGGAATCTGTTCAGCCGGACGTGATGGTGATCGATTCCATCCAGACCATGTACAGTCCGGAACTGACCTCCGCTCCCGGGAGTGTTACCCAGGTACGGGAATCCGCCATGCAGCTTATGCTCATGGCCAAAAAGACCGGGACGCCCATATTTCTGGTGGGACATGTCACCAAGGACGGCGCCATTGCCGGACCGCGGCTTCTGGAGCATATGGTCGATACGGTTCTTTACTTTGAAGGTGACCGGAACCACATATTCAGGATTCTGAGGGCGGTAAAAAATCGATTCGGGTCGACCAATGAAATCGGCGTGTTTGAAATGAATGAGACCGGCCTGAATGAAGTGGCCAACCCTTCGGCGCTATTTCTTTCCGAACGCCCTGAAAACGCCCCCGGGTCGGTGGTGACGGCCAGCATGGAGGGAACAAGGCCGATTCTCGTTGAATTGCAGGCCCTTGTAAGCAGTACCAGTTTCGGCAACCCTCGGAGAACCATCCTGGGCATCGATCAAAACCGGGTCGCCTTGCTGGTGGCTGTGATGGAAAAAAAATTGGGGCTGCATCTAATGGGACACGATATCTTTATCAATGTCGCCGGCGGCGTCAAAATCGTTGAACCTGCCGTTGACATGGGGATTGTATCTGCCATTGCCTCGAGCTTTTTGGACCGGCCCATCCATAAAGGGACCCTGATATTTGGCGAAGTCGGTCTGACCGGGGAAATCAGAGGCATCGGCCATGTTGAAATTAGGGTTGCCGAAGCAAAAAAAATGGGGTTTAATAGATGCCTTGTACCCCAAAGCAATCTGAAACGAATGACGAAAATAAAAGGGATGGAGCTCCTCGGCGTAAAAACCGTATCGGAAGCCATAGAAAATCTGTTCTAACCCGAATTTACCTTAAGAAAACATGCACCAAGTTTTGATATGAAACGATCCGGCGCAAAACATAACCGGTGGCAGGATCACTATTCTCAACAGGCAAAAAAGGAAGGATTCCCGGCCAGATCTGTATATAAACTCAAGGAAATCCAGAAAAAATATGGTCTGATAAAAAAGGGAAATAAAATTCTGGACCTGGGCTGTGCACCGGGGTCATGGCTTCTCTATGCGGCCGATTTGACCGGAAACACGGGACAAGTGATCGGCATCGATCTTGTGCCGGTTACGGTCCGTGTCGCGTCTCATGTAACAATGTATACCGGCGACATTCTCTCCATGGACGATGCGTTTTTCAGGTCCCTGGGTCAAGACGTCGATGTTGTTATGAGCGACATGGCCCCATCGACCACCGGCAACAGACTCGTGGACAGCACCCGGTCTTTTAACCTGTGCCAAATGGCACTCACCGTTGCTCAAACCACCCTGAAAACCGGTGGATCATTTGTCTGCAAGATATTCCAGGGAGAAGATTTCAAGCAATTTTCAGATTCGGTCAGAGCTGTTTTTAACAGACACAAGATTTTTAAACCGCAAAGCACCCGAAAGGTCAGCAAGGAAATTTATATTATCGGATTCGGGAAAAAATAGGAGGAAGATATGTCAGGGCACAGCAAGTGGTCTAGCATAAAACACAAAAAAGGGGCAACAGATGCCAAACGGGGTAAGATTTTCAGTAAGCTCATCAAAGAAATTACGGTGGCGGCACGCATGGGCGGCGGGGACCTCAATGCAAACCCCAGGCTGCGGGCCGCCATCCAGGCTGGAAAAAACGAAAACATGCCCAAAGACAACATTGAACGGGCCATAAAAAAAGGGACCGGTGAGCTCGATGGGGTCAATTATGAAGAAAGCGCCTACGAAGGGTACGGCCCCGGCGGTGCGGCCATTTACATTGAATCGCTGACGGATAACAAGAACCGGGCCGTGGCGGATATCCGTCATATTTTAACCAAGGCCGGCGGGAACCTCGGGTCCAACGGATGCGTTGCCTGGATGTTCGAAACAAAGGGGTATATTGTTGTGGAACACAATGCCGTTGACGAGGATCTGTTGATGGAAACCGCCATCGATTCCGGCGCCGAAGATGTCAGAGAAGATGAGAGCACCTTCGAAATCATCACCGACCCACAGGATTTTGAGCGGGTAAAAACCGCCATAGAAAACCAATCGATTCCTTACATCGTCGCGGAAATCACCATGCTTCCCCAGTCAACCGTGGACCTTAAGGGCAAAGAAGCCGAGCAAATGATCAAATTGATGGAGACCCTCGAAGATTGTGAAGACGTCCAAAAGGTTTACACCAACGCTGACATTCCCGAAGACATGGTCGTCTGATTCGTCCACTTGCTGCGGTGTTTAAAATTTTCGCCTTCCCCCGATCAAAGTCCGGGATCTTCGATTTGAACTCGAACCCCGGTTAAATAATAAAAACAGATTTAACTGGGCGGGCAAAAATGAACATTTTTCAAAGGTCTCTCTACTTCGACAGGGACAGATCGATCATTTTTTGAACCGCCTTAAAAGCCGGTTGTCGAATATTTTCAGGAACCTTGACCTCTCCTTCCATTAATTCGAGGCTCCTGGCAACATCTTCAAGGGAAATCTTTTTCATGTTTTTACACAACATCTTGCTCGAAGCCGGGTAAAACAGCTTGTCAGGATTGGCTTTTTTCAAGGGATAAATGAGTCCGACCTCCGTACCGACGATAAAGGTGGAAGCTTTAGATTCTTTTGTATATCGGATCATCCCCGAAGTGCTGCGGATAACATCTGCCAATTCGAGAACTTCCGGCCGGCATTCCGGATGGGCCATAAAGACGGCATCCGGATAGGTCCGCCGGGCATGGTTCACATCTTCAGGTTTGAGGCGATCATGGGTCGGACAAAATCCCTCCCAGGTGTGTATCTTCTTCTTTGTCAGCGAAGCGGCGTACAGGGCGAGATTTCGATCCGGCGTCATGAGTATCTCATCGGCATCCAGACTGTTTACAACATCGACGACATTGGCCGAGGTACAGCAAATGGTGGAAAGAGCCTTGACCGCTGCGGTGGAGTTGACATAGGTGACAACCGGCATGGGCGGGAGCTTGTCCAGCATGGCTTGCAGCCCCTCCGGTTCTATCATGTCGGCCATAAGACATCCGGCATCTTCACGGGGAAGAAGGACGGTTTTGTCCGGAGACAGAATCGACGCGGTTTCCGCCATAAAATGCACGCCGCAAAAGACGATGACTTCGGCATCGGTTTGGGCGGCTTTGATGCTCAGCTCCAGTGAATCGCCGCAAAGATCTGCAACATCCTGAATTTCCGGGGGCTGGTAGTTATGTGAAAGCATAATTGCTTTTCTTTTTTTCAACAAACTTCTGATCTTTTCCTTCATTCTAGAGTTCCTTTTTCGTCAAGATTCAACACCTCTATCCCTTGGGGCAATTTAAAACTGAACATGGAATCGTCGATTTTTTGTATAAACTGAATATCGCTAAAGACGATCCGGGTTTCATCGCCATATGAATTGGCGGTAACAATTCTGACAACATCGAACGTTCTGGTTGAAACGGACAGATAGATGACCGATACATCGAATGCTTTTTCCATAGGTAAAAGCTTCAGTTCATAGTAGTCATCTCCAGTCTTTTTTTCAAGAGCAATACTGAATTTCTGTTGGATCAGTTTCATATCGGAAAGAAAACTGAACCCTTTGCCGCCTTTGAAAAAAGAAGGTGCTTTTCCGATCATTACCTGATTGTCTTCAGGTCTGAATATCCACAATGTTTCGTTGTCGGTCATAATAATTTGGCGGTCAGGCGTTTCATATTCCCATCGCATTTTGCCGGGACGTTTGAAAAAGGCTTTTCCGGATGCGCTGTCCGTTATTTCCATGGCTTTTATGGTTGAAGTTTGGAAAAATTGTGCTGTAAATCCCGGAACCGCATACCGTTTTTCAATTTTTTTTATAATATCGTCCAAAGATAACCGGGAATCCGCCACCGGCGATGGAGGTTGGGCCGATACATTCCGGCACAATTCCGCCGAACCACAGAAAAATAAAAAAGCAACCACCAGCCATACGGTGAGCTTGAACTTCATCGATTTATCTCCTATCCCGGACGTTCCGGTCACGGTGTAATCTTGATGAACTCGTAAAAAGTCTTTTGTGAGCGACATCGAGCAATTTTGGAGAAAGATTCATGATGAGTCTGGCGTTAAAAATTGCAAGCTGTTTGAGGGCGCAAGCCCGAGTTCTTGCAATTTAGCCAGGCGAGTCATGAATTCCAAAATTGCTTGCGGAGCGAGCAAAATCAGACTTTTTACGAGTTCATCAACCTTAATTGATCGCAAACAAAATAAAGTACTAAAATAAATAGGTAAAAGCAATAGACTAAAGCGAGGCCTGTTGTTTATGCGTCGGGATCAATCCATGACCCCGTACTTTTTAAGCTTCTTATGAAGCGTTTTCCGTGTAATGCCAAGGCGCCTTGCCGCTTGGCTCTTATTGCCGTCCGTGGATTCCAGCATACGCAGAACTGCGGCCTTTTCAACCGCCTCCAGAGACAGGCTGTTCTCTTTTCCGTCAAAAACGGGCGCGGCTTCAGCGGAGGACTGGGAAGCATTCTGCATGATGGCAAAATCCTGCACATCAAGATAGTCCGTTCGGGTCAGCACAACACCCCTTTCAACCGCATTCATGAGTTCACGAACATTGCCGGGCCAGTCATGCCGTATCAGTCGATCCATGGCCCTGGGGGTAAATCCCTTTATCTCTTTATTGTTCTTTGCGGAAAACATCTCGAGAAAATACTGGGCAAGCAGTGGGATATCGTCTCTCCGCTCACTCAAGAGCGGAATTTCCAGACTGACAACGTTCAACCGATAGTACAGATCCTCACGGAACAGCCCTTTACGTTTCAGATCGACAAGGTCTCTGTTGGTGGCGGAAATGACCCTGACATCCACCTTGATTACTTCTTCGCCGCCCACACGGGTCAATTCTCTCTCCTGCAGTACGCGCAACAGCTTGACCTGCATGGTCAGAGACATTTCACTCACCTCGTCAAGAAACAGGCTCCCTTGGTGTGCCTGAATAAAACGTCCTTCTTTTCTCCGGTCTGCACCGGTGAAGGCACCTTTTTCATGCCCGAAAAGCTCTGATTCCAGGAGCGTTTCCGTAATGGCGGCACAATTGATCTTAACAAAGGGCCCCTCTTTTCTCGGGCTGTTGAAATGGATCATCCCTGCAATCAATTCCTTGCCCGTACCGGACGCTCCGGTGATCATTACCGTAGCTTCGGACCGGGCCACATGGGCCACTGTTTCCATAAGGCGAACCATGGCAGGGCTGCGTCCCACAATATTCTGCATGTCAAAATGCTTCCCGAGGTTTTCCTTGAGAATGCGGTTTTCCTCTTTCAGCCGGGTGTGCTCCATGGCCCGTTCTATGGTCAGCCGAAGTTTGTCGAAATCGAGGGGTTTTGTGAGATAATCGTAAGCGCCTTTTTTCAGAGCTCCCACAGCCGTTTCAACCGATGAATACGCCGTCATGATGGTGACCGGTATGGCCGGGTTGAACGCTTTTATCTCTTCGAGGGCTTCAAGGCCGCTGACCTTCAGCATTCTGACATCCATCAGGACCAGGTCAAAAGGACGTTTCTGAACCGCTTCGATGGCGGTTGAACCGTCATCCGCCTCCACAACATCATATCCCCATCCCCCGATAAGGGTGCGCAACATGGTGCGATGGGTGCTGTCGTCATCAACGATCAATAGGGTTTTTTTATGTTTCATGGCGCATCTCTTGACGGCTTCGTAAAAAATCTTTTGTGAGCGACATCGAGCAATTTTGGAGAAAGATTCATGATGAGTCCGGCGTTAAAAATTGCAAGCTGTTTGAGGGCGTAAGCCCGAGTTTTTGCAATTTAGCCAGACTATTCATGAATCCCAAAATTGCTCGCAAAGCGAGCAAAATCAGACTTTTTATGAGTTCATCATCTCTTGAGTGGGTAAAACCTAAATGCTGAAAACCTGTTATCTGTGTTCAGATTTTCGTTAGAAGCCATCAGTTAGGCAATACGATGCTAACGGTGGTCCCCTGGCCCAATCGGCTCTCCACCTTTATTTCCCCGCCGTGAACCTCTACGATATTGTGAACGATGGCCAATCCCAAACCGGTGCCGGATGCTTTGGTGGTAAAGTAGGGATCGTAAATATGCGCAAGATCGTTTTCGTTGATGCCGCTGCCGGTATCCGAGACCCGGATCTCGATGCCGTCCTTTTTCACATTTTTCCCCAGCGTGACGGTCATGTTTCCTTCATGGTCCATGGATTCGATGGCATTCAGATACAGATTCAGAAGGACCTGGTTGATCCTGTCCGGATCGAAAAACGCCGTGTCTATTTCAGGATCAAAGCGGGTTTTAATGTCGATGTTCCCTTCCGATGCCCGCCGTTCAATGAGTTTGAGAGAGTCCTTTAAAAAGGCTTCAACAGGGATCGATTTTCTCGATATTTTTATGGGCCGGGCAAACTCATGAAGCTGGCCCACAACCCGGTTCAACCGGTCGACTTCCTGAATCATAAGGTTGGAAATCTGTTGGTTTTCCGGAACGTCATGGTATCTTTCCTTGAAATATGTAGCAAAACCTTTGATGGAACTTAAAGGGTTGCGTATCTCATGAGAAACACCGGCGGCAAGTCTTCCGACAGATGCAAGACGCTGGCTCCGCGCGATCTCTCTTCTCAAAGAACGGACTTCACTGAGATCCTTGAACAGGAGCACATACCCGAGAAACGTTCCGTTTTCATCGCTCAGTGATGTCGCGCTGATTTCAAGGGGGATAATCCCCTTTTCTCCAACGGTACAATCTATCTCCTTTTCAACAACCCCTTTTTCCATATCCAGGTCTTTGAGCATCTGCCATAAATCCTCAGGCAGTACGTCCGCTGCATTTTCCCCCATGACCACTTCGGCGGAAAGGCCAAGAATCGTTCCGGCCACATGGTTCAGGGAGGTAATCGTTTGGTGGTCGTCTGTGGCGACCAGGCCGATGGGCATATGCTCAACCAGATTGTCGGAGAAGGCTTTTATCCTGGAGAGGGACATCCGTGTCACGCGGTAACTCTGGGCCAAAAATAGCAGAATGATGCCGGCAAATCCAACCAAAAGGAGGATAATGCCCATGATAACGGTATGCCGGGTATCGGTCCTGATGGCCTCTTCGATGGATGTCATGTCGAGCCCCACAAAGATGATCGGCGTGGACGGCGGGACGTCCATTCTTTCATCCATACCCCGATGAAACCACAGATGCATCATCATGCGCCCTTGCCCCATGCTAAAGCTTCTTTCCTGGGGCAAGAATCTACTGAACACTTCAAATATTTTCTTTCCGCCAGGGGTGGAGACGATGCGCCACTGAACCGTTTGAAGATGCGAAATCCTTTTAAGATCCAGCCCCTTGCCATGATATTTTCCGATATGCTTGGGGTTGTCATGGGC
>DATKWE010000003.1:0-10186 GCA_035529735.1 Desulfobacterales bacterium | reverse complement strand
AATTAACGCAATTAAGTGCCACTCAACTTCAACACCTAAATAAAAAACCACGTGATGGCTTAGAGCCTCCAAAGGTTATACTTAAAAAGGGAGTTTGAGATGGCACTTAATTATTGGCTTCTCTGGTGCACGTGCATCTTAGTTCTCGGTCAGGTATATATATAACAATTTTGATAAGCACCGAGCTTAATAACGGCATTTAGGGAAGCCTTCATATTTAAATGATTGGCTTTTAATTAAACATTTTTTAAAAGCCTTAACAAAATTAGGTTGTCTATATTATGAAACACATATTACCTGATAATGGCGTTAGACGATCAGATATAGAAAGGCGACAATACTCATATAACGGACATATGCCTGAACGCAGGTCTGGTAAGGATAGGAGAAGCGGGAACGATAGAAGACGAAAACAAAGAACATTGAAAAATTAAAAATACTATAAACAGGCAGGGTCAGCAATGGCTCTGCCTTGTTTTTAGCCCAAAAGAAAGATTGAAGGAAGATTCACTTTATATGAACGCAATCATTGTCAGCGATTTACATATAGGATCTCACCATTTTTTATATGACGACTTCGAGCATTTTCTCGGGAATATTTCTGAAGATCACGAACTTATCTTAAATGGGGATATTATAGACAATCCTTATAAGAAATTAAAGCCACCGCATCAGCGGATCCTTGACCTTATTGAGCAGAAATCTTACCGTCAAAAGGTCGTTTGGGTACGAGGTAACCATGATAATGGATATGTGCCTAAAGGGTTTGAGAAAGTCAACTTTACTCGTCTTTACAACTTAGGGCATAGACTATTAATTGCCCATGGAGACGATTTTGACGAGATTATGCCCAGAAACCAAGCTTTCATGCAGGCTTTTAAACTGATGCATGATTTAAGGGTGAAATTGGGAGCAAGGCCAGTGCATGTGGCCCAATATGCCAAGAAATGGGGGCTCTTTTACAAGTTTCTCCGTAAAAATGTAATGATAAATGCGGTGAATTGTGCCATGAAAAATGGATATGAAGCGGTCACCTGTGGCCATACTCACTACCCAGAGGATATAGTTTTCAATGGTATTAGGTATATTAACACAAGTGCTTGGACCGAATTTCCAGTATTTTATCTTCAGGTAACCGGTGATGAATTATATCTAAAGACCATAGACGAGTCCCCTTGTAAATTATGAAATCCCGACCTTTGATTTCTGCTATGAAAATTTAAATATCAGAGGTCCAAAAAATTTGGGATATCGTTTTTCATTAAAGGCAAATCCATTTTCGGGGGTTTGCCTTTTTTGCTTTTTTAAGGTACTTTTCTAACAATTCATTAAGTTTTGAAACTCATAGTGGTTGCCCAATCGGAGGATAAATTCATGCCAAATCTTATACGTCAACGAGCTATAGAAGGCCTGAAAGTGAATGATTTGTTTAAATACTCGCGAACATTCACTCACGAGGAAACTGAGTACTTTGGTGACATCACCCGAGACTACAACCCAGTCCACTATGATTTCCGTTGGGTTGAAGCTAAAGGGTTCAAAGGACTCATTTGTCATGGCCTAATAGTCGGATCAATGATTTGTGAGTTTGGTGGCCAGGTGGGTTGGCTCGCTACGGGAATGAACTTTAAGTTCATCAAGCCTGTCTATTTCGGCGACACGATCACTTGCACGATCACAATCACTAAAATAGAGGACTCCGGTCGGTCAGAAGCCGAAGCAATTTTCACCAACGAAACCAATGATCACGTATGCTACGCCTATTTAACAGGTCGGCTTCCACTCGACCATGAAAGAGAGATTCTAAGATCAATGGTTGAAGAAGGAGATCCGACCAACAAGCTGGTCTGACACAGAAAAATATGATATCTGTATATGAGTTTTTGTTGTGAATGTTTGATAGACTGGCAAGAAAGCACAACTTTTTTCACACAAATTGCCATTTTTGTTCATCTTGGTCGATAACAAAACCGCAAAAAGGGCAAACAAGAGTATTATCCTGCTTTTTAAATAAGCTTAAGCTGACCCACATTTTGCATACAGGACAAAAAACCTTCCGCCTTCCTGAAATTTTCTTAATCTTTACCGTCTCCATGAATTAATTATAGGCAGGGTGCTTCATTTAGAACAAGACTTTTTTTCTTATAATTTTGAATACTAACGGTATCGGTCGGCTTTTCATTTTTGAGATATATGTAAAACGATTAAAGTTACTTCAGTATGTGTGACAGGTAAGAAATCAAAGATTTGATTTCGGTTCGAAATCTTCACTATTCGACCTTTGAAGTCGGGTAGACCGGAGGAATCTCACCTCCAGTCCCCCACAGAACCGTACGTGAACCTCTCGATTCATACGGCTCCTGTCAGCCATTCTCTTGAAGCCTCTCAGTTTCAAGCCGACGCAGAAAGAAATTAGCTCCTCCCAGTATTCTGGTTGGCTGAATCTTTCTTCGAGCTGACTCATCCCCTTCGCTCCATCTCCATTACAGAGACTTCATCACTATTACAGGATGATCCGCCCCCTTCATGTGCGTTGTTCTTCGGCGTTTATTTCAACACGAATGTAACGACGATGACACTATTTTTTCCTTTTTTCAATGGCGGGAATCGAAGTTCTTTCAGTTTTTTGAGCATACAGCGCTCAAAAATTTTATCTTTTGCGTCGTCTTTATCCAGATGAACGTTTAAAACGCGACCGGCACGATCTATCATTATTTTGAAAACGACATTCCCTTTTATACGGGGCTGTTTTTTCAGGGCAATCTTGTAACATCGGTTGAATTCGTGAAGGTGTTTTTTCAGCAGTTTCTGAACAGATTGATCAGATACGCCGTCTGTTACCGTAACGTTGCCCAATTCCACAGGGTTTTTCTCGCGGATGGACGCATCCATTTCCGGCTCGGAAGCCGAGCGGTCTTCCTTTTTGCGTTCAAGGCTTTCTTCAACGACTTGATTCTTCATGCCCGACACCAAAGGGGCGGCTGCAAAGGAGGAGACCGATTTTCCGGAAAAAGATCGGTTCTCTCCTACGGCATAATCGGAGACGCCCAGGGGTAAGGGAAGGGGTTGCTTGACGGTGACCGCCTGCCCATCCTTGAGACGAACCCGGGTGTCCACGGCGACAAATGAAGTATTTGCTGTTAGCAGGTTATACGTCAGTCCTAAATTGGTGACTTCTCTGACTCGCTCGTCCTGACGGTTGAGCCGGTTGTAGTCGTCCAAAAGGGCGATCCGGTGCCGTGCCCACAGGTAGCGCAGCGCCGAGTTTGTTTTCAAGGGCGTTATCTTGGAGACATCCACCTTTTTTGAAAAGGGATGCTTTCCGGTAAAACCCTCTATAGAGATGGTGCCGCGAGGTCTGCCGCGCCATTTCCCGAAGACAATGACGGGCCGATCCGCCAAAACATCCGGAACGCTGGGCGGTTCCACATGGTAGGCCTCGAACCGGCCGAAGTCGATTTCGATTCCGGTCAGCACCGGTGATTCAATGAGCTTTCTGAATTTGTTGGCCGTTTCAGGTGCTTGTTCAGGATTGGTAATGACAAAGGGCTCTCCCATCCCCACCCTTGCCATCCCTTCGATGAGGTGGCGGTTGACGCTGGATCCGATGCCGAACGTAAACATATTGGCTTTACCGAGATTGTTCCGGATCAGGTCAAATGCCTCGTCTTCCACCGAGACGTACCCGTCGGTGGCAATGACAATACTTCGGGAGTATCCTTTGGTTTTCGGCAGGGAAAGGGCTTTTTTAAGGGCCGGCAAAAGTCTCGTACCGCCGCCGCCGCGCTGACGTTCAATGGTGTTTATGGCCCGTGTGATGTTTCCTTGGGTTGCAGGCAAGGACTGTTCCGACATCAGGTGGGAACTTCCGGCAAACAGAAGCACATTGAATCGGTCTGTGGATCGAAGATTGCCGATGAGATCCTCGAGAAGTTTTTTGGATATGTTCAGGGGAAAGCCGTGCATGGACCCGGACACATCCACAATAAATATGTATTCACGGGGCGGTATCTGGTTTTGTAAGACCTTTTTGGGCGGCTGCATCATAAGGAGAAAAAAGTTTTCATTTTTTCCTTCAAAAAGGAGAAGCCCGGTTTCAATCTTGCCGCCGGCAAGTCGGTATTCCAAGATGAAATCCCGGTTGCTCCCGTGTTTTTCGGACGGATTGAGATGAACCGAGACAAAGGCCGGGCCCTTGTAATCGACGCGGGTCTGATGTGAAGGACAGGTAATGTCTTTGATGGGAACGCCCGCCGCAATATCGACGTTCATATTGAAGGTATACGTTGGCGGATCTCCCTGATGCAGATATGGGTTGGAGGTCCACGTTTCATCAGGACTGGTTTCCTGGGATTCCTGGTCTACATAGCGGGGTCCGACAACCGTGGGATAGACGAATTCATAAACATTATGCGTGGGGACCAAAAGTTCGGTATATTTGAGCTCCACCTTGATGATGTCAGACGGTAGGATGTTGGCCACATTCATCTGAAAAACATTGGGCCTGTGCTGTTCCAGAAGCGATGCACTTTTCCCGTCCTGTTTGGCCTGGTTGTATTCACGCCGCGCCTGCTCACGTTCGCGGATTTTGGCCGTAATGGTACGTTCTCCGACGGTCATTTTCATTCCGTAAACCGCCGCTTGAGTGGATGCCGGAAAGACATAGACGGCTTCCAGCGGTTTCTTGCCTTCGTTTCTATAGACCTGTGTGACCTTGACATCGGCGATAACGCCTGAAATTTTGACGTCGGCGTGTGTGGATTTTAAAGGGAGCCGGTCCAGGTCCGGATCGTCGCTTAGTACCAGGAAATATGGGGACAATGTTCTGTTTGCATCACTTTCCGGCTGTGCGTAAGAAATTTTTCCAACCATTACCATTACTGCAAGGACAACGATAAAACAAAATTTTTTCTTTTGGGTCATTGTTCCAACCTCCTTGGGTCATTTTTTAATTCTTTGGTTCCATTAGACAAGGCGGTTGGGAAAAAGTTCCCAAAAAATTTTGATGGGTGAGGGTATTATGAAGGTTGGGGCGCAAACAGTTGGAATCGCATTTCTTTAACTTCGAAAAGATTTATGAATAAAAAACGTTTCGATGAGTTCTCAAAAAAAATGTTGTTTGGGGAACAGCCAGTGAAGAATTGACACAAACCGGCATGGCAATGACCCGTATGCCACCACCATGCCGTTTTTATGGATGGAGTTTGAGTTTAATCGTCGGTTACGAAGGGAAGAACCTCTATTTTAACTTCTTTTGCGTCGTTAAAATCTTTAAACAACTCATTTAATGTATTTGATGTACCGTTTGTCTGGGAGATGGATGCTTTGACACTAATATAGACGGTCCCATTTTTACTGCTGACATCAGCCAAAGGAAATTCATCAATTATCTTTGCTTTTGCCGATGCAGCTGAATACAAATCGTTGAGAATCATTTTAGATTCAGTCGTGGTCTGGAAACAAGGACGTTTTACTGCATCAATCAATATGTCTACAGCATCGTCTGCCTTTAAATTATCAATATGCAGAACGATATCGTACAGGCTCGAATCTGCGGTATCTTTACCATAAAGATACAGGCCCCATTTCCGCCTTTCGTCATCGTCTTTTTTTAAGATATAACGGGCGTCCTTTTCAGAAATATTCTCCCGTTTCATTTCTTCTTTTATTCGATATTCCAAATCTGCAATAATTCGGACTTTAAGAACATGAGGCACGTCTTGGAGGAAAAAATGGCCTGCTAAACCATGATAGACAACATTGTCCTTTTGCACATGGTTTAAGAGCGCCTCACGTATATAACTGATGTATTTTTCTTTTCCGTAATGGAAACGATTAAAAATCGAGGGCGCATCATGAAGTGCTCGAATAAGCTTAATCTCGGGAACATTAAAATATTCTGAAGCATCGATGAGAATGTCTCTTGAAATGCATTCATATCCCAACTTTTGCGCGATCTTCTCAGCGATCTTTTTACCTTTACTATACGATCCTCTAGAAATTGTAATTACAGACATTTTAGCCCGCCTTTCTTTTAAAATAAGTTTTATTGTTCAATAGTTAAAATGGACCATCTTTTTAAAAAATCCAAATAATCACTGCCAGGCTTATAAAAACCAAGGCAAAAGACCCATAATTTGCATTTGCCTATTCGGACGTTAACTTTATGATAATAATGGAATTGTTTTTAACCTCTTCTTTCTGCAGGAAGTGTCTATTTTCTTTCTATATTTTTTGCGATTGCCCCTGGACACTCGGTGTGCAACCCGGGATGCTAACGCATTCGGACCCTTAAGCGGATACCCCTTAAAAGGGGTGATTTTTCCAGGGGTATCCCAGAGGATTGAAAGAAGAATGGAATGGCAAAAGTCCATACGGCATTATCAAATATATTACCACAAAGTGATATGTCAACAGTTTAAGGCGTCAACTGCATTAAAACCGACAAGGGCATCAAAAAAAGCCCTGATAGAAAGATAACATCCAAAGTTTGTGCCAAGGATATATCTCCCTTTAAAGGCTTAAAAAATAGACGCTTATCGTAGTGCCTGCAATTCGGAATCGACCCGCGGCGGTGGTATTCACGAATTGGTGAAACGGTTGCGGGGATATAAAAAGGCAGGGGCGAAACGCCCTTGTCTTCATGTCTTAATACAAGATATGTAAATTTTAGAAAATTCCAGACTTTCAGCGAAGTTTTAAACGCCGATTTTGCTGTTGCCTGTTCAAATGGGGTTCATCGCCGTCTAATACTTCCTTTTTAAAATTTTCGATTTGGTATTGTTATATTCTTTTTCAGTAATGATGCCATCTTTATATTCTTTTTCAAGATCCATTAATTCTTGACCGACTGTAGTATTTGAAGCTTTGATGTCGGTACCTCCACCCCCACATCCGATAAAACCGGCACCAAGGGTTAGAAAGATGAATACGGTAAAAACTCTTAGAAAATTCATTTGAAACCTCCTCCTTTTGACTATTATAGGTTTGTTCTCAGTGAAAACCTGTTATCACAACGAAAAAAAGTTAAAGTTGATCAAACGCACCAAGGGCTTTAAGCGGTGGGATAACAGCCGTCTGGTTCTTACGGATACCCAACACCCGATGCGTCCTGATTTAAAAGGTTAAATAGAAAAAGATTCTTATGGCAGGTTTTCCACGGGTATTGGTTTCCAGACAATCCATTCATATCATCTATGAGTAAAAAATCAAGAATTTTTATACGCGCCCCATCGCAAAACGCTTTCCGGTAAAAGACAAAAAATACTCGCCGGGAGGATTTGAAACAGATTCTAAGGGAAAAACAGTGTCGAAAAATTTTAATGCGGATAGATGAAACTGATACGAACCTGAATGGTATCCAGATCTTGATCAGAAAGGGGGGGCGGAGGGGCCTGGAATGTGGCCAATCGGGCCAATTCTCTACAAAATGATGGATAGCTCTGGGCGGGGATTTCCGCATCAATCGATTTTAATCGATCGGTCTGCCGATCAATTTCTACGAAGGAAACCTTTCCTTGGGCGCGGCGGATGATATTTTCCAAACTGGGAAGCAGGTCAGCAACCGGCGCTTTATGCTTGGCCGTGGCGTTTCTTTCGAAGAAATCTCTGTCGGTATTCTCGGTTCCGGCGGCTTTCTCGTCCTTTTTTGGGAGTCGAGACGGTTCCATGGCAATACCCGGTTTGTAAACACCTCCGGTGGGGGCTGTTTTGAGTACCAGGGCAAGTTCGATGGTGTTATCTTTTATAACCGGCGGCGCCTCTTCAGCCTTTCCAACAACAGATGTGGGTGGTTTGGATTCCCTTTGGATTGAAGGTTGAACGGTGGTTGTTGCCGTGGATTTCCGGGTTAATCGGATTTGTTCTTTGTCTGATGGTGGTGTCGGGACTGCTTCAAGGACCGGAGCCACACTTTTGGCTTCCTTTTCAAATGCCGCCTTCATACGGTCTTCTGTCGGCTTTTCGGCCAACTTTTCGGATATGGAATCTGAAAGGATCTGTACGGACGGAACCTCTTTCTGTTGAATATTAAAGACAAAAAAAACGAGAATGGTGATGGTCGCTGCCGCTGCAAGCTCCAACGGGATCTTGATGCGGAATGGAATAAACAATTTTCGAATTATCCGGTCTAAACTAAATCGAGAATCCATGCGTTCATGGATTTTTTCAAGAAAATCTGCCGGGGCTTCCACCGGATCCATGGCGTGCAATTCTTCGACCATCTCGGTCAATGACGCGAGATCTTCTTTACAGCTTTTGCAGGTGAAAATGTGGTTTTCAACCGCGGCACGGTCGTCTGCATCTAAAGTGCTATCGATATATTCGGACAAACGTTCCTGAATTAAGGCACACTCCATTTTATACCCTTCCTTTTAGTCTATTTCTTAAATCGAGCCTTCCCCTTGCAAGTCTCGATTTGACGGTGCCGAGGCTCAGCCCGGTGACATCTGAAATCTCCTGATAAGACAGCCCCTGAATGTCACGCAGTACAACCATCTGGTTTTGCGCCTCGGGCAGTGAATTTATGGCATTTTGAATCAGTATCAACCGCTCTTTTTTTTCAAGTTCCTTTGCCGGAGATGGCGAGCTGTTCTTGATTTCATGGAAAGGGTTGCCGTTTTTTGAACTTTTCGGGCGTTCTATGGAAACGGTCTTTTTTTTCCATCGGTAAGCGGATGATTTTACCCTGTTTTTACAGGTGTTCATGGCAATGCGATAGAGCCAGGTGGAAAATGCCGATTCGAACCTGAACTTTTTTATAGCCTTGAAGATTTTTATGAAGATCTCCTGGGCGCAATCGTTGGCTTCCTGGTAATCTCCTAAAACCCAGAAGACCATGTTAAACAATCTGTCTTTGTGTTTGAGGACCAGTTCGTCAAATGCAGCAACATCGCCGGCCTGAACAGCCCTGATAAGTTCTGTGTCTCGGTCGGATAGATCCGCCGGTTTGTTAATGTCTTTGTTCATTCTGTTTAGACAATGATCTTTCTGAAATGTTCCGCCCGTCAAAAAATTTCATGCCCTGCTGCGCCCATTTTCTAATATTCAACATAACCAAGAAAAATTTCAACCACAACCATAATTCGTTTTTAAAAAATTTCAAAAGCAATCCCTTGATCTATTTTTTAAGGTTTCGTAAAATTTTCAAAAAACGATCTTTTACGAATTCATCATCTTTCACAGGGTGAAATAATATATTACCTGTGGGGGGGTATCGATTTAAACGCGACCTGTGTATATTGGCAGAACCATCGATCAAGACCCCGGTGCGTTCATGGCTGAATCTGCATCGCGCCGTTATAAAATGGTTGCATAAAAAAATAATTTCGGTTAGGCATGGGCAAAATATAGCTTGGTCAAAGGATTCTGTTATGAAGCGTCTGCTCTACGCGGTTCTTATTCTGTTGGTTACGGCCCAAGCCGGTTTAACGGATGACAAGAACAGTGCAAAAGAAATATTGGCAAGTAAACTGGATGCGGCCATTGCCGTTTTGCAGAAAAAAAACATGGACAAACAGGAAAAAGACAGACAAATTATCGAAATCGTCACACCGATATTCGATTTCTCCATCATGGCGAAACTCTCTTTGGGAAGAAAGTACTGGCCCGGCCTTTCAGAAGAACAAAAGGAAAAATTTACCGATCTTTTTATTAAACGACTGGAGGCGTCGTATCTTGAAAAACTGTCTCTTTATACCGATGAAGCCGTGGTGTATAAAACGCCGGTTCAAGACGGGAGAAAGGTTGAGATACCGACGGAAGTGATTTCCAAAGACAAAAAAATATCCATGACATATAAGCTTTATAAATCAACGCAAAGCTGGAAGATCTATGACATGGAGATAGAGGGCATCAGCATTATCGTGACCTACCGGTCTCAGTTTGACCAGATCCTCGACAAAGGAACCTTTGACGATCTCCTGCTGAAACTGGAAACCACTGAAATTAAATAATAATCTTTTAGCACCACTCGACCCGAACCCTTCTGTTTCAGCAATGGACATGACACACTATTCTACTCTGCCAACACGGTTTTTCCAAAAGATCGTCATCGGGCGGCCGAAACGAGTTATTGTTTTTATTTTGGCAGTGGTTTCCTTTCTCGCTTATAACGCAAAGGATTTTAAGCTTGACGCATCAGCGGAAACCCTGGTCTTGCAGAATGACAAAGATCTTCAATACTCGA
>DATKWE010000002.1:0-13417 GCA_035529735.1 Desulfobacterales bacterium | reverse complement strand
CGTCCGGGCCTGTACATCCCCTGTAAACAAAGGATCCATCGAATTTCATAAAAAAATGGCGTTTCAGATAGAACCGGGAAACGGACACCTGTTCAATGTATCGGTCACCTTGGATTATAATTGCCCGGGTGATCCAAAAGTACTTTTTGTAAAAAAAATATAATAAAACCTCCCTGCAGGTCCTGTCCTATTGACGGGAATGTCCGCCATGCTCCAACACGCTCGCGGGGGAATGCGCTTGGCCTGTGGCATCCTCGAAATTCAAAAGGAAAATGTGAAGGAATCATGACTGAGAACTTATCCAACATCGTTCTCATCGGAATGCCCGGGTCTGGCAAGAGTACGGTTGGGGTCATTTTGGCCAAGATGACATCACACGACTTTGTGGATACGGACCTTCTGATCCAGACATTAGTCGGTCGATCCCTGCAAGACATCGTTGACATGGAAAGCAATTTGGCTTTACGCAGGATCGAGGAGGACGTTCTCTTGGGGCTTAACTGCCGGAATCACGTCATCGCCACCGGAGGAAGCGCGGCATACAGTCATGCCGCCATGATGTATTTGAAGTCAAACGGTCTCATGGTCTTTCTTGACGTCGATCTCCCCACACTTGCGTCGAGGGTCATCGATTTTGATACAAGAGGTCTGGCAAAACGTCCGGATCAGAGCTTCGCAGACCTGTTCCATGAACGTTTCCCCTTGTATGCGAAGTATGCAGACGTCACGGTGACGTGCTCGAAACTCACCCAAGAAGAAGTTTGTGCAAAGATCATCAAAGCCTTGCGGGCAAGAAAGCTGATTTGAATCTCTCGTGAAGAATTTATCCGGTATTTTTCATAATGTTTAACAATGCGGCTTTCCGTCTTGACACGATACTTAATCTGTTGTATCGGGTATCATCTTTACAAAAAAGAAGAATACGATATGCAGACCCATATGAATACAAAATTGCTGTTTTGGTGTTGGCAGGTTCTGACATGAGCCTGCCCGCACATCTCTAATATTTGAAAAATCATTAAGAGTCGTTGGCAAGGAGAAATTTCCCACGGCTTTTTTATTTTGCAAAAACGCCATGGGGTTTTTCTCCATGGCGTTTTTTTTTACCGAAAGGAGGAAATATTGTGAAACAGATCAAAGTGTTTTTAGATGAGAGTGAAATGCCCAGGCAATGGTACAACGTATTGGCGGATATGCCGACGCCAATGCGTCCGCCGCTACATCCCGGGACTGGAAAACCGGTGGGGCCGGATGACCTGGCGCATGTATTTCCGATGAATTTGATCGAGCAAGAGGTCTCAACTCAGCGCTGGATCGACATCCCTGAACCGGTTCTGGAAAAATATGCGCTGTGGCGCCCAACGCCGTAATGGGAAAACACCATCGGCTTATCAGCCGCAAAGGATAACTGAACATGCTCGAAGAACTGGAGATCAGATGCCCTAAACTGGGCGGACAGATTCGCTTTGTCTACTGTTTGAAAGAAGGTGGAGAGGTGCCGTGCAGTCGCACGATTAAATGCTGGCAGCAGTACTTCCCTGTGGAGGCCTATCTCCGGAAAAGATTAACATCTGCCGAATGGGAACGTTGTTTTCAAAAACAGCCGAAAGAGAAGATTTTGACCCTGGTGGAACTCATGGAAACAGCCAAAAAACGAACGCAAGCAGCCAAATGAACAAGGACCTAACTGAGCGGAAACAAAAAAGGAGGCGGAAATATGAGACATAAACATCTATTTAGGCGGTTATTGCTACTACTGACGATCATGGCCATCGGGATTTCGCTGTCGTTGATAAAAACGCCGCGCGCGTATGCCTATGATTTGCCGGCGGTGAATCTGGGCTTTACCAGTTTTTTGGACGGCGGTCCTCCCGCCGGCCCGGGATTTTACTTCACGCAATATGTTCAGTATTACACTTCAGACAAATTTGTCGATGAAAACGGCGATGATCTCTTTCCGTCATTTGCCGACGAAGATCTGGGGGTATGGATCAGTCTTTCCCAATTTTTATATCAGTCAAACCAAGAAATTTTATTCGGTGGGAAATGGGGACTCGATGTCATTGTCCCGTACGTCGGCCTCGACCTGGATTATGGAACAGCAGGCCCCTTCCCTGAGGATAACGGCTCGGGATTGGGAGACATTCTTGTCGGTCCGTATCTGCAATGGGATCCGATCATGGGGAAAAACGGGCCGGTATTTATGCACCGAATTGAGTTCCAGATGATCTTCCCCACCGGAAAGTATGATTTTGACAAAGAACTCAATCCGGGCAGCAACTTTTTTTCCTTCAATCCTTACTGGGCGGCAACGCTGTTTATCACTCCGAAATGGACGCTTTCATCCCGTTTGCACTATCTGTGGAATGATAAAAATGATGATCCGAACAGATACTCTGGCGCTTCCGACAACACCCAGGCCGGCCAGGCTGTCCATATAAACTTCGCCACTGCCTATGAGGTGCTGCCCAATAGATTGCGTATTGGAATCAACGGCTATTACCTTAAGCAGATTTCGGATACCGAGGTGGACGGTGTGGAATTGTCAGGAACCCGCGAACAGGTTTTAGGGATCGGGCCCGGCGTGGTTTTTCATTATTCCAAGGACACCCATTTTTTCTTCAACGCTTACTTTGAGACTAACGTTGAAAACAGACCCGAAGGTCAGCGGTATAACTTGCGGTTCGTTCATCATTTTTAGCCCCAATTGAAAGGGTCTGATTCGTTCATTTGCAAGCCGGGTCTATCCAAATCCTGATAGGGCCGGGACAAATGGACGAATCGGGCCCGACCTGTAAAATCTCTGCATCTGTCCTGTTTTTATACAAAGTCAGGGTTAATCTACATTCTCGATAAAATCTCCGATCGTTTTGTGGACTCTGCTTGCGCCCTCGCCTAAAAGAATGCCGTGGCGGTCAAAGTTGTAAAGGATGTACGTTTTATCCTTTGATCCCATCCGGTCGAATGCTCTCCTCGATCCGCTGGGTTTGACAACCGGATCTCCAAGGGATTGGATCACCAATGCAGGCATCTCTATGGCGGGCAATTTTTTCTCAAGAGATTCCATAAAACGCTCCAGTTCCAACACCCCGGAAACCGGATTGCGAAAATAGTTGATGTGGGGATTTTCAGGAAAGTTTTCAACAAATTCTTTTTTAGCACCGTCAAGGCGAACCCGCTCCATCAGTCTGTTCCATACATCCACTGCCGGAACGAACTTTGAGGAAAAGTCTTTGAGTCTCATGGGCGGACATACCGCGAAAACACCTTTAATATCTTTCACTCTTGCCGCCAGATCCAGTGCCATTCCGGCTCCGGCGGAAAATCCACCCACCACAACCTGTTTACATATGTTGCGGATAATTGCATAACCTGTTTCCACGGAAGCCACCCAATCGGCATACGATCGTATGGCCAAATCATTAGGAGAAGTACCGTGTCCTCTTAAACGGGGGGCATAAACCCACAGCCCCCTTCGACCCAGATAGTCCGCCAGTTCCCTGACCTCAAGGGGAGCGGCCATATATCCGTGAATAAGAACCACCCCCAAATTACGGGATGTTCCCTTAATGAGAAACGGCTTACCGACATCTTTCCCCTTTGATTCTTTTTCCATATAAAACTTTTCATAGTCTCGATCGAATTCATCCGTCGCTTTTTTCATCAGATACCCGGCAATCCGCCGTCTCAACCAGAAGCCCGGCATCCAGGCCAGACGCCTTACCCTTCGCTGCAGCTTTGTCAAGGGTTCAACTTCATTTGCGATAACTGCAACCGGATTGTCGATGCGAATACGATGAAAATCGAAAGCAGAAATAAATTTTGATGTGTCCTTTACCATCGCATCGCCCGTCTTTTCGACAACGCCTTTTTCTTCAGCGACCGTGATAAAGTCTTTAAACTTGTTGAGCCGGTCGTCTACCAGCAAGTGTGTCTGATCCAAGCGGAGTTCTTTATGGAGATGTACCCCGGTCTCTTCAAGATCATCCCCAACCAATAGAAATGCCCTTTGCCTCAGATCATACGCATCGATTCTTTTGAACGGAATCAGCTTGAGCATGGATGCGAAAATGTGATCATGGTTAACGGTGGTCATGCGGTAGATGGCAGACATGTAGCGCTGCATAATCTTCAGGGCGACGTTTCGCATCGAGCGCTTTGAAGGGATGGGATCATCAAAGCGGATGCTGTGTTTTGAAGAAATATCCCGTTTGATGGCCGACCGATTCATAAACTTCTTGATTTCGATCGGTTCTCCAAATCGAATATCCACATCGACCCCGGATAGCAGCATGGAGCCTTCTGTCATAATCTCTTCCACGGCACGTTCCGGAATACCATCCGCCAGATGAACCGCCAGGCTGCTGAGAATATTCTCATGTGCTCTGAGGGGGTAATAGGTAATGTTGACAGGAACAATACAGGTATGGCGTTCCAGAACCGGTTCCAGTGAATCGATCTGAAAAAGTTTCATCAACCGTGCTGCTTCTTCAGGAAATTCCCGTGACATGATGCGCAGCCGCTGCCGGTAAAATTCCGTTCGGAGTGCCAGCGTGGCGGCCCCTGTGTGCGGCGGGTGTTTGCCGCCGGCATACGATATCATAAACCGTCCCTTTTCAACGATTTTCTTGTTTTTGACCATGCACCCTTCGGGAAAAATTATCCACATGGCCTCACCGGTCAGCAGGCTCTTGATAATTAGAAGATCTCTATGGGGATTTTTTGTGGAAACAGCCCCGACTTTTTCGAGGAATACACCCAGTCCCCCTTCAAAAAGCTGATAATCGGCTAGGGACCAGACCGGAACACGGGTGATCTGATGGATATGATAGGGCAGAAAAAGTGTCTCGATCCGGGTAAAATGATTGATCACAAAGATGACGGAACCTTCGGGGATATTCTCTTTGCCGTGAATCCGTATTTTGGCTTTTGAAAGGCCGGCCAGTGTTTTGATGGCGAGTCCTGTTGTTCGGTAGGCAAAAGGGTTCATGGACGGGTTCCCTAAAATAGTTGTTCAGGTTATACAATCGCTTCGCGATTCTATATGACGCCCCGCTTAAAGCGGGACTCAAAAAAAGGAAATTCCGATACCGTCAAGCTGGAATTTCAGGTTGCAGTTGACAGGACAAGTAACTATAATTAAACTAATATGTTTTTGATAAAAAATAAAGTGCTAATAGGAGGCCGCCGTGTATTCCAAAATACTGATTCTTCGCTTTCCAAAGACCGAAGTGGAAAAGCCGATCGTTTGTTACCTTGTAAAAGATTACGACCTTACTTTCAATATACTCAATGCGTCCATACTTCCCAGAAAAGAGGGGATCATGGTTCTGGAACTCACCGGAACCCGAAAAAACTTCAAAGAGGGGGTAAAATATCTCGAACACCGGGGCGTTCAGGTGCAAAATGCATCCCAGGAAATAAAGCGCATCCAAAAAAGATGCTCCCACTGCGGCACCTGCACATCGGTGTGTCCAACCGGCGCACTGTCGATTCAACGACCTGAAATGTATGTTGATTTTAACCAGTCCAAATGCAGCGTTTGTGAACTTTGCATTACCGCCTGCCCCACCCGGGCCATGGAAGTTCGCCCCTCAAATAAAACTTTTTTTAAATGAAGCGCTTAACAGC
This sequence comes from Desulfobacterales bacterium, assembly GCA_035529735.1. Lineage (GTDB taxonomy): Bacteria > Desulfobacterota > Desulfobacteria > Desulfobacterales > UBA11574 > JAAXQD01. Next base: position 7,786 of record DATKWE010000002.1, on the reverse strand, counting down.
CATTGCCTTAAGCGGCGGCATAGATTCTCTGATGGCTGCCCACCTGTTAAAGGAACAGGGACATGAGATCATCGGAATTCACTTTCTTACCGGACACGAACCTCAATCTCCGGATGACCATCGAAATACACCCCGTGCAAACACGGAGACAGCGAATCTGTCTGTGGCAAAATCTCAACCCTCACACACGCTTTCATACATTGCGGATCAGCTCGATATCGAAATTAAAATAATAGATTGCAGCAGCGAATTCAAAAACAAGGTTGTCGATTATTTCATTCAAACCTATCAGGCCGGTAAAACCCCCAATCCATGCATGGTATGCAATCCGTCGATTAAATTCGGAACTGTTTTTGACTTTGCCCGAAAACTGGGTGCATCAACCCTCGCCACCGGTCACTATGCCAGAATAAACAGCGACAACACCGGAAAGTTTCATCTTCTTAAAGGGGTTGACCCGAAAAAGGACCAGTCCTACTTTCTGGCACGCTTGACCCAGCAACAGCTGGCCGGCGCCTGCTTCCCCCTTGGAACCATGACAAAATCCGATGTTGTCAAGCTGGCCGCGAACAAGAGCCTCAGACCGATTAAAAGAAAAGAAAGCCAGGATGTATGCTTTATCAGGGATAAAAATTATGGCGCGTTTCTTGCCCAACAACAGGATTTTAAACCGACACCCGGTCCGATAAAAGATGTCAGCGGCAACGTGCTGGGTGAGCACAAGGGGCTTCATCTTTTCACCATCGGTCAGCGGCGGGGGATTAACTGCCCGGCTTCCGAGCCATACTACGTGATCCGTATGGACGCCGGGGAAAACCTCCTAACGGTTGGGTTTAAAAAAAATTTGCTCGCTTCGGAATGCAGGGTGAAAAATATTAACTGGATCCGGGAAACACCGGGGCATCCGATTAAAGTCTACACGCGCCTTCGGTACCGTCACAAAGCAGCAGCGTCCGAACTGTTCCCCGTAAACGGAAAAACAGCGATTGTCCGGTTTGAAAAACCCCAGGCGGCGATTACTCCCGGGCAGTGTGCTGTGTTTTATCGGGATGATGAGGTGCTCGGCGGCGGTTGGATTGCGCCCATACAAAACATATGAAATTTAACAACACCTTTAAATTTAGAACCACCACTCTGGGCTGCAAAGTCAATCAATACGAGACGGATGCCATGGCCCAGCAGTTGAGAAATTCGGGTTGTGTTCCAGCCTCCGCCGAAGATACGGCAGACCTGTGCATTATCAATACCTGTACGGTCACCCGGAAAGCCTCCATGCAGTCCAGACAGGCTGTGCGGCAGGCCATACGATCCAATCCAAAGGCACGTATTGTGGTCACCGGTTGTTATGCCCAGACCGAACCGGATGAAATTCTGGAAATAGACGGTGTTCACACCGTTATCGGTCATGGGGATAAACATAAAATTCCCGAGATTGTTCGGTCTTCATCCATGGAAAATCGCCGCCGCCCGACCCTGATCCGGCGTAACATATTATTCGAGCACGATTTCAAACAGGTCCCGGTGACGGTCTTCGGAAACAGAACCCGTCCTTTTTTAAAGATACAGGACGGTTGTGACACCTTCTGCACATACTGCATTGTCCCCTATGCACGCGGACGCAGTCGCAGCATGGCGCCTGAGAAGGTATTGGAAAACATCCGGCACCTAAAACACGCCGGATACCATGAAGTTGTTCTAACCGGCGTGCACCTCGGCGCCTATGGACTCGACCTTTCACCCAAATACCACCTGGCAGGGCTGTTAAGCCGAATTTATGAATCGAATCCCATCCATCGCGTTCGACTCAGTTCCATAGAACCCCATGAGCTGACAGAAGATATATTAACCCTTGTGGCGGAAACGGACCTTTTTTGTGACCATTTTCACATTCCTTTGCAGAGCGGAGATGATTTTGTCCTAAAAAAAATGCACCGGCCCTACACACGCTCGTTTTTCAGGGATCTCATTGTCAAAATTAATTCATTGATTCCCCATGCCGCCATCGGTGTGGATGCGCTGATCGGATTCCCGGGTGAAACCGAAAAAGCTTTTGAGAATACCTATTCACTCATCGAAGAACTGCCCGTCACGTATCTGCATGTTTTCCCGTTTTCGGTTCGAAAAGGGACACCGGCAAGTAAATATCCTCAACAGGTTGATTCAAGAACCATCAAGGCCCGGTGTGAAAAAATGCGCACCCTCGGCAATCAAAAGAAACAGGCCTTTTACAAAAAGTTTATAGGGAAAAAGGTTAAAATTCTCATTGAAAGCAAAAGAGACGAATCAACCGGTTTTTTAAAGGGAATAACATCAAACTATATACCCGTTTATATAGGTGGTGGTGACGATCTTATCAATTCGATGGTTCAGGTCAGAATCGAACAAATAGAAGACAACAATAAGGTGATCGGCACGCTTCATTGACGCTGCCATATCTATCGTATCACAATCGAGTGAAGCTCCCCGCGCTAAATGCCGATGGTTCTGCCTTCCGGCATTGCTGTGCAACTCGGTCAAAAATAACACGAAGCGGGTTTCCGCACCCTTATTTTATATGGAATACATGACCATAACGGATTTGAATAATTGGAATGCAAATAAGAAACCTATAAAATTTTTAAATATAGCTTTCACATTATTCCGGCTTTCAATAATAAAAACTTGACAATTCATATTAGTACAGCTAAAGAAAGATAAAATTTTTAGTGTTAATAACAAATTTCCATACAATGGCGTGTGGGGATTTTTTTTTAAATTTGAGACAAAGGCGTCTTTACCTTATATATGGAGGAGACGCCTTTTTTGTTTTAATTAATACTGTACAAGGAGAATCGTTATGAATTTACATCGACCGAATGCCAATGAAGCTTTACAAACAAAAAACCGATCTCGAAACGTTGCCCCCCAATCCGGTATCTGTAGCCGATGCATTGATGGCTGTAAGGGCAATTGCGATCTGTTCAGGGCTACCTTTCGTGGGCGCGAGCTCCTTTATCCGGAGCCCTTCGGAAGAGTCACTGCCGGTGCCGATAAGGATTATCCAGTTGATTACTCTCACCTTAATATTATGGGATACGCATTGGGGGCGAAAGGCGTGGAGCCCGATCCGGATAAGGCGACATTCCCGGCAGTAGATACCGAAACATCTTTTGGTGTCAAAGACAAAGTGAAGATGAAAGTGCCTATTTTTACCGGCGCCCTCGGCAGTACAGATATTGCCCGCAGAAACTGGGAACATTTTGCCATAGGGGCTGCAATTAGCGGTATCACCCTGGTGTGCGGAGAGAATGTATGCGGAATTGACCCTGAGTTGGAACTCAACGGTAACGGCAAGGTTACAAAATCTCCGGAAATGGACCGCCGTGTAAAAGAATATCGTCGTTATCATGAAGGCTACGGGGATATCCTTGTTCAGATGAATGTTGAGGACACCCGTAACGGTGTTGCGGAATACGTGATTGATAAGCTCGGGGTGGAAACCATCGAACTGAAATGGGGGCAAGGCGCCAAGTGTATCGGTGGTGAAATTAAAGTCAACTCTTTAAGCCGGGCACTGGAATTGAAAAAACGTGGCTATATTGTTACACCGGACCCGGAAAAACCCGCTTTTCAAGCCGCTTTTAAAGCCGGTCCTCTGAAGCAATTTGAGAGACACTCGCGTCTCGGATTCATTGACCAGGAAGGCTTCATGAATGAGGTTGAAAGGATGCGAAAGCTCGGTGCCAAACGTATAACACTAAAAACAGGCGCCTACCCGATGAGAGAACTGGCCATGGCCATACGCTGGTCCAGCGACGCCGGCATTGACCTTTTGACCATTGACGGTGCGCCTGGAGGGACCGGAATGAGCCCCTGGAGAATGATGAATGAGTGGGGTATTCCATCGATATATCTTCACTCCATGGCCTATGAGTTGTGTGAACGCTTGGCCCAAAGAGGAAAACGGCCCCCGGACATAGCATTTGCCGGTGGTTTTTCATCCGAAGATCATGTTTTCAAGGCCCTGGCCTTGGGTGCACCTTACTGTAAGGCCGTATGCATGGGCCGTGCGTTAATGATCCCGGGAATGGTGGGTAAAAACACTGAAAAATGGCTGCGGGGAGAAGACGGCGGACTTCCTTCGACGGTACTGAAATTTGGGTCGACCAAAGAAGAAATATTCATGAATTATGAAGTCTTAAAAGAAAAATACGGTTCGGAAGCCGAACGTCTTCCTTTGGGTGCGGTCGGAATTTTTAGCGCCGTTGATAAAATCAAGGTTGGACTTCAACAAATAATGGCCGGGTCCAGAAACTGGGCCGTCAAATACATCCGTCGAAATGACATATTTTCACTGACCGAAGAGTGTGCCAAAATCACAGGCACCCAATACGTAATGGACGCTTTTCGGGAGGAAGCCCTCCGGATAATCGATTCTTGAAAAAATATTTAAATTGCGATAGCCTTCCACCAGAGACGTTTTAAAATTGTCTCTGGTGGCGCCTATCCACCCCTGGAAATATTTTTCTCGCGACTATCCTGATCAACATCAAATCGGAAAAAAGGATGCTTCAAGAATATAATGAAATACCCGGTGAATTTTATTCACATTTAAAAATTTTTCACGAGTTGATGTCAATCAAGGTGCGTGAGATCTTATTTGTTTCCAGTCCCTATGATGCGTTCATATTGGAAGAAGATGGCAGCCCTGCATCAAGAATTATAAATGAGTACAGTGGATTAAATCTTAGCCTGCCCCCCAGGGTGACTCGGGTGTCTTCCGCCAGGGAAGCATTGTCTCACCTAAATAAGAAAAATTTCGATATGGTTTTAACCATGCCGAATATAGATGACATGGATGCCTTTTCATTGGGTCTGGAAATTAAGAAAATTAATCCGAGTCTTCCTGTTATTCTACTGGCTCACAACCCCAGGGAAATTTATCCCTTAACAAAAAACAAAGGTCTTAAAGGGATTGACAAAAGTTTTATCTGGTCCGGCAATTCCGATCTGTTGCTTGCCCTGGTTAAAAACGTGGAAGACCGACTGAATGTTGAACGCGACACCCAGAAAGCAATGGTCCGAGTGCTGATTCTGGTTGAGGATTCTCCCGTTTATTTCTCCTCTTTTCTGCCTCTGATTTACAAAGAAGTTGTTAAGCAAACCCAGGCTGTCCTTGAAGTGGGTATCAATGAGGAACATCGGTTGCTCACAATGCGGGCCAGGCCCAAAATCCTGTTAGCGGAAAACTATGAAGAGGCCATGGAACTATATCAGAAGTACCGGTCATTTCTGTTCGGCGTTATTTCGGATACCCGCATTCCTAGAAATGGAAAGATGGTCGATAATGCAGGGTTTGTGTTACTTTCACAAATGAGAAAGGAAATCCCTGATCTTCCCCTTCTTTTGATGAGTTCAAAATCATCCAATAAAACAAAAGCAGATCAAATCCCGGCTGTTTTTCTGGACAAAAATTCTCCAAACCTTCTTGAAGAGTTACACAATTTTTTTCTCAACAATTTAGGATTTGGCGATTTTGTTTTCCGCATGCCGGACGGTACGGAAATTGATCGAGCGTCTGACCTTCGTGCGCTTGAGGTAAAGGTTGCTAAGATACCGGATGAATCGCTTTGTTATCATGCCAAGCGCAATCATTTTTCCAACTGGATTATGTCTCGTTCGGAAATCCCCCTTGCTTCCAAGTTCCGTGAGGTCAAAGCCTCTGATTTTTCAAGCGCCCACGACATGCGGAGTTATATTATCGCCAATGTCCATGCGTTACGGAAATGGCGTCAAAAAGGTGTGGTCGCTCAGTTCAAGAGCCATAATTTCGATGCAGATATTATGGACTTTGTTAAAATTGGCCAAGGATCGCTGGGGGGTAAGGCCCGGAGCTTGGCCTTCATGTCCGCCCTGCTCCATCAGAGTCCGATAATTTACGAAAATTATCCGGAAATTCACATCGAAATTCCAAAAACCTTGGTTGTGAGCACGGACGGTTTTGAATCTTTTATCAAACTGAACGGCCTAAAGGATTTTACCACCCAAAGTTTTGCAAATGAAGAAATTAACGCCGTATTTTTAAAGGCAGTTATGCCGGAGTGGCTGGTAAAAGAATTGGAAGTTTACTTGGCCCAGGTAAAATATCCCCTGTCGGTGCGCTCTTCGAGTTTGCTTGAAGATGCGCAGTTCCAACCGTATGCCGGAATTTACGAAACTTATATGATTCCCAATAACCATCCCGAACTCTCGAAGCGACTTGAACATCTTATTACCGCCATAAAACTGGTGTATGCTTCTACCTATTATGAAGAGGCTAAGGCATTCTCCCGCAGTACATCAAACCAGCCCCAGGAAGAGGCGATGGGTGTTATCATCCAGCAACTGACCGGAGAAGAATCTGGAGATTATTTCTATCCGGCAATTTCCGGAGTAGCCCAGTCTCATAATTTTTATCCGATTTCCAAGATGAAACCTGAAGAGGGAATTGCCCATATTGCTCTGGGACTGGGAAAGACCGTTGTGGAAGGTGGCCGAACGATACGTTTTTCTCCAAAATATCCAAGTGTTATGCCCCAATTTTCCATGGTTGATGATATCCTGGCAAACGCCCAGCGTTTTTTTTATGCCTTACAGATTCGAAATTATCCCGATGAACTCAACTTCCTGAAATATTCAAACCTGGTGAAAAGGGAGGTTGACGATGCTGAAGCGGAGTATGCTGTAAAGCTGCTTGCCAGTACGTATGTGCCGGAAGAAGATCGAATTCGTGATACAGGCTATATGCCGGGACCAAAGATTTTAACTTTTACTCAGGTATTAAAGTACAACATATTCCCTTTACCTCAATTATTGTCAGACATGCTCGAATTGGGGCGAAAGGGTATGGGATGCCCTGTAGAGATTGAATTTTCGGTCAACCTGAGTTCCGATAAAAATAAGAAAAGCGAGTTCTTTTTTCTTCAAATGCGACCGATGGTTGCCGGTGGAGAAAGGTTTGAGGTTCAAATCACCCGTCAAGAAATTGAAAAAGCATTTTGCCGTTCCAAACAGGCCCTTGGGAATGGAAAGAATGAGGAAATGGCAGATATTGTATATGTTAAGCCTGATGATTTTCAACTCGAAGCCACGATACGAATGGCACAAGAAATTGATGGGTTAAATGATAGCTTACTCAAAGAAAAACGCCCTTATCTTCTCGTTGGCCCCGGACGGTGGGGGTCCGCTGATCGATGGCTTGGGATACCGGTACGGTGGCGCAATATTTCAGGGGTCGGCGCCATGATTGAACTTAGAAATGAAAAATTAAAGGCTGATCCTTCCCAGGGATCGCACTTTTTTCAAAATATAACGTCTCTGGGTATTCATTACATTACGATTACTGAAGACTCTGACGATTATTTTGATTGGGAATGGGTAGGTTCACAACCTGTTATCCAGGAGACGACGTATCTACGACATGTCAGATTGGATAAACCTTTTACCCTTAAAATTGACGTCAAGGAATCTCAATGTGTGATGTTTTATCATTGATTAAATAATATATAACCAGTCAAGTATGATGGTCTCGTAAAAAGTCCGTTTTGCTCGCTCAGTGACCATTTGGGAATGATCAGGTATCGCTCACAAAAGACTTTTTACGAGTTTGTCAAAAAGCATGGCATGCTTCAAAAGGTAAGGATCTTATGGAGAAAATAACCAAGGAACTGCCGACCATTAAGAAAAAATTTCATATTATATTGGAGGCAATGTCAGAAGGAATTTTAGAAATAACCTCTAAAGGAAAAATTGTTTTTGCCAATCCCGC
>DATKWE010000001.1:0-6173 GCA_035529735.1 Desulfobacterales bacterium | reverse complement strand
AAGAGAAAATGACCTTTGAGACAAAGGTTCCTGCCTATTTTAAATCACTTTTAAATAGTTGACGGTCTCGTAAAAAGTCCAACTTCTGCGTTGTGCTGCATTTCGCAATCATTCAACGTACGATAAGTACGCCTCATGATTGCAAAATTTGCACGCCTTGAATTTGAACTTTTTACGAAACCGTCTAAATCGGACTTTTTACGAGTTTGTCAATAGTTAACGACGACTGCTTTTTTATTAGTCCTGAAAAACCTGGTCCTATGGGCCGGGCCAGGTCAGAGTTGTCCGGCTCTGCCTGAAGAAGCGTTGCAAGAGTTTGAAGTGAACTAAAGTTTAAAGTGAGCTAACGCCCGCCCTGGTGCGCATTGCTCATATTTTGATATGACCTATGCACCATTACAAACATGCCTTTTGAGTATGGAGTATTGGTGACCGGTCTGGGCCAGGGTTAAGGAATTCTATCAATTATATAAAATCAGCGGAGCGAAGCGACTCCATAACTTTAGGCACTTTAGCTCACTTTAGGCACTTCTAACTTGCCGGGTTTGCAGGAGATCAGCCCCTTTCAAGGGCAAACCAAGGCCTATTCCTATTGGCCAGGATTCTTTACTGATACTAAATAAATAACTGTACCGATGCGCTCAGATGACATAACCTTTCTCCATCTTTCACACGACGAACACGAATTGACCTGGATTTTTCTGAATGTTTCTTCCCACAACTAAAAATGAGCTGAATGCTCTTGGCTGGAAATCCCCGGACGTCATACTGGTAACAGGAGACACCTATGTGGATTCGCCGTATATCGGCGTCGCGGTCATTGGAAAGGTACTGATAGACGCCGGTTACACGGTAGCCATAATAGCGCAGCCCGATATCAACAGTGGAAAAGATATCGGGCGGCTGGGGGAGCCGAATCTTTTCTGGGGAATTACTTCGGGATGCATGGACTCCATGATATCCAATTATACTGCGACGAATAAACGGCGAAAGCGAGATGATCTGACCGGCGGCGGTCTAAATATCAGACGTCCGGACATGGCGGTTATCGCATATACCAACCTTGTTCGCCGATATTTCAAAAAGACAAAACCGATTGTTATCGGCGGGATTGAAGCGAGCCTCAGACGCATCCCCCATTATCATTACGGGTCCGACAGTATACGGCGGTCCATTCTTTTTGACGCCAAGGCCGATATTCTGGTCTATGGAATGGGGGAAAAAACGACGCTTGAACTGGCAGAAAACATCCGGCAGCGCCGACCGGTTACGGATGTCCTCGGAATCTGCTATATTGCCGGAGAAAAAAAAGAAGGTTACATAGAACTCCCATCCCATGCGGATGTTGCGGTGGACAGCGCCAAGTTCAGTGAAATGTTTAAGGTTTTTTATAAAAACAATGACCCGATAACCGGAAAAGGTCTTTGCCAGAAACAGGACAGCCGGTATCTGATCCAGAATCCTCCTCAGTTTCCGCCCACGAGCGAGGAACTGGACCATATTCATGAGCTTGAATATGAACGTGACGTCCATCCGTATTATGCAGCATGGGGGGCGGTGCGGGCACTTGAAACCATCCGTTTTGCAATCACGACTCACAGAGGATGTTATGGCGACTGTAACTTCTGCGCCATATCCGTACATCAGGGGCAAAGGGTTGTGGATCGGAGCGAAGCGTCCATTCTGAAGGAAGCGTCGATTTTAACCCACCATCCTGAATTTAAAGGGTACATTCACGATGTCGGAGGCCCCACCGCCAATATGTACGGCATCGAATGCAAGCGAAAAAAAACCAAAGGCACATGCCGCAACAAGCGCTGCCTGACTCCGGTCGTCTGCAATAAGCTGGAAATCAGCCATCTCCCCCAGATTGCCCTGCTGAAAAAACTCAGGCAGATGCCGAAGGTTAAAAAGGTTTTCATCGGTTCCGGAATACGCCATGATCTGGTGCTAAAAGATCAAACATACGGCCTTCAATATCTTGAAGAGATTATCCGGCATCATATTTCCGGACAACTGAAGGTCGCACCCGAGCATTCCGAAGATCATATCCTTGCGCTCATGGGAAAACCCTCCATTGAGAGCTTTATGGAATTCTTCCGCTGTTTTGAAAAGATCAATCGCAGGATGGAGAAAAAACAGTTCTTAACCTGTTATTTTATCGCTGCTTATCCGGGATGTACACGCCAGGACATGGAGCGCTTAAACCGCTTCAGCCACAGGGTCCTCAAGTTCAAACCCCGTCAGATTCAGATTTTTACGCCCTCTCCGTCGACGCCGGCAACCCTGATGTACTATACGGGAAAAGCCTATGACAGCGGGAAACCGATTTTTGTTGAGAAGGACAAACGGAACAAAGAAAAACAAAAAAACCTGATCCTCAAAGGACTTTCCGGGTGAGGGGGGGTCCGGAATATGGTGAATTCAAGTTGCAAGTGCACCATAACCATAATTAATTGGGACAACTTCAAGATTGCATGTATCTGTAAATATAAGGTCGGTTCAGAAGTTGTAATATCTAAGTCAAAAATCCCTCTATCAAGTGATATTTCGAATCATCTTGTCTTTGTAAAATCAAGTATTGGTCTGAGCAGTTCAACATTGCTTTCTATGATTTAGTTTTTTTACAACCCATACCTATATTGACAAATCCAATAGCCGTAACTATTTTTTTGTAGGTTTTAAAATTATTAAGCCATACAGATATTTCTAATAAAAGGAGAATATTATGCTTGAAGTTACAAAATCAGCTACAGATAAGATTGCTGAATATTTCAAAAATAGAGAGGTCTCACCAATCCGTATCTTTTTAAATGCAGGAGGATGTGGCCTCCCATCCCTTGCCTTGGATCTGGATGAGCCAAAAGATACAGACAATGTCTTCGACATTGACGGTTTTCAATTTATTATTGATAAAGAGTTTATGAAAGAAGCAGAACCGATCAAGGTTGATTTTACAAGATCTGGATTTCAATTTGATTGCTCATTAGAGTTTGAAGAAGGATGTTCAGCCTGTGCAACATCCAGTGCCTGTGGCTAAAAATCCTGAATATTAAGCATTAAGGGTAACACGAAATGTGTTATCCTTTTTCTTTTATGACCTTTCAAAAAAACCTCTGAACACATCAAAACAACATACCAAAAAAGTTAAATCTTTCATAATTCCTGTTTACAGCCAGATATGAATTTACAGGTTTATGCGGTTATACTAATGAACTTGACCCTTCAAATCTGATCTTGAAAAAAGTACCTGCTGATATCTACTATTCTCTCGTTATATCTTTGTTTATTAGTATCTTATGAGTGATCATTAAAGTTTCGGATGATTGTAAAAATGCAATGAATCAATGGTTTTACAGAGGTGAGAGGTATAGATTATAATGGCATCTCATGCAAACGTGACATATAAACAATAAAGTATTCAATTTCCGGGGGCGCCTGGGGTGCATTTATCCTTAACGATTCATTACAATTCATTACGATCCATTACATGCAAACCCTCAATTATAGCATAAGTAAAACGGTTTGGGGTTGATGATTTCATATCGAAATCCTCATCATATTAAAGGGTACTGAATTGAAAATTTAAGCCAGAAAGAAAGCACAAGAATGACATACAGGACCACCGAACGCATTAACAACCTACATCCGAGATAAACAGAAAAAGTTAACCTTTTTTATTATTATGTTCCATTGCAGCAAAATAATTGAAAGCCGCCAGTTTAATGAGGTCTTTCGTCAATCTGGGTTTTATACGTTGGTACGCTGAAGCATTTACAATCTGCTCGAGTATGTCTCTTGGATGGCAACTTCTGAACGGACGTTTTCCACGAAAATAGTTCATAATTAAATAATCTACCATGGCGTCATCATATTCTATGTCATATTTGGGTGCCATAAACTTCATGATGTGCCGAAACTTTTCTTCGGATGGATCCTTGAGCTTAACTTTATAGGGTATCCGTCTTAAAAAAGCCTCATCTAACAATTCTTTTGGATCTATGTTGGTGCAAAAAATAAGCAGCTCGTCAAATGGGACTTGAAACTTAATCCCGTTGGATAGGGTCAGAAAATCAATTCGCTTTTCCAGAGGAAGAATCCATCGGTTCAACAAATCCCTTGGACTGATCCGTTGACGGCCGAAATCATCCACCACAAAGGTGCCGCAATTGGCTTTCATTTGAAGCGGAGCTTCTGAGATTTTGGTCTGGGGATTGTACTTGATTCCCAAGGAATCCAAATCCATTTCTCCACCGACGATAACGGCCGGCCGCTCAATTTTAATCCATCGTCTGTCGTATCGAACCCCTTTATCCTCGACAGCTTTATGCCACTGAGGGTCGTAGAATTTCAGCAATTCACCGCCGATAAGCAGTGTTTTGGGTATATAGATGGCATCTTTAAAGCATTTGTGAACTCTCTTGGCGATGGACGTTTTACCGTTTCCCGGTGCACCGTACAAGAACACGCCTCTGCCCGAGTTAATTGCCGGTCCCAACGTATAAAAGACATATTGTTCCAGCATTAAGTCATGGAATGCTTCTCGTAATTCTTCAACCCCGGGAGTTTCATTTTGAATGGATTGGCTCTCAACGCTTTTTAAATATTCCGTGAAAGGAACCGGAGCGGAACCAACGTAGGCAGAAGATTCAACACCTATGATAGCTTTTGTTCGCCCCTGCTCTGTCAGCATGTAGACAAAATCATTCATACCGGAATCGGATTTGTACGCCAGAAATAGTTGTTGTTTTAAGTCCAACAGGATATGTTCAATTGATTTGAACGGAAGACAGATTTCATCGGCAATTTGTCTGCCGGTCATTACTCCCCGACAATGTAGGAGTTTAAAGATAAGATCTTCAATAAGCTTCTCGTTGAGTCCGGTTTGTTTTAGATTTTCAGGGGCAGGAGGATTAAACTTTCGTTTTGATATATCCTCGATGGAAATTACCGTCATATCTTGCTGTGCAAAACTCATGTTTGATTCCTTTTAAGTTTTACTATCTATTTTTCCAAAAGTGCCTGATTTCCATATTGCAGCTGGGTGAACAGGGGATAACCTGTTTACTATAATGAGATATTTGCTGCTTGCTTATAAAACGACGGTGAAAACGAGTAATACGGATCAGTGTCTACTGGCAATAACAAGACGTCTGCAACGAATATTTCCTTTTGTTCATGCTGACAATCCAAACAGGCCCAATATTCCCATTGAAGTTCGACAGCATAATCCAGACAATTTCGATAATAAGGGCAAAAAACATTTCTATCGCCTTTGGAGTGAACTGGATTTTGATTATGATCCATGTTTGATTCCTTAGTTGAATTTCATTCGATACAAGTTCCGATCAGTTATATAGTGTCAAATATCTTAAAACGTTGGGTTCCCATTTTGCGATGATCATTTGAAATGTATAGGAGTTTCTTTATTTGGGCTCTCAACAATCCTATTGTCTTCTATCCTTCCCTAAATGCCGTTTTTTTAGCTCGGTGCACATCATGTTTTATATATTTTATACAGGTGTTGAAGTTGGGTGGCACTTAATTGCATTAATACATATTGATTAAAAAGAGTTTCCCTAACATGGTTCATAGTTATAGCAGAAATCATGCCAAATCCTTTTGACACCCAAAACAACATGGAAGTGATTAGATTCCAAGCAGTTAGCTTAAATAGGCGAATTGCATATTTAAATTATATGACATTATTTAGCAGTTACAGTGCCACTTTTTGACAGGTTTTTAAATATTTTTGGGTGTAATCGTCGCAAGAAAAAGCTGAAAGGCCTCAAAGAATAGATTGGTACTGTAGAATACAAGCGATAGTCTGAATCGACTGTTGCGCTATCCAGTATTACGATCAGAAAGCAATTTCTGATGATTACATATATCAAAATTTCATAAAAAATCAAAAGGGCAAACGCGAGAAAAAGGATTTGCCCCTATTCAAAAAACGATATCACACGATTTTCAAGGCTCTGGTATTTAAATTCTCATAGCAGAAAACTGCATAAAAAGATAAAAAAGGCAGGGCCATTTCCGGACCTGCCTTCAAGGGTAGTTTATGATAATTAGTTATTGTTTGTACTTCCGCCTAAACCAAACAAGTCCTATAAAGCAAGAAATGAAGATAAGCATTAATGCCGCTGTTGCTACAGGGCCAATTTTCAGGG